>UQMJ01000001.1 GCA_900542035.1 uncultured Clostridium sp.
GGATAACGAATTTTAATTCCATATAGATGTACCTGTCCTTTCTGAATGTTGTGTTTGATGGTTGGTTTCGGGTTCCGGTCTGGAAGCCGGAGGGGAACGCTCCGGCGGTGGTGATTTCTTCGTGGTATCACATCCTTTCTGGCTTTAGGGTAAAAAAATAGACGCTCATTTCTGAACGTCTGAATTGATACACTGGAAAGGCGGAATATCTGCTTTACCCTCTATATTTTTGTATATGTTGTACTTACAGGGTCGCCCCAGAACAGAAAGCGCGGGTTACGTACGATAACATTCTTCGGGTAGTGAAAGATCCAGAAGTAGCAGATCCCATCCGTTTTTTACGGAAGAGGGAAATTGTGCACTATCAGAGATTCGGCGAAGCTCTCAGGATAGTGACCGATCATCTGGATTCGAAGAATTTCTATGCGTTTAATCCGGCATTTGATAAAAAGCCGGATTCTGGCTGTGGATGTAGTTGCGGATCCGGCAGAACGACAGATGGTTGTGGTTCCAGATAAAAGCCGGAACGTACTCGGGCGCTGTGAATTTGTAAAGAAAGCAAAGGAGCAGCGCTCCTTTTATTAATACAGCTTATTTTGTTAATAAGGAAGCAGATAAACAAAGTCAGAAATCGCGCTTATTGGCAGTTTGCTCGCTTGACATTCCAAAACAAAGCCGATACAATATAACCCGTTGTTTAGGCGCGGCCTAAAAAATAAGAAAAAGCAAAGGAGAAATGAGCAGTATGAATGAGCAGAGTTCTTTGAAGGAAGCCTATGACTTTTATGGGAAACTTCCTCTGAAACACGCAATCCCATTGGGACTTCAGCACGTTTTAGCGATGTTTGTAGGGAACTTAACTCCAATTTTAGTTATTACAGGAGCCTGTGGAATTGGTGTAGGAAGTGAATTTGCAGATTTACAGGTAATCCTTCTGCAGAATGCAATGCTTATGGCGGGCATTGTGACTCTGGTGCAGCTTTATTCTATTGGTCCTATCGGTGGAAAAGTTCCGATTATTATGGGAACCAGTTCTGGATTTATCGGTGTATTTAACAGCGTTGCCGCCAGTATGGGAGGCGGAATCCTTACCTATGGCGCAATGATGGGAGCCTCTATTGTAGGCGGAATTTTTGAAAGTATTCTGGGATTCTTTTTAAAGCCGCTGCGGAAGTTCTTTCCGGCAGTAGTCACGGGTACCGTTGTGCTTTCTATTGGACTTTCTCTGATTGGAATCGGCGTTAATTCGTTTGGAGGCGGAGACAAAGCGCTGGACTTTGGATCTTATGAAAACCTGTTTTTAGGAGCATTGGTTTTAATTGTTATTATTGCCTTAAAGCATGGAACCAAAGGACTGACCAGTTATTCTTCTATATTAATTGGAATTGTTGTAGGTTATATTGCCGCTGCCGTAATGGGAATGGTTCTGCCCAATACCGCTGTCAGCGCAGACGGCACAGAATACGTAAAAGCCTGGGTACTAAACTGGGACAAGGTGGCACAGGCAGACTGGTTTGCAGTTCCAAAATTAATGCCGGTAAAACCGGTATTTGACTGGAAAGCCATCCTTCCGGTAGGAATTATGTTTATTGTCACGGCAGTTGAGACGGTCGGAGATATTTCTGGTGTAACAGAAGGCGGAATGGGCAGAGAAGCAACAGACAGCGAACTTTCCGGAGGCGTTATTTGCGACGGTCTTGGCTCTACTTTTGCAGCATTATTTGGAGTTCTTCCGAATACCTCGTTCAGCCAGAATGTAGGTCTGGTAGCCATGACGAAGGTAGTAAATCGCGGCGCCCTTGCATTTGGCGGAATTTTTCTGATTTTCTGCGGTTTATTTCCAAAACTGGCCGCTTTGATTTCCATTATGCCTCAGAGCGTTCTGGGAGGAGCGGCAGTCATGATGTTCTCCTCCATCGTAGTCAGCGGAATCCAGCTGATTACCAAACACGCCATTACATCCAGAAACATTACCATTGTTTCGGTTGCATTGGGATTGGGATATGGAATCGGAGCAAGCAGCAACATTTTGTCCAGGCTTCCAGAAGCAGTACAGTTGATTTTTGGCGGTTCCGGCATTGTACCGGCTGCGCTTGTTGCAATCTTGTTAAACATTCTGCTTCCAGGGAAAGAAGAGAGTGGCGAATAATTGGCCGCCAGGAGAAAAGGAAAACAGATATGAGAAAAATGTGGAAAAAGTCAATGGCTGTTTTGACTGCAGCTGCATTGACAATGGCTTCCCTTTCCGGATGCCAGTCAGCAGATAAAGAAGAAACAGCAGCAGACCAGACCGAAACGGAAACCGAGACTGCAGCCGGATCCATTACCGTAACCGATCAGTCGGGAAGAACGGTAACCTTAGATGCTCCGGCAGAACGGATTGTGTCTTCTTACTATATTTCTACGGCGCTTCTGATTGCATTAGGCTGTGAAAATAAGCTGACAGGAATTGAAATGAAGGGAGATACCAGACCACTTTATCGGATGGCAGCCCCTCAGTTATTAGAACTTCCAGCTGTCGGATCTGGAAAAGGTATTAATATAGAAGAGACAGCAGCTCTGGATCCGGATGTGGTCATTCTTCCAAAACGCCTGGAAGAAAGCGCGGCAGCATTTGAAGCTCTGGAAATTCCAGTAGTAATTGTAAATCCGGAAACCCAGGACGAATTGGAAGACTGCGTTGCGCTTCTGGCTGAAATTACCGGTACGGAAGCAATTGGAGAAGAATTGCTGCATTACTATCATGAGAAAATGGATTTTGCCAGACAGCTTACCAAAGATGCAGAAAAGCCACGGGTTTATCTGGCTTCTGGTTCTGACTATCTAAGTACCTGTACCTCCAAAATGTATCAGAATGATTTGATTGCAATGGCAGGCGGTACAAGCGTATCCGCAGAATTAGAAGACAGCTATTGGGCGGCTGTTTCGGCAGAACAGCTTACGGCATGGAATCCCGATTATATATTTGCAGTCAGCTATGCAGAATACGGATTGGACAGCTTTACAGAAAATGAAGCGCTGGCAGAAGTAGAGGCGGTAAAGAAAGAGCAGGTTTTCACATTCCCGTCTAAGATTGAGGCCTGGGATTATCCGACTCCATCTTCTGTTTTGGGAGTTCTGTGGCTGACCCATGTCTTACATCCGGATTTGTACTCGGAAGAAGAATATAAAGAAGAAGCAACCGAATTTTACCAGGAATTCTTTGACATTTCTGTGTCTGACGAGGATCTGGGACTTCAGTAAAAGAGGAAAATGATGAAACAAAAAAAGTTCTGGGCTATTGCCGGAATCTTGCTGGGAACCGTAATACTGTCTTTGTGTGTGGGAAGGTACCCACTGACTTTGCAGAATCTGTGGAAGATTCTGACAGGGATGGAAAAAGGAATGGGAGAGCGGGTCTTTTTGCAGATCCGCCTTCCCAGAACTTTTTTAGTCCTGATTTGCGGAGCTGCTTTGGCGGTGTCTGGCATGGTGTATCAGCATATTTTCCGCAATCCGCTGGTTTCTCCAGACGTACTGGGAGTTACCAGCGGAGCCTCTGTAGGCGCGGCTCTGGGCATTTTGCTGGGAGGAAGCGCGTGGATTATTGAGATGTCCGCATTTGGATTTGGACTGTTCACTGCATTTTTAACAGTGGCGCTGGCAAAAGCGGTTGGCGGACAGCAGAAAGTGTCCCTGATTATTTCCGGAATTGTTACCGGCGCAATGGCAGAAGCAGGACTGATGCTGATAAAATATGGAGCAGATCCGACCCAGCAGCTTCCTTCCATTGATTACTGGCTGATGGGGAGTTTTCACGCGGCAGACTGGAAGGATGTTAAAATGGCACTTCCAGCCATTGTTCTTTCCATAGTAGTGCTGTGGTTTATGCGGTGGAAACTGAGGGTACTGGCACTGGGAGACGAGGAAGCAAAAAGTCTGGGTCTTCCAGCAGAACGGGTGCGCCAGACGGCTGTAATTCTGGCTACCCTTTTAGCGGCTTCCGTTGTGTCGGCAGCAGGAACCGTAGCATGGGTAGGGCTCATTGTACCTCATTTAATCCGGCAGATTTGGGGCGGAGATCTAAAAGAAAGCTTTATCCCCTGCGCGATGGGAGGAGCTGCTTTTCTTCTGGCGGCAGATCTGGCTGCCCGCTCTTTGACAGAAGCTGAGATTCCCATCAGCATTTTTACGTCTTTTTCCGGAGCAGTCCTTCTGACAGCGATTCTGGCTTGCTCCAGACGGAAGGAGGGATGGCTGTGAAACTAGAAGCAGACAATCTCTCTCTGCAATTAGGAGGCAGGGAAATCTTAAAAGAAATTTCCTTTACGGCAGAGGATCCTCTGACCATTATTCTGGGAAAAAATGGGGCTGGAAAAACGACGCTTTTAAAAACCATTGCAGGACTTTATACGCCGGTTCAAGGAACCTTAACGGCGGGCGGCAAAAACCTATCCAGGCTTTCCGAACGGGAACGGGCAAAACTGATTTCATATGCGCCTCAGGACTGTCAGGCAACGGACTGTCTGGTTCTGGAATTTGTGGTAATGGGGAGAAATCCTTATCTGAAATTCTGGCAGATGCCTGGAAAAAAGGACTATGAGGACAGCAAAAGCGCGTTGGATGAACTGGGGATTCTTTCCCTTGCCGGCCGTCATATGAACGAGCTGAGCGGAGGGGAAAGGAGGCTGTGCTATCTGGCAAGGGCCAGGGTCCAGAAAGCGGAGTGGATGATTTTAGACGAGCCGGAAAGCGGACTGGATTTTGCAAAGCGCCATGAATTTTTCGGACAGCTAAAGGAATATCTGAAAAAAAATAAAAAATATGCTATAATGAGTATACATGACCCAACTCTGGCAGATGTTTATGGAGATGGGATTCTGTTTATGGAGGAAGGCCGGATTCTGGCCGGCATCCGCAAGAACGACAAGGATTACGAAACGCAGCTTGCCCATGGCTTAAAACGTTTGTACGGACCAGGAGCCGGTCTAATAAAAGACGGAACAAACAGGGCAGTTGTCTGGAGAGGAGAAACACTATGCTGACCATTCAGAATTATGTGAAAGCAGCCAGTTTAGAGGAAGCATATGAGCTGAATCAAAAAAAAAGCAGCCGGATTATCGGCGGTATGCTCTGGTTGAAAATGAGCCATATGCGGGTGCAGACCGCCATTGATTTATCAGGATTGGGATTGGATTTTATTGAAGAAGATGAAAAAGAGTTCCGGATTGGGGCAATGGCGACGCTTCGCCAGCTGGAGCTTCATGCGGGCTTAAACCAGTATACAGGCGGAAGCATGAGAGAGAGCCTGCGTCACATTGTAGGCGTGCAGTTTCGGAACCTTGCTACCGTAGGAGGAAGTATTTTTGGACGTTTTGGCTTTTCGGACGTACTGACCGAGTTTTTGGCATTAGGAGCCAGTGCAGAGCTTTATAAAGCGGGAAGAGTCAGCCTGGAAGAGTTTGCAAAAATGCCGGCAGACAGGGATATTTTAGTACAGATTATCGTACCAAAGACAAAAGCGGCCAATGCGTACCAGTCTCTGAGAAACACCAATACGGATTTTTCAGTGCTTACCTGCGCAGTCAGCAGAGATTTAGATGGAACCGTCTGCGCCTCTGTTGGCGCAAGACCGGCAAGAGCCGTCCTGGTGAGAGATGAAGAACACATTTTAAAAGATGGCATTACGGAAGAAAGCGCGGCAGCATTTGGAGAATACGTTTCTGGACAGATTGCAACCGGAAGCAATATGCGGGCAGGCGCAGAGTATCGGAAGCATCTGGCAAAGGTGCTGACAAAACGGGCAGTTTTACAGATGGAGGACAGGCAGAATGAAAATTAAAATTTTGGTAAATGGAAAGAAGATAGAAGAGGACGTTGCCTGCGATCTGTTGCTGATTGATTTTTTGCGGGCGCATGGATGCACCAGTGTAAAGAGAGGGTGCGAGACGTCCAACTGCGGTCTGTGTACCGTTATGATGGATAAAAAGCCAGTGCTTTCCTGCTCGGTTCTGGCAGTCAGAGCAGATGGATCCGCTGTAGAGACCTTAGAGGGATTACAGGAAGAGGCAGCAGAGTTTGGCGCATTTATTGCAGATCAGGGAGCAGAGCAGTGCGGATTCTGCAATCCTGGTCTGATGATGAACGCCATTGCCCTGTTTCGGGAATATCCGGATCCAGACGAAGAAACCATTAAAGAGTATCTGGCCGGAAATCTGTGCCGCTGCTCTGGTTACGAGGGACAGCTTCGCGGAATCCAGGCATTTTTAAAGTGGAAAAAGGAGGGACAGCGATGAATTTAAAAGCAGTCAATCAGCCTATCCGCAAAAAAGACGCAATGGCGCTTCTGACCGGACAGCCGGTTTATATGGATGATATTGCTCCGGAAAACTGCCTGATTGTAAAGGTACTCCGAAGCCCTCATGCCAATGCCATTGTAGAAGAAGTCCAGTATGAAAACGCATTAAAAATCCCTGGGATTGAAGGGGTTTATACCTGGAAGGACGTGCCGGATCACCGGTTTACCATGGCCGGACAGACCTATCCGGAGCCAAGCCCTTATGACCGTCTGATTCTGGACCGCCATGTCCGCTACGTAGGGGATCCGGTTGTGATTGTAGCGGGAGATACGGAAAAGTGCGTCGATCAGGCACTAAAGATGATTAAAGTCCGGTATACCGTATTAGAACCGGTACTTGATTTTAGAAGTGCAAAAGACAACCAGATTTTAGTTCATCCAGAGGAAAACTGGCAGTCCCTTTGTCCGGTAGGAGCAGACAATAAGAGAAATCTGTGTGCCAGTGGGGAAAGCGGAAGCGGGGATGTGGAAAAAGTCCTGTCCGAATGCGAGGTCGTTGTGGATCGGACGTATCACACCAAGGCCTGTCAGCAGGCTATGATGGAGACCTTCCGTACCTATTGTTCCATTGATCAGTACGGCCGTCTCAATATTTTAAGTTCTACCCAGATTGTATTCCATGTGCGCCGTATTATTTCCAACGCTTTGGGGATTCCAAAATCCCAGATTCGGGTTGCAAAGCCAAGAATCGGAGGCGGATTTGGAGCAAAACAGACCGTAGTGTCAGAAGTTTTCCCTGCATTCGTAACCTGGAAGACGAAAAAACCGTCAAAGATGATTTTTACCAGAGAAGAAAGCCAGACTGCATCCAGTCCCCGTCACGAGATGGAGGTTCACGTACGGGTAGGCGCGATGAAGGATGGCCGGATTCGTGCAATTGACGTACACACCCTGTCTAATACAGGAGCTTACGGAGAGCATGGACCGACTACCGTAGGACTGTCCGGCCACAAATCCATTCCGCTGTACGGCCAGGTGGAAGCACACCGGTTTGCCTATGACGTCGTTTATACCAACGTGATGTCTGCAGGCGCGTACAGGGGATACGGAGCCACCCAGGGTATTTTTGCCGTAGAATCTGCAGTCAATGAGCTGGCTGCCAGAATTGCCATGGATCCGGTAAAATTAAGAGAAATGAACATGGTAAGGGAAGGCCAGGTAATGCCTGCTTACTATAATGAGACTGCAACCAGCTGCGCCTTAAACCGCTGTATGGAAAGAGCCAAGGAAATGATTGGCTGGGACGAAAAATACCCATGCAGGGATATGGGAAATGGAAAAGTCCGCAGTGTCGGCGTTGCCATGGCGATGCAGGGATCGGGTATCTCCGGCGTAGACGTCGGCTCTGCTACCATTAAGATGAACGAAGAAGGCTACTATACCTTATCTATTGGCGCGGCAGACATGGGAACGGGCTGCGACACCATTTTAGCCCAGATGGCGGCAGAATGTATGGAATGCTCTGTAGATGACATTGCAGTATTAGGCGCAGATACGGATTCTTCCCCATATGATTCGGGATCTTATGCGTCCAGTACTACCTACGTAACCGGTAAGGCAGTGGAAAAGGCCTGCCAGAAGTTAAAGGAACAGATAAAAGCCATTGGCGCTGAACTGTTAGAAACCTCTTCGGAAGAAGTGGAATTTGATGGAACAGGCGTGTTCCGGCTGGCTGACCAGAAGCGGGTAAGCCTTCAGGAAATCGGCACCAAAGGAATGTGCGGGAATCGTCAGGCTTTAACGGTGACGGAAAGCAACAGCTTCCCATCTTCTCCGCCTCCATTTATGGTAGGAATGGTAGAAATTGAGCTGGATAAAGAAACCGGCCATGTGGAGATTTTAGACTATGCGGCAGTAGTCGACTGCGGTACGGTTGTTAATCCGAATCTGGCCAGAGTCCAGACGGAAGGAGGGCTGGCTCAGGGAATCGGAATGGCTCTTTACGAAAATGTCCAGTATAATGATCGGGGAAGGGTTTACGAAAACTCCCTGATGCAGTACAAGCTTCCGACCCGTCTGGACACCGGAAAGCTAAGGGTTGAATTTGAAAGCAGCTATGAGCCGTCCGGTCCATTTGGAGCAAAGTCCATTGGGGAGATTGTCATTAATACTCCGGCTCCGGCCCTTGCCCATGCTATCTACAATGCGACCGGAAAGTGGTTTCGGGAACTTCCAATCACTCCGGAAAAAATCGTAATGGCAGATGAAGACGGAATGATAAAGAAATGATAGAGATTATTTTACTGGCGGCTGGAAACAGCCGCCGTTTTCAAGGAGAAAATAAGCTTTTAGCAATGATTGGAGGAAAACCGCTGTTTCTGCACAGCTTTGAAACCTGGAAACAGGCGGCTGACAAGGTGGGAAACTGCCGGATTTTTACAGTCGCCAGAAGCAGGGAAATCCTGGAAGAAGCCGTCCGGCTGGGATTTTTTCCAGTAGAAAGTCCAGACAGTGAAAAAGGCATTTCCTATTCTGTCAAAGCGGGGATTCAGGCGGTAATGGATCGGTGTCCAGGCAGTCTGAGCCAGGCAGACCGCCTGGTATTTTCCGTTTCGGATCAGCCTTTTTTACAGGAAGATACCTTGATCCGGTTTCTAACGGCTGTCCCAAACAGTTCCTATGCCAGTCTTTCCTTTCAGAACGAGACGTATAATCCAGTGTCCTTTCCTCCAGAAGCAGTTTCAGAGCTGCTTTTGCTGCAGGGAGATCAGGGAGGAAAAAGGGTGCTGAAAAAGCACTTGGCTAAAACCGTTCTTGTGGAAGTTTCGTCGGAAGAAGAATTAAGGGACGTAGACTTTCCCAAAGACCTGGACGGTCTATCTTAGGCGTGCTATAATAAGGCAAAAGAATCAAAAGAAGAATTACGGAGAAAATACAATGAACAGACGGATCATCAGTTTTGATTTAGATCAGACTCTTCTGGATCATTCCACCTATTCCATCCCGACAAGCGCTTTGTATGCGTTAGATCAATTAAGGGACAATTTTATTATCGTTTTAGGAACCGGACGGGATATGGATAACCACTACAGCCGCCAGTTTAAGGAGATTGTAAAGGCAGAAGCCACTATCCACTTAAACGGGACGAAAATTACCGTAGGAGACCAACTTTTATTTGAGCATTTCATGGAGAAGAAACTGCTGGAACAGGTGCTTTGCTATGCGCAGGAGAAGGAATTCTGTATCGGCGTGACCATTGGCGACGAAGATTATTACATGAATCCAGAGCGGGTAAAGGAACTTGACAAGAAGCGCTGGGGAGAGTGCATGAGGCATTTTAAGGATCCCTGGGAGCTGATGGATCTGCCTATCCATACCTTGTCTTATCTGGGCGATGAGGCTGGGGCAAAGGAAATCGAAGCCCGCTTTCCAGAGCTGAAGCTGCCAATGTTTGCAGGAAAAATGGGAGCTGACGTGATAGAAAAAAAAGCGTCAAAGGCAGAAGGATTAAAGCGGCTGTGCCATTATTTCGGGGTAAAGATGGAAGATGCCGTTGCAGTGGGAGACAGCATGAATGACTATGAAATCATAAAAGAGGCAGGTCTGGGGATTGCCATGGGCAATGCCATAGAAGAGCTGAAGGCGGCTGCCGATTATGTGACGGCCGACATTGGGGAGCATGGGATTTATAAGGCGTGCCGCCATTTCGGATGGATACCGGAACAGGAATTTTAAGACAATAAAAAAGGTGATTCGATGAATGATCAATTTATACAAGGCGTAATATTTGATTGGAATAGAATTGATAACAAGAGTTACTTAAAGAAAATAGAGGCTTTTAAAGGGATTGAAAGGCTGGATTTTCATAAATCCATCACTTTTTTTGTTGGCGAAAATGGCAGCGGCAAATCAACATTGCTGGAAGCGCTTGCTGTAGCGCAGGGGTTTAATCCAGAGGGAGGAACAAGGAATTATACATTTTCTACCCGCGATACGCATTCGGAATTATGCGATGCTGTCAGAATTTTAAAAGGATGCCGGAAAGAAAAATGGGGATATTTTCTTAGAGCGGAAAGCTTCTATAATGTTGCAACGCAGGAAGAAGAGTATGCAGATTTCGAACATCCCTCGGCGAAATACCATGAAAAGTCGCATGGAGAGAGTTTTCTGGCATTGGCACAAAATTATTTGCGTGCAAATGGCCTTTACTTTTTTGACGAGCCGGAAGCAGCATTGTCGCCTCAGAGACAGCTTACATTACTGATGGAAATCTATCAATGCGCAAAGGAAGGGGCACAGTTTTTTATCGTGACACATTCCCCTATTTTGTTAGGTATCCCTGATGCAGATATATATTGTTTTGATGACGGAAGCATACATTTATGCGAATATGAAGAAACAGAAAGCTATCAAGTCACAGAAATGTTTATAAATAATAGGAAAATGTTGTTAGACAGGCTGCTGACAGAGCCTTAGAGACACTGGATTTAAATGGATATGGGTGATGGATATGGCAAAAGAATATGATTTAGTGATAATCGGAGCAGGTCCAGGCGGTTATACGGCGGCCTTAAAGGCAGCAGAGTATGGAATCCGGACTCTTGTAATTGAAGAAAAAAAGCTGGGCGGAAATTGTGTAAACAGGGGATGTATTCCAACAAAGGCGCTGCTTCATGCATCCAGCCGGTTCCGCGAGATGCAGCAATGCGACGAATTTGGAGTTTCCGCTGACTTTATCTCCTTTGATTTTAAGAAAATGCAGCAGTACAAGAAACGGGCAGTAAAAACATACCGAGACGAGATTGAACGCTTGTTCTGTAATGCAGGCGTAGACTATGTGGAAGGAAAAGCCGTTCTCCGTCGGGATAAGACGGTGGAAGTCAGGAGTTTAGAAGGCAGAGACTATTACAGAGGGGAAAACATTATCATTGCCACAGGGGCTTCCGCTGAAATACTGCCGATTCCAGGAGCAGAGCTTTCAGGAGTATTTACCAGCAGCCGTCTGTTAGCCGCAGATATCTGGAATTTTGACCGTCTGACCATTATTGGCGGCGGGGTAATTGGAGTAGAATTTGCAACGATTTTTAATGCGTTGTGTTCTAAGGTTACCATTATTGAAAAAGGCCCTCATCTGTTGGGGCCAATGGATGAAGTAGTAGCCAAGGCCCTGGAGAAGGCCTTGACAGACAGGGGGATTACGGTTTATTGTAATGCACAGGTAAGCCGAATAGAAGAAAAAGACGGATTGTGCTGCCTGATCGAGACAAAGGATGGGGAAGCTTTTTCCATGAAAGCCGGCCAGATACTGATGGCGGCGGGACGAAAGCCCAATATAGAAGGATTGTTTGGTTCTGACATTTCCCTGGAAATGAATCAGGGAAAGATTGCGGTAAATTCAGAATTTATGACCAGCGAACAAGGGATTTACGCAGTAGGAGACGTTATTTCCGGAATCCAGCTGGCTCATGTAGCGGCGGCAGAAGCGACTTACGTGGTGGAAAAAATTGCCGGAAAACCTCACAGCTTTAAATTGGAGGTGGTTCCAGCCGGAATGTATGTCAGCCTGCCGATTGTTCCGAACTGCATTTACACACAGCCGGAGATTGCAACGGTTGGAATTACAGAGGAAACGGCCAGAGCCAGCGGCATGAAGGTGCGGTGCGGCCGGTATTCCATGATGGAAAATGGAAAATCCATTATTGCCAGAGAAGAAGAGGGATTTATCCGTCTGGTCTTTGAAGCGTATTCCGACACCATTGTAGGCGCCCAGATTGTCTGTCCAAGAGCCACTGATATGATAGGGGAAATGGCTACAGCCATTGCCAACGGTCTGACAGCGTCCCAGCTTTCTATGGCAATGAGGGCTCATCCCACGTACAGCGAAGGCATTTCGGCGGCTATTGCAGATGCCATGCGGCAGAAATAGATGGAAATAGTTCAGATCCAGCGGTATCTTTTTGTACAGGCAAGACTGCGCAAGAAGCATCAGAGCTTTTCTGATGCTATCCCTGGCGATTGAACAATTACATAAAATTAAAGAAAGAAGATGACAGAAGCTATGAATCAGATTCCAGAACGTTTAGAGAAACTAAGAGCATTGATGGCAGAGCGTGATATTGACGCTTACCTGGTTCCTACCTCCGACTTTCATGAGTCCGAGTATGTAGGACATTACTTTAAGTGCAGGGAGTTTATTACCGGATTTACCGGTTCTGCCGGTACTGCGGTCATTACGCCAAAGGAGGCGGCTTTGTGGACAGACGGACGTTACTTTGTCCAGGCTGGGGCACAGCTGCAGGGAACAACCGTAACTCTTCAGAAAATGGGACAGGAAGGAACGCCGTCCATCGAAGAGTATCTGCTGGAGAAGATTCCCCAGGGCGGGACTCTGGCATTTGACGGCCGCGTAGTCAACACCGCAGAGGGAGAAGCGTTAGAAGACGCTCTTGGAGCAAAGGATATTGCAGTTTCCTGTCAGGAAGATTTAATCGGCCAGATTTGGGAAAACCGTCCGGCATTGTCGGCAGAGCCGGTATGGATTCTGGATTTAAAATATGCAGGAAAGCCGGCCAAAGAAAAGATTGCTGATCTGCGGGCCATTATGAAAAAGGAAGGGGCAACCGCCCATATCCTCACGACCCTGGACGATATTGTATGGCTGTTAAATATCAGGGGAAACGACGTAGAATGTAATCCAGTGGTGCTGTCTTACTTCTTTATCAGCGCCAATCAGGCAATCCTCTATATTAATGAGAACGTAGTAAACGAGGAAGTCCGCGGGTATCTAAATGGAATCGGCGTTGAAATCCGTCCATACAACCAGATTTATGAAGACGTAAAAAATCTCCGCAGCGAAAGCGTTATGCTGGAAAAGAGCCATACGAATTTTGCGCTTACCCAGCTTTTAGACGAGAGCAACGATATTTTAAACATTCAGAATCCAACTGCGCTTATGAAGGCAATTAAGAATCCGGTTGAGATTGAAAATATGAAGAAAGCCCACATCAAAGACGGAGTGGCAGTAACCCGTTATATGTACTGGCTGAAAAAGAACATCGGAAAGATTCCGATGGATGAGATCAGCGTATCGGATCATCTCTGGGAGCTGTGTAAGGAGCAGGAAGGCTGTCTGGATTTAAGTTTCCCGACCATTTCTGCTTATGGGGCCAATGCGGCAATGTGCCATTATTCTGCTACCGAAGAAAGCAATGCCAGACTGGAACCCAAGGGACTTTACCTGGTGGATTCCGGCAGACAGTATTATGAAGGAACGACGGATATTACCAGAACCATTGCATTAGGGCCTCTGACCGACGAAGAAAAAGAGCACTTTACCCTGGTTGCCATAAGTATGCTGCGGCTGGGAGCAGTCCGTTTCCTTTATGGATGCAGAGGCTTAAACCTGGATTACGTAGCCAGAGAACCATTCTGGAGCAGAGGCTTAAACTTTGACCATGGCACCGGACACGGCGTAGGCTATTTATTGAACGTTCACGAACGTCCCAATGGAATCCGCTGGAAAATGGTTCCGGAGCGTCAGGACAACTGCGTACTGGAGGCAGGCATGATTAATTCGGATGAGCCTGGAATTTATATTGAGGGAAGCCATGGCATCCGTACTGAAAACCTGGTAGTCTGCGTAAAAGATGAGAAGAATCAGTACGGCCAGTTTATGAAATTCGAATATCTGACCTACGTTCCGATTGACTTAGACGCGATTGACAAGTCTTTGATGAGTCCGGAAGACGTCAGACTGCTGAACCAGTACCACAAAGCAGTTTATGAAAAGATTTCCCCATACCTGGAGGGAGACGAAAAAGAGTGGCTGAAAGAAGCGACCAGAGAGATTTAAGGCAGTAAGATTTCAAAATTTAAGGCATTGCAGAATCATTCATAGTGATGATGAAACTGCAATGCCTTTTTGCGTCAGTCTTATGATTATAAAGAACGGATAATCAGGCGATAGCTCTTATCTTCCCCTGGCTGTAAAGTCTGAAGGTGATTTTTGTGGATAAATTCATTATCTTCATCCGAGCAGGCAGCGGAACCATTCCATGGCTCAACGCAGATATAAGGAGCCTGTTTTTCCGCAGCTGTCCAGAATGCAACGGTGTCATAATCCGGATATGCTACAGAAACGCCTTTTCCAGTAGACGGATTTTTAATGGATACAGCTCTGGATACTGGTTTGTCAAACCAGATGGCGTCATTCATCAAAAGATCATAGGTCAGTGGAATCTGGGTGCCGTCGCTTGGGAACGGTTTGTAACCAGTCATGTCAAACTGATTATTGGCGCCGTCAAAAGCCCGATAGCCGCAGGTTTCTGTTTTCTCAAATTCCAATACATAATCTTCGAATTTTTCTCCATCTTTCAGCGGGCAGACAAATCCAGGGTGCGTTCCAATAAAGAACGGAAGCTCTCTGGAATCAGTATTTTTAACCTTGCATTCCATAGTCAGTACGCCGTTTGTTAAGGAATAGGAAACTTCCAGGCAAAATGCAAATGGATACATCTTTCTGGTGGTTTCAGAATCGGACATGGAAAGAACCACCTGCGTCGGAGCCTGGGATATAAGCTCAAACTCTGTTGTTTTTACAAAGCCGTGAAGCGGCATTTCATACCAGGTTCCGTCGATCAGGGTCTTGCCATTTCTTACCCGTCCTACGGCAGGAAACAGAATGGGAGAACAGTTTGCCCAGTATTTGGGATCTCTCTGCCAGATGTACTCCTGGCCTTCTGCATCCTGATAGGAAATCAGCTGGGCTCCCAGACTGTCAATAGAAGCTGACGCTTTTGCGTCCTGAATGGTAAAAATCATAGTAAGTATCCTCCTTATAAAATCATTTCATTAACCTTTGTATCTGGCACAGCTTTCCCTGCTGGCAAGATAAAAGGGAAGATTCATTTTGACAGGGAGGCGGTGTCCGCCTTCAATCCGGTCGATTAGGATTTTGGCCGCCATCTGGCCAAGCTCCTGGGTGGGAATATGGATGGTCGTCAGCATGGGGGTCAGATACTGGGCAGTGTCAATATCATCAATGCTGATAACAGAAATGTCCCTAGGAATTTGAAGACCGCTTTCCTGGAAGGCGTGCATGGCTCCGATAGCCGTAATGTCATTGCTGCAGAACACAGCGCTGACATCGGTTTTGCGTTCCAGCAGAAGCTTTGCTCCCCTGTAGCCATCCTCAGAAGAAAGCTTGACATCTGCAATATATTCCTTACGAAACGGAACCCTGCGCCGGCTTAACGCCTCACAGTAGCCGGAATACCGCTCTTCACAGAAGGTTTCCCCGATATAGCCGATTCGGGTATGTCCCAGGTCAATCAAATGCTCGGTAACCGTAATGGCAGCCTGTTTTCCTTCGCAGATAATCTGGTCATATTTGGCGTCCAGACTGTTCAGGCCGGCATATACAATATAATCAAAATACTGCCGTAAAAATTTCAGGGTCTGCTTATCGCAGCGCCCCAGTACGGCAATGCCATTGACATTATTATCAGAAATTAACTGATAAGTAGCGGGATTGCTGATGTCAAAAGAACTAAAGGAATATTTTAAAATGTAGTTGTGTTTAAACGCTTCCTGTTCAATACTGCGGGCAAGGGAACTAAAAAACATATCCGTCATGGTGTTGGAAGTGCGGGCAAACAGACAGGCAATGGAACGGGATTTGCTCTCAGAAAGAGAAACTCCGCCCTGTTTTAAATTCTGCGCCACAGAATTGGGAGTATAGCCGGTGCGCCGGACAATTTCCCAGATCCGTTCCTGTACCTCTTTGCTGGCGGCCTTGGAATTGTTGTTAATTACACGGGATACGGTAGAGATGGAAACCCCTGCTTCTTTTGCGATTTCTTTTAGTGTCATTGCGTCCCCCTTAACCATTATGAAAATAAACAAATTTGGCTATTTGAGCATTTTTTATCCGATATAAACACAGTATACTGGAAAAACTGCGAAAAATCCATGCTTATTTTACTCAAACGTTTGATTAAAAAGATTAAGTAGTATTGCACAAACGTTTGCGTAAAAAGGGCAATACATTTTGTAAAAAGTGTGATATACTAAAGTTACCGATGTGAATTTTGGTAAAAAATTGAGGAGGGGGAGAGAAATATGTCCAAAGAAGGTAAGAAAAAAAGTGGGGAATCATTGGATCTTATTTCTAAAATTCCAAAATGGGGCTGGCTGCTGATATCATTTCTGGTAGCAATGATATTGTGGTATTGTCTGTCTATTTATCCAAAGACAGCGCGAAGCTTTCCATTTCTGCCAAAAGTAATTGCTTCTTTGCAGACCATGATTGAGAGAGGGGTTCTCTGGGAAGATTTTTCCAGCAGTATGATTTCCGTTATTCTGGGATTTGTTCTGGGATTTGTTACCTCTGTTCCAGTCGCATTCTTAATGGCGTGGTATCGTCCGGTCCGCTACATTGTAGAGCCGTGGATTCAGTTTATCCGTAATATCCCGCCGCTTGCATACGTTCCGCTGGTTGTTATCTCTGCAGGCGTAGGCCGCAGACCACAGGTTATCGTTATCTGGATGGCAACCTTCCTGATTATGACAGTTACCATTTATCAGGGTGTCCGCAACGTGGATGAGACGCTGATTAAAGCAGCAAGGGTATTGGGAGCAAAGGATAAGGACATTTTTATTAAGGTTATTTTTCCAGCAACGACGCCATTTATCGTAACGGCAGTCCGTCTGGGAGTATCTGTAGCGCTGACGACCCTGATTGCAGCAGAATCTACAGGAGCCGTTGCCGGACTGGGAATGAGAATCCGTTCCCTTAATAACAGCTTTGAGGTAGAACCGATGCTGTTGTACATCATTATTATTGGTATCATTGGCATTACCAGTGAAAAGCTTATTAAGATGTGGGAGGGGAGGTTTACCAGATGGCAGGAAAAGAGAGACCTGTAAAGGTTAAAATTGATAATGTTGAAAAAATTTATGATGGCCGCAAAGGCAAAATGGTAGCCTTAAACGGCGTCAGCCTGGGCATTAAGGAAAATGAATTTATCTGTGTGGTAGGACCTTCCGGCTGCGGGAAATCTACCTTGTTAAATATTATTGCAGGTTTGCTGGATGCAACTTCCGGAGCTGTGTATGTAGACGGCAAAAAGGTAGAGGGAACCGGAACCGAAAGAGGCGTGGTATTCCAGCAGTACGCGCTGTTTCCCTGGCTGACCGTTCTGAAAAATGTTATGTTTGGCCTGAAATTAAAAGGCATGAGCGACGAAGAAGCCAAAGAAGTGGCTATGAAGTACATTAAGATGGTAGAGCTGGAAGATTTCGTGGACAGTTATCCAAAAGAATTGTCCGGCGGTATGAAACAGCGAGTTGCGATTGCCCGCGCTTATGCGGTACAGCCGGAAGTATTACTGATGGACGAGCCGTTCGGCGCACTGGACGCCCAGACCAGAACCCAGCTCCAGACCGAGCTTTTAAAGACCTGGGCAGAAGAAAAGAAGACCTGTTTCTTTATTACCCATGACGTAGAAGAGGCGATTGTACTGGCAACCAGAGTGGTTATTATGAGCGCCCGCCCAGGACGGATTAAAGAAATCGTTGACATCAATATTCCATATCCGAGAACCCAGGAAACCAAGATGACTCCAGAGTTTATCGAATTAAAGAACCGGATTTGGAGCCAGGTATACCAGGAGTATCTGGAAGTAAGAAAGTAAGGAAGTTATGTTTTACAAAATAAACATATATAATTTAAGGAGGACTTTATTATGAGAAAAGTGTTATCTGCCCTTTTAGCGGCAACCATGGTAGCTTCTTTGGCAGCCTGCTCCAGCGGCAACGAAGCAGCAGCGACCACAGCGGCAACGACTGCAGCAACTACAGCAGCGGAGACGGAAGCAAAAGAAACAGAAGCTCCGGCAGAGACGGAAGCAAAAGAGACAGAAGCTCCAGCAGAAGCAAAAGATCCGATTACATTAAAAATTGCTTATATGCCAAACTACGGCAGCTTATGGTCGGTAACCACTGCTGTGAATAAAGGTTATCTGGAAGAAGAAGGAATTACCGTAGAACTGGTAGAGTTCCAGGACGGCCCGACCATTATCGCTGCAATGGAGTCCGGAAGTATTGATATGGGATACATCGGCCAGGGCGCACACAAACTGTGTATCAACGGCCAGGCAAAGATTTTTGCTCTTTCCCACATCTCTAACGGCGATGCTGTAATCGGCGGACCAAACGTTAAGACTTTAGAAGACTTAAAGGGCAAGAAGGTTGCATATTCTTCCGGTACTTCCAGTGAAGATATCTTAAAGATGGGTCTGGATTCCGTAGGTTTAACCATGGAAGACATCCAGGCAGTAGATATGGATGCAGCAGGTCTGGTTACCGCTATGATGTCCGGCGGCGTTGACGCCTGCGCTACCTGGTCTCCAAACAGCTTAAAGATTCTGGAAGACACCAATAATACCAAGCTGTGCGACAACATGACCTTCAAGGATACCAGCGTTTCCTTAGCAAGCTGGATTGTAACTCCTAAGTATGCAGAAGAAAATCAGGACAAGATTCTCCGGTTTGCAAGAGCCCTGTATAAGGCAATGGACTATGCAGCAGACGATCACTATGATGAAGTAGCAAAGTATGTTGCAGACCAGACCAAGACGGATTACGATTCTGTATATGCACAGCGCGGCGATGCTGACTGGCTGACCGGCAAGGAAGTTTCTGAAGGCGCTAAGGACGGTACTGTTGAGGGATACTACAAGACCCAGCAGGAAAACCTGATTGCTGCAGGTGCAGTAGAAAAAGAAGTTCCAGTAGCAGACTATGTTCTGTTAGATTTAATGGCAGAGGCTGGCAACTAAACTAGATAATGCCATAGATGCAAAGGGGAGCGCTGGCCAGTTGTGGGATACGCAAAGGGGTGGCGCTTCCCATTGTTATGATAAATAGTTTATGGAGGATAGGACAATGAGACATGAATATTACCAGTACAACAAAGAACAGCTTCTGACCAATCCCAGGATGCCCCTGCGCTGTAAAGCAGACAATGCAGAGGTTTTCAAAGAGATGGCAGATCAGATGGTAGAAGAGATTCGCAGCCACAACGAAAAGGGAGAAAAGACCGTATTTATCTGTCCGGTAGGTCCGGTAGGCCAGTATCCTTATTTTGTGGATATGGTAAATGAGCAGAACATTTCCTTAAAAAATGTATGGTTTATCAACATGGATGAATACTTAGACGATGAAAAACATTGGGTTTCCAAAGAACATCCGTTAAGCTTCCGCGGATTTATGGATCGGACCGTATATTCCAAAATCAAACCAGAATTAATTATGCCAGAAGAGCAGAGAGTATTCCCAGATCCAGAGAACATTACCTATATTCCAGAGCTGATTGAAAAATTAGGCGGAGTAGATATTGCCTTCGGAGGTATCGGCATCAACGGCCATGTAGCGTTTAACGAGGCAAATCCAGCTATGACCAACGAAGAATTCCTGGCTCAGAAGACCAGGGTACTGGAAATTTCTCCGGAGACCCGTACGGCCAATGCCATTGGCGATTTTGGCGGCGCATTAGAGGATATGCCTCATTACTGCGTAACCATCGGTATTTATGAAATTTCTCATGCAAGAAAGATCCGGCTGGGCTGCTTCCGCAACTGGCACAGAGCAGTTGTGCGCCGCGCAGGACATGGGGAACCAACCGCAGAGTTCCCAGTATCCCTGCTTCAGAGCCATCCGGATATTACCTTGACCTTTACCGATTATGTAGCAGCATTAGAAGACTAAGCAGTCTGAGCAGTTGACAAACTGCGGGAAAAAGATTATTATTTAATTCAATTAAAAAAATAAACGGAGGATGAATTATGCCATTGATTCCATTAAGACCTCTGATGGAGGCAGCTGTTAAAAACGGTTTTGCACAGGGGGCATTTAACGTAAATGCAGTAGCTCAGGCAAAAGCAGTGATTGAAGTACACGAAATGTTCCGATCTGCAGCAATTTTGCAGGGAGCCGATCTGGCCAACGGATTTATGGGCGGCCGGACTGATTTTGCAAATGCGACTTTAGAGGATAAAAAAGTCGGCGCTAAGAACATTGCCAATGCAGTAAAGAAATATGGCGCAAATTCAGAGATTCCCATCGTTCTTCACCTGGATCATGGAAGAGACTTTGATTCCTGCGTAGCAGCAATTGAAGGCGGGTATACATCGGTTATGATTGACGGTTCTTCCCTTCCTTATGAAGAGAACGTGGAACTGACCAGAGAAGTGGTAAAATACGCTCATGCAAGAGGAGTCAGTGTAGAAGGCGAATTAGGCGTACTGGCAGGAGTAGAGGATCATGTGTTCTCTGCAACTTCTACCTATACCAACCCGTTGACAGCAGTGGATTTCTTTAAAAAGACCGGAGTAGATGCCCTGGCAATCTCTTATGGAACCATGCATGGCGCTTCCAAGGGAAAAGACGTAAAGCTGCGCAAAGAAATTGCAGTTGCAATCCGCGAGTGCTTAAATCATGAAGGCATTTTCGGCGCTTTGGTGTCCCATGGTTCTTCTACCGTACCGAAATACATTGTAGATGAGATCAATGCATTAGGCGGCAATTTAACCAATACCTACGGCATTTCCATCGAAGAGCTCCAGGCAGCAATTCCGTGCGGCATTAACAAGATTAACGTGGATACTGACATCCGTCTTGCCGTTACCCGCAACATGAAGGAACTGTTTGCAAAGTATCCGGAGAAGAGAAACAGCCAGTCCATTGGAGCAATCTATGAACTGTTAGAAACGAAAAAGGATCAGTTCGATCCAAGAGTATTCCTGCCGCCGATTATGGATACCGTTATGTACGGCATTGTACCGGATGACGATGTGGCAGCTATTGTGGATTGTGTAGAAAGAGGCGTAAAAGAAGTAGTAGGAACCCTGATTGTACAGTTTGGTTCCTTTGGAAAAGCTCCTTTAGTAGAGCAGGTTACCTTAGACGAGATGATCGAGCGCTACAAGAAGATGGAGAAATAATCATTAAACAGATAAAATCAGAAGAGCAGTTTTCCCATGTGGTTTAGGGAGAACTGCTCTTTTGATATTTAGGCTTCCTTTAACACCCGTCCAACCTCTTCGCATACGGCCCGAATGGATTCGCTGAGAGAAACGGTCTGACACCCTGCAATAAAGTGATTGCAGCGGTTCGTCGGAATTAAAATCTTGTAGGCCTTGCTGGCAGAAATGGCATTGGCCATGGCAGGAGTAATTTCCCCAAGCAGGGAGTCTGCCATTACGATGGCAATGGATCCAATAATAATATCTGCATCCCGACAGGCTACTACAATGGGATTTTCGCCAGTTGCTCCAAGAACTGCACCAGCCTTCATCATGGAAGATGTGGCAATGCTGTTGGTTCCGATTGCAAGCAGTTCCTGCTCAGGAAAAGATTTTCTTAACTGTTCAATGACAGCGCGGCCCATTTTGCCGCCTTGTCCGTCTATGATTATGATTTTCATATGAGTTCTCCTTGAGTGAATAAAGTATATAATCCAAAGCCATGTCTCATCTTACCACAGAGCGTAGTGTAAATCAATATATGTCCAGCGCTTTTGTACAAAGAGGGTAACCGTTCAGCCATGCCATCTTCTTGCCCGCTATAAGCGTGCAAGAAGCGTCGGGCGTCAGCCCTATAAAGATTCAGATAGGAAAAATCTTATGAAAGCAAGCTTTCAATGCTTTTTCCTGCCTGAATCTTCGCATGGCTGAACTGTTACGGGAAAATTGTGAAAAATGACAAAATAGCCATATTTAATTAATTTATTTAAATAAATAATTGACATTTTTGCCAATTAGATGTATTATTTATTTAAACAAAATAATTAAATTAAAAAAGAAGGGATATCGTGCTTACAATTACTTATCAGGATCATGTAAATAAGATTCAAAAGGAAGAATTACAGTCTTATTTAAAGGAAAAGAAAGAGATATTGGACAGAGTAAAAAACAATTCAAAAGGTTATGAAGATGTGCTGGGATGGATGAATCCGGAAGAGTGGGCATCAGATGCCCAGATTTCCATATTGGAAGAGAAAGCGAGAGAGGTTCGGGAATATGCAGACGCTTTCGTTCTGATTGGTGTGGGTGGTTCCAACAATGCTGCACGCTCTGTCATTAAGGCGCTGAATCCACAGGGGCCAAAGGTATATTACGCAGGGAATACGATTTCGCCATATGAGGTAAATTGCCTGTTAAAAGAATTGGAAGGAAAGTCTGTATACATCAATGTGATTGCAAAAAATTTTGAGACTCTGGAGCCAGGAATCGGTTTTCGCGTATTAAGAAAATGGCTGACAGAGAGGTACGGCGATAAGGCATTTCAGCGAATTATTACCACTGGTACGAAAGGCAGTCATTTAGAGAAGATTTCTAATGATAATGGTTATACGTTTTTAACTTTCCCAGATGCAATTGGTGGACGATATTCGGCAATCTGCGATGTGGGCTTATTCCCAATGGCAGTAGCTGGGGCAGACATCCGCAAAGTGGTACAGGGCGTAAAAGACATGAGAGCTTACTTATATGAAACCGAAGGGGAAGAAAATCCTGCTTATTATTACGCTTGTATCCGGAATCTGTTACATCAAAAAGGGATGAAAGCAGAAATGTTAAGCTTTTTTGAGCCTCGTTACCGTTATTTTGCAAAATGGTGGATTCAGCTGTTTGCAGAGAGTGAAGGGAAAGATGGAAAAGGTTTGTATCCGGTGTCGGCTCAGTACTCCGAGGATCTTCACTCAATCGGGCAATTTGTCCAGGATGGAACCCATATGATGTTTGAGACGTTTCTGGATGTAAAAAATCAGGATGCATCTTATGTATTGGAGAAGGATCAGGTAGATGACCGGTTTGATTATCTCAATGGAGTGGATTTCTGGGAGATTAACAAAAAGGCGTTTGAAGCAACCTATAAAGCCCATACCCAGTGTCTTCCATGTTTCAAAATCCAGGTCGAACAGATTGATGAATACAGCTTTGGACAGCTATTTTATTTCTTTGAATTTGCCTGCTATATTTCCGGCATGCTTTTGGGAATTAATCCCTTTGATCAGCCAGGAGTAGAGGCATATAAGGGATATATGTTTGAAGCTTTGGGAAAAGAGCAAAACTAGAAATGATTTCCTGCAGAGCCGCCTATCTTTGCAGGACAGAAGATAAATTTCTTTAGGGAGGAAACGTTATGTCTATGAACAAGAACACGAACACAGAAGCATCTGAAAAGGATGTCTGGCTATATAGTACAGGTAACTTTGCAAATAACATCATTTTTATGATGGTAAGCTTGTATGTTATGTACTATTACACCAATATTTTAGGGATCTCAGCCCTTGCAGCCGGTACGATTTTCATGGTAGCCCGTCTGGTAGACGCTGTTACAGACCCGATTATGGGCGCCATTGTTGACAGAACCAACACTAAAATGGGAAAATACCGTCCCTTTATTACCTTTGGAGCTCCGTTTTTAGGCATTGCATTTGTAATGCTGTTTACCACACCGGATTTAGGACCAACAGGAAAGCTGATTTACGCTTACGTATCCTATATTTTCTATTCTTTAACCTGGACCTGTGTGCAGATTCCTCAGCTGGCTCTGCCGATTATGCTGTCTAATGATGTGGCAAGACGTACCAAAATCCAGGCTATTTTCCAGGCATTTGGAGCAGTAGCAAGCTTAGTTGTACAGTCCTTTGCACTTCCAATGCTGGATGCATTTGGCGGCCAGGATAATCCGCAGGCATGGACAAAGCTGATTATTCTGTACTCTGTAGTTGCAACCGTTATCTTTATTTTGTCTGCAGCTTCTGTACGGAAACTGGATGTTTACAATCCTAACAGCGCAAAGAAAAAAGCCCAGGGACAGAAGCTTTCCTTTAAAGACAGCGTTAACGCTATTGTAAAAAACCGCGCCCTGTTGTGTGTACTGTTAGCATATGGTACCGATATGTTTGCAAGCCAGATCAGTAATTCAGTCAGAATGTATTTCTTCAAATATAACATGGGCGGCAGAACCGATTTGATCAGCTATATTGGTTACATGGGAACTATTGCTGCATTTGCTATGCTGTTCTTTATCGGCCCCTTTGTTAAAAAACTGGGTAAGAGAGTTGGTATTGCCATTGTAGAAGCTTTATGTTTAATTCTGACTCTGCCGTTACTGTTTGGCGCTCCAAGCCAAAACGTATTTATGGTAATGCTGTCACTGTTAAGCACCACATTCTTGTTTAACATTACCAATACCATGAGCCGTTCCGCCGTGCTGGATGCGGCAAACTATGCAGAGGTAAAACAGGGAGTTGCCTGCAATGCGCTGGTATCTTCTACCTTTACTTTTGTAAACAAATGCTGTCAGGCGTTCAGTGCATTCTTTGCAGGTGCAATTCTGGAGTCTACCGGATATAATGCTGAACTGACCCAGCAGGCCCCAAGCACATTGAATGCAATTCTGTATTTAATGACATTAGTTCCCATTGCAGCTTATATTTTCTCCTTAATCGGTATGTGGTTCTATCCGTTAAATCGAAAGGATGAGATTGAAATGCAGGAGAAGATCATGGAAATTCGTGCAAAGAATCTGGAAGAGTCTGCACGGGGATAATAAGCATATTACTAAATTTTGATAAACCCCACTTTACCAAAAGGAGCACTGGATTGATGAAATCTGGCGCTCTCTTTTGGTTATAACAGTTCAGCCATGCATCTTCTTGCCCGCTTGCAGCGGACAAGAAGATACATGGCTTTCTGGAAAAATACCTTGCTTACCATTTGGAAAGTCCTTATAATAATAGACAGGAAAGAGAATATATGGAGGAATTAGCTTATGTCCAGAACTCAGGGAAATAACCCGATTCGAGTGAAAAAACAAAATGAAACGTTGATTAAGGAAATCATATATAAATACGGACCTATTTCTCGAACCCAGATTGCGGAAATGCTGTCACTAACTCCGCCAACGATTACCACGAATGTAAATGCCCTGATTCGTCAGGGGTTTGTCTATGAAACGGCTCAGGATGAAAAAACAGAAGAACCTGCAGGTTCCACAGCAGAGAATGGAGCAGAAGGAAAAACGGGTAAAATCAGCAGAGGAAACCGCCGCCCCCTGGGGCGCCGCCCAGTGCAGATTGATTTTGTGGCAGATGCCTGCTATGTAGTTGGCGCAGAAATTAATAAATACCAGATTGCAGTCTGTCTGATGGATTTAAGAGGAAATGTAATTGAAAGCAGCCGCTACGTTCCAGATTCGGATGAATACGATCTGATTATACAGGCTTTATTGGATCAGATTGAGAAAGTGGTTGAAGAATCTGGAGTAGAGGAGGAAAAAATACTGGGTGCTGGAGTGGGACTTACTGGATTTGTAGATTCAAAGACCGGAATTTTAAAACGAAGCGCTTATCAGAACTGGGAGAACAACCGGAAAGTGGTAAAAGACATTGGCCGCCGATTAAATATGCCGGTTGTGATTGAAAATAATGCCCGTATGCGGGCGATAGGGGAAGAGATGTTTGGAAACCAGGATCATGCAGACACCTTTGCTTATTATCTGATTTCCTATGGCCTGGCCTGTCCGATGTATATTAAAGACAGTGTTCTGACGGGAGAGACTTCTGGAGCTGGAGAAATTGGCCATGTAGTCGTGGATATTCATGGGCCAAAATGCGAGGTTTGCGGAGATTCCGGATGTCTGGAAGAGATGGCTAGTGAGAGAGCTATTGTAAAACAGGTCAGAGAAGGAATGCGGCAGGGAATTGATACCATGTTAAACGATATGGCGTCTTCCCCAGAGAACGTAGGAATGAAAGAAATTCTGGCTGCAGAAGAGTGCGGAGATGAGCTGGCCTGCGAGGTTGTAGGAAAGGCCGTTGTCTATCTGGGAATGGAGCTGGCTAATATTATCAACTTTATCAGTCCGCCGCTGGTTATCATTGACGGTTATATCATGAAGTTAAAACGCAACCGCCGCCTGATTTTGGCAGAGACGAAAAAACATCTGTTTGGTATGGATGATCAGGATATTGAGTTCCAGTTTGTGGAGTTTGACCATTTTACAGGAGCAAAAGGTGCAGGAGCGCTGGCTATCAAGAAGTATTTTATTGAAGCGTAGTATGCTGCAGAGAGGCAATGGGTACGTTTGAAACGGAAGGATTATAATTAATAAAGCGTAATTAAAAAAGTAGTCATCAGTTTTAAACTTGGATGATTGCTTTTTTTATTTTTACATTACTTTTATGAACGATCAAGTCGGAAAATGAATAATAATTCCCGTATTTTTGACAGAGATAAAACGTTTCACTTGTTATAATGAAACCAGCAAATGAGAAAGGGGTATTGAAAGATGAACGATGGGGCACCTGATAAACAAAAAGGGGACGTGCTGGTTGAAGTAAAAGACATGTGCAAAAACTTCGGCGTTACAGTGGCCTTAAATCATGTAGATATCCAGTTTAAACGGGGAGAAATCAGAGGACTTATTGGAGAAAATGGTTCTGGAAAATCTACAGTTTCTTCGATTATAGCAGGAATCCAGCCTGCTACCAGCGGTGAAATGTTTTACAAGGGAAAGCCATGGAAACCAGCAAATAGTTTAGAAGCAATTCAAAATGGAATCGGGATGATTGTTCAGGAATCGGGAACAATCCCAGGAATTACTGTGGCAGAAAACATTTTTTTAGGTAACTATAAGCCATTTCGTAAAGGACCTTTTGTAGACAGAGCAAAGATGAATGTGAAGGCAAAGCAAGCGTTAGAAAAAATTGGCATTACCAATATTAATCCAGCCTTGCCAACGATGAATTATGACATGCAGGAAAGAAAGCTAATTGAGATTGCAAAAGTAATGGCAGCAGATCCAGAACTTTTTGTTGTAGATGAGACGACAACAGCATTATCTCATAGTGGACGACAGATACTGTATCAAATTATGCACCAGGCTGCAAAAGATAATAAAGCAGTCGTATTTATCAGCCATGATTTAGCTGAGCTAATGGAGCATTGCGATACCTTGACAATTCTTCGGGATGGGGTAATTATTGATAATATTGAGAAAAAAGATTTTGAACCTGGAGATATCAAACGAAAAATGGTAGGACGTGAGGTTAAAGAAAACTACTATCGTTCAGATACAGATGGGTATGACAAGGAAGTAGTTTTGGAAGCCGAGTGCATTACTACGATGAAGGATTTACTTTGTTTTAATCTGGAACTTCATAAAGGAGAGATTTTAGGAATCGGAGGGCTTTCAGAGTGTGGAATGCATGGCTTGGGACGGGCACTGTACGGTCTTGATGAAGTGGTAGATGGTCAGGTGGTGTTAAAGAAAAGTGGGACGGTCATTAAGAATGCAGAAACTGCTTTTAAAAATAGTATGGGTTATGTATCCAAGAATCGGGATCAGGAATCTCTGGAACTGAATGCATCGATTGGAGCCAATATACAGAGTGTAGGATATAAGAAGAACCGTTTCTTTGGTCCGTTTATTTCTGGAAAGAAGGAAAGAAAGTATGCTCAGCTTATGGTAGATGAACTGGCAATCAAATGTGTAAATATCTGGCAGCCAGTAAGAGCAATGTCTGGAGGAAATAAACAGAAAGTAGTATTTGGAAAATGGATTGCTGATGATGCAGACATTTTGATTTTAGACTGCCCAACCAGAGGTGTTGATATTGGCGTCAAAGCTTCTATGTATCAATTAATTTATGAAATGAAGAAAAAAGGAAAATCAATTATTATGATTTCTGAAGAAATGCCGGAATTAATTGGTATGTCAGATCGGCTTTTGATTATGAAAGACGGAAAAATAAGTGGAGAATTTTTTAGAAAAGACGGTTTTGATGAACATGAATTGATAGAATGTATGATTTAAGGAGGGAAAATAATGACCAGTATTGCAGCAGTCAAAGAATCTCCTAAGCTGAAGATAGGGGATAGAATTGACATTATTAAGAATAAGAGGATGTTTTCCCTTGTATTTCCGCTTAGTATTCTGATTTTTTTAATAGTATCATTTGGAGCGGCAACTGGCGGAGAATTTTTTAAGGGAACCGTTTTAAAAGGAATTTTTGATCAGGCGCTCATTATCGGAACAATGGCTACAGCCGTTTCCTTTATCTATACAACAGGAAATCTGGATATTTCTGTAGGTTCGGTAATGGGGCTGGGAGCAGTAGCTGGGGCATTAGTTTACAGCTCTACAGGGAATATTATATTAATGATATTAGCTGCTATGATTGTCAGTATTTTGCTAATGCTGTTTAATTGTACTTTGAGTGTGGTTCTTAATATTAAGACTACTATGGTAGCAATTGTAGTAATGCAGCTGTATAGTGCGATTATCAGTGAGATAGTAGGAGCAGATACGCTGAAAGTTGATTTTAAAATTTGCAAAATGCTGGAAAATGGCGGATTCCGTTATGGTGCATTTATTTGTTATTTTATCCTGTGCCTTTTAGTTTTTCATTATACGTCAGTAGGACGTCAGCTTCGTTTTATTGGGGGAAACGAAAAGTGTGCAAAGCAAACGGGAATGAATCCAAAACGTGCTGTGTATATTAGTTTCTTAATGGCCGGAATCGGAGTTGGCATCGCCGCAGTATTTACAATTATACGTACTGGAAGTGTGGGAAATTCTACTGGAAATGGAATGGGAATGGACGTTATGCTTGCCACTGTATTAGGCGGCATGTCTATTTTTGGAGGCGCCAAGTCGAATACCTATTCGGGCATAATTGGTGCATTAACAGTATCAGCCCTAAATAAAGGACTTTTAATGCTGGGAGTATCCAGCACGGTAATACAGGGGGTAAGAGGTGTGGTATTCCTTCTTCTGGTATTTTTAAACAGTGAGAGACCGAGTACTCTTCCTTCAAGAGAGCAGTTCTAAAGATTATAAATAAGAATGGAGAAAAGATTATGTATAAGAAATATTTAGCAATGGGATTGGGATTAGCATTGGGTTTAAGTGTAACAGCATGTTCAAGTTCTTCAGGAACAGAAAACAGCAGTTCTGGAAAAGCAGAAGTTCAGACAGGGACATCTGTAGAAAATGGGCAGGAATCTCCTTACGCAGAAAGCTTTAAAATTGGCATCGCAGAAGTTCAGGCAAATGATGAAAGCATTCAGAGACGGGCTTATTTTGAAAACTATATTGCCCCTAGATATAATTGTGAATTTATTTTCTCAGAGCAGTGTTCCAGTACAGATAAGCTTCTGACCTTTATTGAAAATTGTGCAGATGCCGGCTGTGATGCAGTTATCAGTTACAGCAATGATGATATCGAACAGATGACTCAGGTATGCCAGGAATATGGCATGATTTATGTCGTAAATACAGTAAGAATCAATCCTAAGACGGAAGCAGCTTTTGCAGGTGGATATGAAAATTTTGGAGCATTTGGCTCAAATCAGGTAGCTATCGGACAGGTATTTGGTCAGTGGTTAAGGGAGAATGCAAGTGAAGACGGAAGCGAAGGATTTTTAATCTGCAGCGGAATGGCCTATACTGGAAACTTACAGCAGACGGAAATCACAACGGCTTGTTTAACAGCTTTGCAGGAAATGTACGATTTAACTTACGATCAGGATTTAAATTCTATGGTAGTATCTTCTGCACCGATTGAAGCAACGAATGATAAAGGAATCAATATTTACCTATATCCTGGCCATGTTACGAGAGTAGAGGGCTACTTACAGGGACTTACAGCAGCTCTTCAGACAGGAAAATATGGAGTTATGCTTCAATCCATTCAGCTGTATGACCAGACAGGAGTAATTGTTCAGGAAACCGAACAGGCAATGAATAAAGATATTAAAGTAGCTGGTGTGGCAACAGTATCAGAGAGCCTAAAGACTGCATTTTCAACAAAGGATCAATTTGGAAATCCGACTGTAAACATGGCTACTGCAAAGCCAGTCAGCCTGTTATGTGCATCTGGTTTTGCTCAGACTTACAACTTGCTGACAGGACATAGGGATGCAACTTTGGCGGAAAACGGTGATGCTGGAGAATTAAATACAACATTATGGCCGATTACCGACTTAGAGACTCTGGAAACGATTAGCAAATGGGATACGCCAGAAGGTGGAAAATGGATTGTAGACTATGAAATTTTAGATAATATGCTGTCAGTTAACAACGAAGATTTAACGAATAAAGAATTGCAGGAAATTGTAGATTCCGTTACATATGAGTCTGCGCTGAAGCGCCTTGGAGAATAGATATAGGAAAGCGAGCTTAGGCTTTCAAGAGAAAGGGGAAAATTATGGACAGCAAAAAAAAGAAGAATCTTTCAGGGATGGTAATATTAAAGACCTTGTCAATCCCCCTGATTACCTGGCTCATATGTGAACTGATTGACCGTTCTCTTGTAGGAGTAGGTGTCATTACGAATATTGCTGATGTCAAAGCTTTGCTTCGTACTCTTTTAACTTCTTTCAGTTTTGCACTGGCCATTAACTGTAATTTGACCAGCGGACGAATGGATTTGTCCGCTGGAGCCCAAATGTATATGGGATGTATTTTCGGAGGAAATATTGCATTGAGTCTGGGGCTTGGGGGAATCGGTATTTTGATTTTCAGCATGATAGTGGGTGCTTTGTGTGGTCTTGTTGTGGGAGTGCTTTTTGTGAATTTAAGAATTCTTCCTATGGTGCTAGGTTTAGGCGTGAGCTTAATATTTGAATGTATGTCTTTCGGGGCCTATAACCAGCAGGGATTAAAGCTTTTTGGAAAACCAGGAGTAGAAGTTCTTTCCAACATTGGTTTTATTTTAATCGTAGCGTTTGCTTTAGTGGCAATCGTAACCTGGCTGTTTCAATATAGCAGCTTCGGTTACCGAAGAAGAGCTATTCAGGGGAATCAAAAATTAGCTTCGGATAGTGGAATTAATATTTATACCAATTGTATTCAGTGCTATATACTGGCAGGGGCTTTAGTTGCCTGTGCAGGAGTATTTGATACTGCTTACAGCGGCGGTTTAACACCGGTAATGGGGATGACAAGTAATACTCAGGTATTTAAAAACATGTTTCCTATGGCACTTGGACTTTTAATTGGTTCTTACAGCCACAAGCCAGTAATTGGAATCTTACTTGGTTCACTAAGTGTAAAGATCCTTACGATGTGTTTATCTAAACTTGCCATGGACAGCAGTATGCAAAATATTATTATTTACAGTTTATTTTTACTGCTGAATATCTACAGAATGAATGCGTATCGTTTTAATTATGCAAAAGAGAAAAAGGCAAGAATTGAATTGGCAAAACAAACCAGAACAGCCATTTATAGCGCTTAGAGAAAAGGAGAATAAAAATATGCGTGCAATTATGGTAATGTATGATTCCTTGAGAAGAGACCTACTTCCATGCTATAATAAAAATACTCCTTTGGAGATGCCGAATTTTAGAAGGTTGGCAGAACATTCGCTGGTCTTCGACAGAAGTTATGTATGCAGCATGCCCTGTATGCCAACCAGACGGGAACTTCATACGGGACGGCCTAATTTCCTTCACAGAAGCTGGGGGCCTGTTGAACCATGGGATGATTCTATGCCGGAAATTTTAGACAGAGCTGGAATCCACAGCCATTTGTCAACGGATCACTACCATTACATTCAAGATGGAGGGGCTACTTATTGCGGCAGATATTCTACATGGGCTTGCTACAGAGGACAGGAAAGTGATGCATGGCAGGGATTTGCAGGTGAACATGAAGATGATGTGTCTCCTTACCTGCTGTTTAATGAAAAGACACCGGAAGCAATTAGAAAGAGAAGGGCAAAAGGCGGTTGGAGAAATTATGAAAATCGTAAAGTAATTACAGAGGAATCGCTATTTCCACAGGCAAAAACTTTTGAAGATGGATTAGATTTTATCCGGAAAAACAGCCAATATGACAATTGGTTCCTTCAAATAGAAACTTTTGATCCCCATGAACCATTTACAGCTCCTGAGAAATTTCAAAGCAGATGGTTTGATCCAGATAAGCCGTTTATGCCAGACTGGCCGCCTTATTCACCAGTCATGGAGGATCAGGATACAATTGAACAGATGCGTCGGAAATATTATGCGTTGGCAGAATATTGCGATTATTGTCTAGGATTAGTCTTAGATGAAATGGATGAAAAAGATATGTGGAAAGATACGATGTTAATTGTAAATACTGATCATGGATTTTTCTTAGGGGAACATGACTGGTGGGGAAAAGGCAGTATGCCAGATTATGAAGAACTAACCCATACACCATTCTTTTTGTGGGATCCCAGATCAGGAAAGCAGGGGGAAAGAAGAAGCTCTTTGGTTCAAACAATTGATATTGCTCCTACATTGCTGGACTTTTTTGAACTTCCAATTCCGAAAGACATGATAGGACGGCCATTAAAAGAGACTGCAGAGACAGATAAGCCAGTCAGGGATTATGCAATATTTGGATATCATGGAGGACCAATCAATATTACAGACGGCCGATTCGTATATATGCGAGCAGTTGCAGATGGCTCGGGGACCTTAAATGATTATACATTGATGCCGACTCATATGGATTGTATTTTTTCAACAGAAGAGTTAAAGCAGGCTTCGTTTTATCCGCCATTTTCCTTTACAAAAGGATGTCCGGTGTTAAAGATTCCAGCTGGAGGCGTTGGAACGGCAAGATTTGAACAGAAGTTAAAAGAAAACAGATTATATGATATAGAAGAAGATCCAAACCAGAAGAAGATTTTGGAAGATCCGGTGGAAGAAAAGCGGCTTGTTCAGGCCATGGCTGCGCTGTTAAAAGAGAACGATGCACCGAATGAAATTTATCAGAGATACGGCCTGAAAATGAATGAAGCGTGTACTGCATAGGCATACACATAAATAGGCAGGCAATAAGCGTGGGAATATAAGCTCACGCTTATTGCTGTTACTGAAGGGGAAGGAATGGTAAATGTTGAGAGAAAAAAAGGTTTCTATCCGTTATCAGTTGATTGTGACTGTAGTTTTAACGTTAATGCCAATTACATTCATATTTTATTTTTTTGTAAGCAGAGCCATTACTCAGATGAATGCTCAGATTGCAAATGCAAATGAAAATACGCTCAGAGGTTATCGAAATTCTATTCAGGAGGAAATCCTCCAGATAGATTCTTTTTTCTATGGAATATTAGAGGATGGAAAAAAAGAAGAACTAGAGGAAATTTTTTTAGAAGAACACTTTTTAAATCCTTCAGCAGCAGTTTTCGCAGTGGCATCTAAGGGGGGAGATTTTTTGTACTCGTTTAATCCGATAGCAGAATATACAGAGGAGAGAAAAGAAGAACTTAAGCTGTTGTTGAAAAAATGGAGAGAAGAAGCGGCAGAACGGCAAGGATGGTTTATTGTAACGGAAGGAGGGGCTTCCTATATGCTTCGAATCTTCAGGGCAGGGGAGGACGAATTTTTTTGCATGGCAGATTTGGAAAAACTATCAAAACGTGCACAGTTGGAATTCGGCCTGGAATCCCCAGTGGTATTTATGAATAAAAACGGAGAGTTCCTTACGACTGCGGTATGGGCGAGAGAAAATAGGATAAGTAGACTAGGAGATAATTATTTTATAACGGAAGGAGAGCCCCCTTATATGGTAGTTCAGGAATCTATGTTTGGATTGAAAATTTTATATGGCGTTCGTTATCAGAATAATGTGGGGATTTTAAAATGGCTGCGTCGTGGCCCAATTCTGTTTTTAGCATCTGTGACAGTGCTGCTGGCCGTGCTTTTTATTTATATGAGGTATAGTTTTTTTAAGCCATTGGCTGAATTGGTTGAAACCATGAAGAAAATAGAGGCAGATGATTTACAGTGCAGAACAGGGCGGTATTCCAGTAAAGAATTTGCACAGGTAAACGATACATTTAACCGTATGATAAATACAATTACGAATTTGAAAATAGAAAGCTATGAGAGAAAGCTGGCGGCAAGAGAGGCAGAACTGGCAGCAGAAAAAGCGGAACTTACTTCTCTTAGAATGCAGATACAACCTCATTTTTATTTGAATTGCCTAAAAAATATATATGGTTTGGCGCAAATGGGATCATTTCAGGAAATCCAGGACGAAATCCTTCTGCTGTCAAAGCATTTAAGATATATTTTCGGATTAAAAAGTGAAACAGTATCTTTAAAAGAAGAGTTAAAAATGTGTGAGAATTATGTGCAGCTTCAGGCAATAGGAAGAAGAAATAAATCCCAATGTGAACTGGATATTCCATTAGAGCTGCTGGAATTGCAGGTGCCTCCGGTTAGTATATTGAGCTTGGTAGAAAATGCCGTTAAATATGGAGTGGTACTTGATAGGGAATTAGTTATTACAATTAAGGGAAGTTTTTTAAGAATGGAGGATAGTAAACTGGCAGATTTGAAAATTTGCGATAATGGACAAGGATTTCCGTCAGAGATTATAGAGCAGCTAAATAAAGGGATTCAGCCAACTGATTCAGGGGAACATATTGGAATATGGAATGTGATTCAAAGATTCCATATTCTATATGGAAAACGGTTTGCGATTAATTTTTGGAATCATAATGGAGCTAATATAGAATTAATGATTCAGCTTTAAAGGAGAGAAACATGAGATTACTGATTGTAGATGATCAGCCAGGAGTTTTAGAGGGATTAAAAGAGGGGATTGATTGGGAAAAAGAGGGGTTTGTCTATGTTTCCTCTGCTCAAAATGCAGCAAAAGCAAGAGAAGAATTTGAGAAAACCCCTCCAGACATTATGCTGTGTGATATCGAAATGCCAGTTGAAACTGGACTGGATTTATTTAAATGGGTAAAAGAAAACAATTATAAGACTTGTTGTGTATTTTTAACCAGCCATGCAGAATTCAGCTATGCGAAAGAGGCGATTCGTCTGGGAGCATTTGATTATATTGTTTCTCCAGCTCCATATCAAGAGGTTACAGCTACAATTCGGAGAGCAGCAGAGTTTGTAAGCACAAATAAAAAGAAGCAGATGATTTATGATGTTGGAGAACAGCTTTTAGCAGATAAAATTCAAATAGTATCCAGTTTGCAAAGGGATTTGATCTTGGGGGCGCCTGTAAGAGGGTTTGCAGAAAAAATAGGAGCATTGGGCTCTCTTCCAGTTAGAGGTAAACCTTGCTTTTTGGTAATGATTCAGATTCTTCGATATCATTCTTTGACAGATAGACTTGAGACTGGGGAGATTTCTGTGGAAATGGGAAAAATATTGAATCAGATTTTTGTAGAGAATACCAGTTATATCGTAGTTAGTCAAATGAATGACAGCATTATGGCTTTTATGCTGCAGGATAAAGGACAAGCTGATGTAGATAAGACAATAAGCCGGTTAGAAACTTTTTTAGCAGAATGTAAGCCTGCATTCTGCTGCAGCCTGGCATGTTATCTGGATGGTCCACTCCTTTTAAAAGAAATGGGGGAAGGATGGAAACGGCTATTGGAGAAAAAGGAACAAAATGTAAGTCTTCATTCAGGGATCATTGCTGGAAAGAACGAAGACGAGAAGAGAGTTCCTTATCAATATCATATGGCACAAATCCAGCATTGGTCCAGCCTGTTAGCAGAAGGATATGGCTCTACCATGGAAAAAGAGGCAAACAACCTGTTGGATTCATTGGCAAAAGAAAATATGCTGACAGTTCAGGCCTTAAATTATTTTTATCAGGATTTTCTATATATGCTCTATGGAACAATGGAAAATAAAAATCTAGGAATTCATAGTTTGTTTGCTGCGCCGGAAGAACAGGAGCTTTATCGAGATGGGATGAAATCTATCGATCAGATGAAAGCGTTGATTCATCATGTAGCAGAACGGTATCAGGAGCAGAGGAGTGAGGATGCTCAAAAGGCAGCTGTATTTGAGATACTGCATTACATTAATGAACATCTGGAAGAAGAACTGAGACGAGATGATCTTGCGGAGTATGTTCACTTAAATCCCGATTATATAGCAAGAATTTTTAAGAGGGAAATTGGTATTACAATTAAAGAATATATTACCAATCGGAAAATGAGAGAAGCACAAAGTCTTTTAAGGACAACAGCGCTTCCAGTTAGTTTTATTGCAGCAAAATTAGGATATAGCAATTTTAGTTATTTTTCACAAACCTATAAAAAAGTAATGGGAATGAGTCCGCAAGAGGAACGGGGAAGATAGATGCAATAAAAAGGAATCGCCAGAACATAAACTGGACGATTCCTTTTTATTAAAATTGATTTGGTATGAATTTTTATTCTACTGTAACCGGACAGGTATAAACTCTCTTACCCATAACATCGGTTTTCTTGCCAGTCAGGGTAACCACGTCTGAAAATGCAATGTCGTGGGCGCTGGTTCCTATCATAAGGTCCATGGTGGTCGGTTCTACCACAAATTCCATAAATTCGTTATAATAACCGAGCTGCGCAGTGTTTAAGAAGAAAGTGAGTTTTTTCTCCTCGCCAGGTTCCAGAGTGATGCGCTTAAATCCGGCTAACTGTTTAACAGGGCGGATTACGTGAGCCTTTTTGGTGTGGTAGTAAAGCTGCACAACTTCGTCGCCAGTCCGGTTACCTGTGTTTTTCACTTTGCAGGAAACCGTGATGACGCCGTCTGTAGGAACTTCTTTTTCTGCGATGGCAAAATCGGATAATTCAAAGGTGGTATAGCTTAATCCGTGGCCAAAGCAAAATAGCGGAGCGTTGCTTTCATCTACATAGCCGCCAGAGAAAATAGCAGAACCTAAACTGTCTGTTTTGGAAGCATAGCCGCTTCCGGCTCTGTGATTGTAAGTAACCGGAACCTGTCCGACGCTGCGTGCAACTGTAGTGGTAAGCTTTCCGCCAGGATTAGAGGTTCCGTCCAGGACGTCGGCAACGACTTTGCCGGCTCTCGCACCAGGCATCCAGGCCTGAATCATAGCGCTTGTGTGCTCGCAGGCCCAGGGAAGGGAGAAGATACCAGGGCCGTAAAGAACTAGTATAACGGGCTTTCCTGCTGCTGCAACAGCTTCTAATAATTGCTGCTGAACCCCAGGTAAATCCAGGCGGCATCGGTCTTTTCCTTCGCCGCCGGTAACGCCTACCCAGCCGCAGTTACCGCCACAGGCCATAATTACCACATCGCTATCTTTTGCTGCTTGTACGGCATCTGTAAATCCATCGGTTTCAGTTCCGATAATGGAACAGCCTTTAGCATAGCGGACTTCAAACCGGTCTTCCAGCTCTTCTTTTAAAGAACGACATCCCATGCTTCTTAAAACCGAATGCATATCCCCGATTTTTTCCTTATCTTCCGGTGTCAGGGCTTCCATAATGGAAGCGAATGGATTCATGGATGTTCCGCTCTCTTTGGCTTTTGCTGCTTCATCAGCAATTCCGTTGAAAGATACCTCGTCAGAATGATCGTTGTTTCCGGCCGTTACCATTTCAATGTATGCAGGATACGTATAACCGCTGACCGGATAGCGCAGGCTGTCTGCATGAGGGCCGACCAGGGCAACTTTTGTCCCTTTCTTTAACGGAAGAGTTCCGTCATTTTTCAGCAGAACCAGGGATTTCGCTGCGATTTCTTCAGAAAACGCTTTCTTTGTGTCATTGGTCATAGAAGCAGAAAGCTTTTCTATATCCACATAAGGATGCTCGAAAAGTCCGTATTCAAATTTGACTTTCAGAACCCTGCGTACAGACTCATCTAAAAGGGCTTCGTCCAATTCACCGGAACGCACATAATCTGGAAGATGTTTAAAAGAAGCGCCAACGGGGATTTCCGTATCGGTTCCGGCTCGTTTTGCCAGCAGTCCGGCTTCCTCATAGGTTTCGGCAGTATGAAAATCCGTAAATGTTTTTAAAATTCCGGCTCCATCAGAAGTTAAAACACCTTCAAATTTCATGGTGTCACGCAGTAAATCGTGGGCGATTTTCCGGTTGGCAACCACGCACATTCCGTCAATTTCTGAATAATTGGCCATGACGGAACTGACGTCTGCTTCCCGCATTGCTGCTTCAAAAGGCGTTCCGAAGACTTCATAAAGTTCTCGGTCATTCAGGCGGGCAGCAGCCGTATTAAGGCCTCCCTGAGTTTCTGAGTAGCCCAGGAAGTGTTTGGCGATACAGGCAACGCCGTCTTTGTTGTTCTGCATACCATTAATATAGTGGATTCCCATCTGGGAAGTTAAATAGGGATCTTCGCCGTAAGTTTCATACACGCGTCCCCATCTGGGATCTCTGGACACGTCGATTACCGGACTCATAGCAGAGTTGATTCCTACAGCGCGGGATTCCTCGCTGATAATCCGGCTCATTTCCTCTGCAAGTTCCGGCATCCAGGTACAGCCTACGTTAATCTGAGCAGGAAACAGGGTTCCTCCCATAGCCGGATAACCGCATAAGTTTTCAGTCTGTAAAGCTACCGGTATGCCCAGACGGGTTTCTTCTACAAAATAGTGCTGGATTTCGTTGCTGACCTGGGCAATTTTAACCGGATCAGCAAGGCCGACAAGGGAATACTGGGTAAAACGTCCATGGCCGTTGGGAAATTTTTCTTTTAACACCTCTTTCATCGGGCGTCCGTCTGTTAAGACAGTCATAGGCAGGTCGCCGCATAATTGTGCGGCTTTCTCTTCTAAGGTCATGCGTGAGAGCAGATCCTCTACACGTTCTGCTACAGGCTTTGTTGAATCCTTATATAACTCCATAAAAAATCCTCCTCAATAAACGTAAAGCGAATCAACGGTTTCTTTCAGTATAGCAGTCAGAAAATAAGAAGTCAATTATTTAATTAAATTAAATAAAAATATTTCACAAAGAGAAAGGATTCCGGATTCTACGCAAAAAGGAACCCAAACGTTTGAGTAAAAAGTTGCCCTGTTTGTTATAAAATGTGCTAAAATGTAGGTAGAGTAGAAACCATAGTATGTGAAAATGTTAAAAACACGGTTCAAAAAGGAGGGCGATACCAATGGCAGAGAACGTATTGGTTGTTCATGGAGGAGGTCCTACAGCAGTAATCAATTCTTCCCTGTATGGAGTGCTGGAAGAGGCAAAGGCAAGCGGCAAGATTGATAAAGTTTACGGCGCAATGGGCGGCAGTGAGGCGATTTTTAAAGAACGCTTCCTGGATTTGCTCCAGTTTCCGGAGGAGAAGCTGAAACTTCTTTTGGAAACACCGGCCACTGCAATCGGGTCTTCCAGATATGCGTTGGAAGAAGAGGATTACAAAGCCATGCCGGCGATTTTTAAGAAATATAACATCAAATACGTGTTGTTAAACGGCGGCAACGGCACCATGGACACCTGCGGAAAGATTTACCATGCCTGCCAAGAGTATGGAATCAACGTAGTGGGCATTCCCAAAACCATTGACAATGACATTGCAATTACGGATCATACTCCTGGATATGGCAGTGCGGCCCGCTACATTGCTGCAACAACAGCAGAGGTGGGAGTGGATGTAAAATCCCTTCCGATCCATGTCTGCGTTATTGAAGCAATGGGACGGAATGCAGGATGGATTACAGCAGCGTCTGCACTGGCAAGAAAAAATCCTGGAGATGCGCCGCATCTGATTTATCTGCCGGAGTTTCCGTTTAACGAAGACGAATTTCTGGAAGATGTGAAAAAGCTTTACGACAAACTGGGCGGAGTCGTAGTCGTTGCCAGCGAAGGCCTGAAAAATGAAAAGGGCGAGCCAATCGTTCCGCCTATTTTTAAGAGCGGAAGAGCAACTTATTATGGAGATGTCAGCGCTCATCTGGCCAATCTGGTTATTAAGAAGCTGGGTATTAAGGCCAGAAGCGAAAAGCCAGGCATCTGCGGCAGAGCTTCCATCGCATGGCAGTCTCCGGTAGACAGAGACGAAGCGGTCCTGGCAGGCAGGGAAGCGCTGAAAGCTGCCATGAATGGGGAAAGCGGCGTGATGATTGGATTTATCCGAGACGAGACAGAAGACGGATCCTATAAGATTCACGTAGAGCGGATTCCGATCGAACAGGTCATGCTGTACGAAAGAGTGATTCCAGAGTCTTACGTAAACGAGAGAAGAAATGACGTTACCGAAGAGTTTGTAAACTGGTGCCGTCCGTTAATTGGGCCGGAATTAAGAGATTTCATTGATTTTAATGATTACTATAAGGAGGATGATAAGGAATGAAACACATTTTCCTGAACCTGAAACGGTTCGATATTCCAAAAGAATACGGCGGGGTCAACAGCATTGCGCCGATAAAAGACTGGGGCGCATTTATTGTAAGCAACACCCAGGAAGCGTTGAAAACATATGCAGAAGATGACGTAGAGTTTGCTATGTATTTTCCAGAAGCCCATGTACTTGGCGCCGCGTCTGCTCTTTGCGAAAACAGTCCGGTTCAGGTGGGCTGCCAGAGCGTTTACCGAGAGGATACTGCAGTAGGAGGAAACTTCGGCGCATTTACTACCAACCGCACTGGAAACGCCATGAAAGCGGCTGGATGCACGACTACCATTATCGGCCACTGTGAAGAGCGCCGCGACAAGGCAGGAGTGTTGGCAGAGGCAGGAGTTACCGATACTGCGGCAGTCAACCGTCTGTTAAATAAAGAGATTCAGGCAGCGGTAAAGGCAGGTCTGAGCGTGTTATACTGCATCGGGGAGTCTGCCGAAGAGCAGGACAGATGGCAGGAAGTATTAAAAGAGCAGCTTACAACCGGTCTGGAAGGTGTTGATAAGTCTAAAGTAACTATCGCTTACGAGCCAATCTGGGCCATCGGACCAGGCAAGATTCCGCCGGATAAAGACTATATTACCAAGATTGGCGCTTACGTCAAAGAAGTAACCGGCGATATGGACGTTGTATACGGCGGCGGCTTAAAGGTAGACAATGCAGAAATGCTGGCGTCCATTCCGGTAATGGACGGAGGTCTGATTGCACTGACCAGATTCCAGGGAGAAATTGGTTTCTATCCGGACGAGTATTTAGAGATTATCAGAACCTATATGGGTAAATAAAGAAAAGAAGGAGAATTACTATGAAATTAGAGTTTGAATATGGCCAGGGATTAATGGCTGCAGAACTTCCCGACAATACAGACGTATTTATTCCAGGTGTGACCGTACCGGATCCGCCTTGCATTCCAGAAGAAGAATTAGAGGCAAAGACCTTAGAGTCTATCCGCAATCCCATTGGAATGCCGCCTCTGACCGAGCTGGCTCACAAGGGATCCAAGGTTACCATTATTTTCCCAGACCGTGTAAAAGGCGGCGAGCAACCCACCTCCCACAGAAAAGTTTCTATTAAACTGATTCTGAAGGAGTTATACAGCGTTGGCGTGGAAAAGAAAGATATTTTATTAATCTGTTCCAATGGTCTTCACAGAAAGAATACCAAAGAAGAGATTTACAACGTATTAGGACCGGAACTGTTTAATGAATTCTGGTATACCGGACAGATTATCAACCACGACAGTGAGGATTACGATCATCTGGTAGATTGCGGACTGACAGACAGAGGTGATCCGGTATTCTTAAACCGTTACGTACACGACAGTGATGTTGCAATTCTGATCGGCCATACCCAGGGCAATCCATACGGCGGCTATTCAGGCGGCTATAAGCACTGCGCTACCGGTTTAAACCACTGGAGTTCCATTGCTTCCCACCACGTTCCGCAGGTTATGCACCGCGAAGACTTTACTCCGGTCAGCGGAAAATCCCTGATGAGAACAAAATTTGACGAGATTGGTATGAAGATGGAAGAGCATATGGGCAAGAAATTTTTCTGCTGCGATGCGGTACTGGATACCAAGTCCCGTCAGATTGAGATCAACAGCGGTTATGCAAAAGAGATGCAGCCAATTTCCTGGAAGATGGCAGACAAGCGTACCTACGTTCCGTTTGCAGAAGAAAAATATGACGTCATGGTATTTGGTATGCCTCAGTTCTTCCACTATGGAGACGGCATGGGAACCAACCCGATTATGATGATGCAGGCACTGTCTGCACAGGTTATCCGCCATAAGAGAGTTATGAAGGACAACTGCGTCATTATCTGTGCATCTATCTGCAACGGTTACTTCCATGATGAATTATGGCCATATCTGCGTGAATGCTACGATATGTTCCAGCATGACCATATGAACGTACTGACGGATATGGACCGGTACGGCCAGTTATTTGCCACCAATGAAGAATATATCCGGAAATACCGCTTCGGAAACGCATTCCATCCATTCCATGGATTCTCCATGATGAGCTGCGGCCAGATTGCAGAGATGAACACGTCTGCTATTTATATCTGCGGCGCCCAGGAGCCTGGATATGCAAGAGGCATGGGCTTAAAGACACGCGCAACTATTGAAGAAGCTCTTCAGGATGCAATGAAGAAATATGTTGGCCCGAATCCGAAGATCCTGGCTCTTCCGCAGACCTTCAAGTGCAGCGCGGTTCATCTGATGATGAAAGACGAGGTTTATGACGGAACCAACCACTGCGCACATCCGGATGCATATGTAAAATAAAGGAAGCAGTTCAGGCGGGCAGGAAGATGCATGGCTGAATGTTATAAAAAAACCAACTCAGGACGGCGAACCCATGCCGTCCTGAACGTTTACCTATAAAGAAAATTCTGACTGGGGAGAAAGGGGATACTATGAGCAAAGTTTTATTTTATAATGGACTGGTTTATAAAGAACACAAATTTCAGCGTTTAAATGTATTGGCAGAGGATGGAAAAATTATCCGTATCGGAGAGTGGATTTCTGATCCGGAAGCAGAACGGGTAGATTTAAAAGGCCGCCGTCTGGTTCCTGGCTTTCTGGATATTCATACCCATGGAGCGGCAGGCGTGGACGTAAACAGCGCGGATACAAAAGGCTATGAAAAAGTCTGCCGGTTTATGGCAACCCAGGGAACTACAGGCTGGCTGGGATCGGTTCTTACCGATACAAAAGAGCAGACTATGGCCTGTATCGAAGCATACAAAGACTGGAAGGCAGAAAAGGGAATTGAACACAATGGCGCTGTTATGATGGGAATCCATCTGGAAGGGCCGTTCCTTTGCAGCGACTATAAAGGCGCTATGCCGGAGCACCTCCTTCAGGCAAAAAATATTCCGCTTGTGGAAGAATATCAGAAAGCGGCAGAAGGTGACATCCGCTATATTACCGTTTCTCCAGAAGTAGACGGTATGGTAGAAGATATTCCGAAGCTGAAGGAACTGGGAATCCAGGTCGCTATCGGCCATTCCGGAGCAGATTATGATACCGCCAGGGCTGCGATTGCAAATGGGGCAATGGCAGCTACCCATACCGGCAATGCCATGAAACTTCTTCACCAGCATTTCCCAGCAATCTGGGGAGCTGTTCTGGAAGATGATAATGTATATTGCGAAGTAATCTGCGATGGCCTTCATCTCCATCCAGGAACGGTCCGCCTGATTTTAAAAACGAAGGGACTGGACAGAGTAGTAGCGATTACAGACTCTATTATGGCAGCAGGCCTTCCAGACGGCAATTATAAACTGGGAGTGAATGACGTGGTAGTGGTAAATGGAGATGCAAAACTGGCAGAAGGGGGAAGCCGCGCAGGCAGTACCCTGACTACGGGAAGAGCGCTGCAGAATCTCCTTGCGTTTACTGGAAAGCCAGTAGAAGAGATTCTTCCGCTGCTGACAGAAAATCCGGCAAAATTAATCGGAGTGGACAATCAGTACGGATTTGTGAAGGAAGGACTGGAAGCCAACTTTGTTGTTTTAGATGAAACTTGTAAAGTGGCTGCTACCTTTGTAAAAGGCAGAAAGGTATTTGAAGCATAAGAAATAGTAAAAGCTTTTTGAGACACAGGAGAGATTCCTGTGTCTCTTTACGTTAAGGGTGGAAAGGATTCGATTTCAAAAGATTTTTTAGGGATCAGGTAATGGATACCGTGAATTCATTATTAATAAGTTGACAATATATGTGGAAAGTGCTAGAATGAAAGACGATTAAAGCGATATCTCTTTAACATATTTTACAAAAATAGGGTGGTTTGTAATGGGAGAAAAGGAAAACAAAAGCAGTGGCTTAAATAAGAGTCTGAAACTTATTTTTGTCTATACAGTAGCGACGGGTTCTATTTTTACATTTGTAAATTACTGGGATTCGGTATTTTATGGATACTGTGGAAGCGGCACATTTCTGGCCTTTGCTTTGATGACGGTAGCAATTTTGCCGATAGCGTTGGTATACAGCGAGTTGGCATCTCTGTTTCATACCTCTGGGGGAGAACTGATCTACAATACAGTAGGAATCAATAAACACGTTGGGTTCCTTGCATCCTGGCTTATCATGGCAGCGTGGATTTCAGTTCCGCCGGCAGTTGTAATGGCGATTATGACCTGGGTAAACAAAACGCTGAACTTAAATCTGGGAACCTGGCCAATGGTTGGCTGTGCAGCAGTTTTGCTGGTACTGTATTTCTTTATGAGTATCCAGAATGTCCAGTTTTTGGTAAAGGCACAGGCAGGAATGCTGTTTTGCAATATTACGGTTACTATTTTAACTGGTTTTATTTTGCTGTTTTCTGGACACTGGCATCTTTCCAACTTCGGAAATCTCTTTACGACAACACTGGAGCCGGTAAATGGAATTCCAGGATGGATAATAGGTATGGCTCTTTTGATTACGCCGTATTTTGGGTTTGAGACAGTGCCTCAGATGGTAGAAGAGGGAGATTTTCCTATTAAGAATTCTAAAAAAGCTATCTGCGGATCGATTCTGACCTGCGGCTGCATCTATGTATTTTATTACTTCTGTGTAGCCGGCCTGGATGGCTTAAAAGACATATATAACAATTTTGCCCAAGACGGCTTCTTAACGATCGCCACGATGCAGAATGCATTAGGATGGACATTCTGGCCGATTATTGTAGGAATTTTGTCCTGCCTTCTTGGAATGGGTGCATCTCTTTTAGGATTTTGGATGTCTACGGTCCGTATGCTGTATTCCATGGCAAATAAAAATTTCCTTCCGAAAGTATTTGCTAAAGTGAATAAAAATCAGCAGCCATTGCTTCCGAATATTTTCCTTCTGGTTCTGTCATTAGTATTTATTGTATTGCAGAATTCTTCCGATTTTATGAGTGCATTCTTTAATTTGATGAGCTTTGGATGTGCCTGCGCGTATGCGTTAACGATGATTTCAGCGGTATGCATTCACCGGAAACATCCGGAGTGGAAGAGCGCCAATACCGTTAAAGGAGGAGATGCATTCCGCATTTTAGCGATGCTGATTGCAGTGGCGATTGCATTTTTCTGTACGCTTGGACAAGGCATTGATTCTTGGATTTGCTTTGGAGTATATTTAGGAATCGGCGTTATAATCTGGCTGTGGATGCTGCTTGTAAACTGGAAAAAACATCCGGTTGAGATTGAAACTCCGGATGGAATCCAGCAATTTTAAATGGACAATCATTATATTAAGAAAAGGAGAAGAGAATTATGGCTAAATTGGATGGAAAAGTTGCATTGATTACTGGAGCTGCTGCTGGTCTTGGAGAAGGAATTGCTACAGCTTACGCAAAATACGGAGCAAAACTGGTAATGGTAGATCTTTCTCCTTCTGTAGAAGAGACGGCTGAAAAACTGCGCAAAGAATACAATGCAGAGATTATTACAGTAGTAGCAAACGTAGCTGACCGCGGCCAGATGGATGCAGCAGCAGCCAAGGGAGCAGAAACCTTTGGCGAGATTAATGTGGCCTGCTGCAATGCAGGAGTATGTCGCCTGGCTCCGTTTGAGGAAATGGACGATGCGACCAGAGATTTCCATATTGATGTAAACATCAAAGGTGTATGGAATACGTGTAAAGCAGTAATTCCATATATGTTAAAGCAGGGCGGCGGCAATATCGTAATTGCATCATCTGTAACAGGAGATATTGTAGCGGATGCAGGAGAGGCAGCTTATGCGATGACAAAGGCAGCTTTAGTTGGACTTACCAAATGTCTGGCTGTTGAATATGCAAGCCGTAACATTCGTGTAAACTGCTCGCAGCTTGGATATGCCCGCACTCCGATGGTTGAAAAAATGGCTCTGGAGTCTAATCCAGAGAATCCAGAGGCAGCAATTGCAGATATTGCAGTAGGCGTTCCGATGAAGCGTCTTGCAAAGCCAATCGAAGTAGGAGAACTGTTTGCATTTCTTGGAAGTGATGAATCCAGTTATCTGACTGGCTCTCAAATCGTGATTGATGGAGGAAGTACTTTGCCAGAGACAATGTCAATTGGAACCAATTAGTACCAGAGATGGTAAGTGAAATAATATCATAAGGAATCAGGGACGCTAAAAATACCCTCAGACAGAACCTGGAAGAACCAAGTCTGCCTGAGGGTATTTTTCTGCAATAAAGACTTATTTTTCCAGCCGTACCGTAACCTTGGACGGATAATTTCCCCCATGGTGGATGGTGTTGCGGGCAACTGCGGTCTCAGGGCTGTTGTAGCCGCCTTTGGTATTGCTGTTTGGGAATACGAAATTCTTTGCGCTGGAAGTAATGGTAATCCGGATTTTATGACCTTTTTTGAAGCAGTTGGAAATCTTGGTGGTCCGGATTTTTAAGTTTACCACTTCGCCAGGAGTTAAAAATTCTGCATGGTCAAATCCATTCCGGTAACGGGCGCTTAAAATGCCGTCTGCCAGTTTAATGGAACGTCCGTTTTCATCCACATCCGTAAGCCGCACCATAAAATCGGTGTCAGGAGCATCAGATGAGATGAAAAGGGATGCTGTGAGATCGCCGGTAATGACCACGTCTTTTTCAAGGGGAGCGGAAGTGTAGCACAGCATATCCTGTCTCAGCTCTTCTCTGGTATAATCTTCCGGAACCTCGATTTCATTTTCCGACATATCGATAATGTGGGTAGAAGGATTCTGGGGATCGTAGTCATAACTGTCGGTTCCTTCTTTTTCAGGAAGATGGAAGGAAAGGATTCCGTCTCCCAAAGAGGTATTGGCATTTCCTTTGCTGTCCAGGAAAATATCAGTTTCAACAGTCTCTGGAACCGGCCAGTTAGAAGCGGTTTTCCAGGTGTCCTGGCCCACGGTATAGTATTCCACTGGGGCGCTCTTGTCGATGCCGTTTTCCACGCCTTTCAGATAGTGTTCAAACCACTGGAAATAGAGATAATCTAAATCAAAGCGGAGAGCCTGGCTTCCGAAGGATACGCCATGCATATCGTAGCGGCTGTTTCCGCTGTGCTGCCAGGGACCGAGAATGACTTTTCTCATTCCTTCCGGAAAGTCGTGGACAATCTCAAGGGCTTCTGTCGTGCCCATACCGTTGTCGTCAAACCAGCCGGACTGGATCAGCGCCGGAATCTGGGCTTTTTTCGAGCGTTCCTGCCAGTTGGACTGACGCCAGAACTCATTATAATCGCTGTCTTCCAGCCATTTGCTGAGGAACGGAACCGGATAGCCAAGGGCTTTCTCAGGAATGTCTTTCAACGGACGGATATTTAAAACGTCTTCCCAGTCATCCCGTTCCATTAATTCCGGATGGAATTGTTTCTGGGAAACGGCAAATGCCCATGCCAGCATACCAGAGGTAAAGGAACCGCCCCGACGGGGAAGGTCAATAAAGGCGCTTCCGGCACAGACAACGCTGATCAGCGCTTTTAAATGGGGATTTCCACTGGCAGCGGCAGCCCATTGCACATAGCCAAGGTAAGATCCGCCAACCATTCCCACGCTGCCCGAAGACCAGGGCTGGTCTGCAATCCAGTTTAAGGTATCGTCGCCGTCTTCTACTTCATGGTAGTTAGGAAGCCACTCGCCTTCGCTTTGGTTGCGGCCGCGGACATCCTGGATGACCACAGCATATCCCCGCTGTACATAGCGGTAGTAGATTTCGCGTCCATCCTCTTTTCCGTAGGGGGTGCGGACAAAGACAGCGGGAACCGGTTCTGTGATGCCTTCCGGCAGATAGACGTCCGTGGACAGGCAAACGCCGTCCCGCATAGGAACCAGAAACGTTCCTTCCTGGCGCACTCCGTAAATGGTTTCGTCCGGCCAGGTTTTCCGCCATAATTTTAAAACGGTTTTGTCTTCCTGTCCTTCCAGAACCAGAAGGGAAATCATTTCCCTGGCAGAACAGCAGACTGCAAGCAGACGGCCGTTTTCCATTAACTTATTGTTTGGAAATTTGATATCTCTCTGCAGATACCAGGAACCGTCTTCACTGGTATAGCGTTCGTCTCCATCTGGGAGAGAAGCGGAAATCTCTCCCGTTCCGGAAAGAAGAGATTCGTATTGGGAAATCTGGCGGGAGAGCTTCAGAAAATCAATTTTGGCAAAATTTTTATAAAATTGGTTGTCAGATTCTGAAAGAGGTTCCCAGGAACCTAAAGTCCCTGACGCAAAATCCAGTTTGCTGATAGAAACCGGCTGGGTATCAAAATTCAGTTTTCCGTAAAGGATTCCAGATACATATAAGTGATAAAGCTTCATATTTTCCTCCTGATAGGTGTGAGAGTAAGAAAAGCTTTTGCATCCGAACGGAACGGATTCCGGACGATACAAAAGCTCTCCAAGTTGTATGGCGGATTAGAAACCAAGGATAGCCCGTATTGCGTAAGCAACGGAAATTCCCAGGTAGTTGCCCAGAGCGCCTGCCAGAACACCCATTAACAGACCGGTGGTAATCAGAGTCTTCCACTGTGCGCTGGATGCGATTAAAGCGGCGGTAGGGCCGTCGGAAATACAAGCGACGCAGGACAGAAGAACGTACTCGAATTTTACCTTTAACAGTCTGGTAACCAGCAGGTGCAGGATGATGCAGGATGCGATTACGCAGAAGCAGAACAGGGTAATGTAGAAGGTAGAGCCGAAGAACTGCTTTAAGTCTACTGCAAATCCAATGGTAGTTAAGAATAAAAGTGCAACAAACAGTCCTAAATCAAAGTTGCCGCGAAGCTTCCGGACTGCTGGAACCTGTGCGATAATGATAGAGAAGGTGGTAATTAACAGGATGCGGCCTGCGCTGCGGAAGCCAGGATCAAAGACTTTATTGGCCACTGCAGTTGCAGCCCATACGGTGCCGAAACCAATGGCAAGAAGCCATGCGATTTCCTGAATGGACCATTCTTTGGAAGCCATCAGTTCTTCATGGTCGCCGTTTCCTCTCAATTCAGCATCGGTCATTTCATACGGCCATAATTTTTTCAGCTTTTTCGAGTTTTTGTAGATAGCCGGAGCAGCAAACATGGCAATCAGAGTTGGGATACCAACTACATAGTCAGCGGCATTTGCAGCGGCAATGGTGTTCTTGGAAGCATCCAGACCAACTGCAATGGCAGTTAAATTAGAGCTGCCGCCGGTGTAGGTTCCAACGAACATACCGGCAACTTTCCAGCCTTCGTCAATTTTGGAGGCAAAGAAGATGCCGAATACCAGAGCCATCAGGCAGACGCTTGAGGCTGCGGAAAGCAGGGCAATGACAGAGTTCCGGTTTAAGAGCTGCTTCATCTGCTTTAAATCCAGGCTCAGCAGGCAGATAGAAACGGAAAGCGGAACACAGTAGCTGGTAATTGCATCATAAGTAGGGCTGGAAACCGGAACGATTCTTAAATTTGAAAGAACAATACCAGTGACGATGACCGTAAGAGCGGGGCCCAACATTTTAAATACCTTATAGCGCTGAAGCCAGAAGCCAACTGCTACCATAAGGAACATGATCAGAAGCAGGGCGCTTTCTGAAGAGAATAACGTACCTTCCATAAATGAAATACCATTCCTTTCTTAAATGTTTCTGCAAACGATTTGCACTCAGGCAAAGTTAGAAATCAATATCAAGTCCAAGACCAGGTTTCTGGGACAGGGTGTAAACGCCGCCGTCTACGGTAAATCCGCCTGGCATACCCATTTCTGGATCGACAGCATACATAAAGCTGTCGCAGTCTGCTTCTGTGATATTGCTCTTTGCAGCAACTAAAGCAACGCCTGCACCAATGGCAACCTTGGTTTCCAGCATACAGCCAACCATACAATTTACATGATTTGCTTCTGCAATGGCATTAATCTTTTCAGCCGGATATAATCCGCCGCATTTCATCAGCTTGATATTTAAAATATCGGCTGCTTCCAGCTTGCAGGCTTTTGCAGCATCGATTGGAGAATGAATGGATTCATCCAGCATAATTTTTACATTTACTTTAGAACGGACAAACTTAGCGCCGTCCATATCCCACCATGGCAGACACTGTTCAACGGCTTCCACGCCGATTTTTTCAAATGCCTTTAAAGTGGAGACTGCATCGCTGACCGTGTAGCCCTGGTTTGCGTCTACGCGGAGACGGATATCATTGCCGACCGCTTCTCGGATTAAGGTCAGGGCGCGGATATCGTCGGCTGGATTAATTCCTGCTTTTACCTTTAAAATACGGAATCCGTCCCGCTCTACCCGCTCTTTTGCTTCCTGAGCCATGAGTTCAGGGGTATCAATGCCGATGGTCATATCGGTGATGATCTGATCGCGGTAGCCGCCTAATACCTTATAAAGAGGCTGGTTCATTACCTTTCCTTTTAAGTCGTAAAGCGCAATATCAATGGCTGCTTTTGCGGAAGTATTGCCGGAAATCAGACGATCCATCATCAGATGGATTCCTTCAATATTCATTGGATCCATGCCGATAAGTCCCTGCTTAAATAATTTCAGGACTTCTAAAACAGTTGCGCTGTTTTCGCCAGTTACTGGTTCAAATGGCGCAGCCTCGCCGATTCCGTAAAGTCCTTCGTCGGTCATAATTTTAACCAGCACGTTTACGGAATGATCCTGGACTGCAAACGCAATCCGGAACGGCTTTTTCATTGGAATTTGAATGACTTCAACTTTTACATCTGTAATTTTCATGATAGTCCTCCTGTCAGTAAAATTTAATATAATTTTACTATTTCTAAAATTTATAGTCAACCTTTTCTCATATAAAAATGAAAAAAATAGGAAAAATGATGAAAAATTAAGAAAAAATATGTTGAGAAAGACGAAAGTAGCGAAGAGAGTAGAAAGTAATTTTTTATATACATAAAATATGATATAATAAAAACAAAAGAATTTGACCAAAACAGAGCAGGGGGAAACGAATGATGTTGGGAGAAAATGTACGAAGCGTTAGAAAATCCAGAGGAATTACACTGAAGGAACTGGCGGAAAAAACAGGTCTTTCTATTGGGTATATTTCCCAGATCGAGAGGGATTTAACGGATCCGTCGCTGTCAACGTTAAGAAAGCTGAGCGGGGCGCTGGATGTGCCGACGTACCTGTTTATGGGAGGGACGGAGACGGAAAGCGGTCTGACGACCCGCAAAAACGAAGTAATTACGCTGTCCCAGCCAAACTCCAGTATCCGGTACCATTTACTGACCCCAATGCCGTCATCAGAGTTTGTTCCCCAATCTCTGGTTATCCGGTTTGAGCTGGAACCCCATTCTAAAGATGGGGAGCGTCCGGTCGTCCATCCCAGTGAAGAAATTATCATAGTAGAATCGGGAGAATTGGAAGTCCTGATTGGGGCGGAAAAAATCCACCTGAATCCAGGAGACACTACCCTTGTGCGATCCAATCTTCCCCATATTGTAATGAATCAGGGAAACGAAACCGTAGTCGGGCTTGCTGTATTTACGCCGGCAATCTGGTTCCCGTCTTCTAAGAGGATTTCCCAGAAGACGGAAGAATCAGACGAAAAAGGTTAATTAATAAAGAAATTCCGCACTGCCAGGGCGCTGGCGCCGACGGCGCCGTCCTCCGGATGGTAGGGAAGGATTTCAATGTTGCTGGTATACGTACGGCCGATAAAGAGAAGCTGGCGGTCAATGTAATCCAGAAGCTCACTGCGGATCATATCGTTGTCTAAATACTGTCCGTGAAGGAAAAATTTTCCTGGATTCATGGTAATGGCAATATTGGAAGCAGTAATTCCCAGATATTTTAATGCGTCTCGGATGTACTTGCTGATAAAGGGATCTCCCATGGAGTAGGCGGTAATTACAGTTTCTATCGTAATTTCGTCTTCCTTTGCAGCCAGATTCCGAAGCAGGGTATCGGGTGCGTTCTGATAGACCAGACGTGCGTTTTTTAACAGCCAGGTTTCGCTGGCATAAGTCTGAAGACAGCCGTATTTTCCGCATTCACATCTCCTGCCGTTTTCATTGACAATGGTATGGCCAATCTCGCCTGCCATATAATTATTTCCTAAAAAAATGTCTCCGTCCACTACACTGGCGCAGAACATTCCCAGACCTACATGAAAAAACGCAAAACTATCCGGACTGCCGGCAGGACGGAAGAGGTACTGGGAAAGCGCCATGCAGCGGGCGTTATTTTCGTATGCAACCGGAAGGGGAATGTGCTTTTCCAACTCTTTAGGAGAAAAGTGGGACCAGGTTTTCCGGTTGGTAATTAAGTCGTCGGAGTCAGAGTTGATATGACCTGGAACGGCGATTCCGACTCCGACGATTTGTTCCCAGGAAATTTTGGACTGGGCGACAACGGTCTGGATCCCTTCAATCAGTCTTGTGGTAATTTCGCGGGCCAGACAGTCGCTGTAAGGAGAGGAAACACATTGAATAATGGTTCCCTTTAAATCGGTCAGGCAGACTACAAGAGCTTTCTGGGTAAATTCTGCTCCGATGCTGTAAAAGGCAGACGGAAGAATATCAATAGGAACTTTGCGTCGTCCGGTAGAAGATTCATCCGGCAGCGGTTCTTCGGATTCGATTACAATGTGTTCTCCAATCAGGCCGGCTACAATGGTAGTAACGGCAGCTGGAGTGATTTCTGTCATCTCGGCAATTTCGGATCTGGCCACGGGTGCATTCCGGAAGATACATTCCAGAATGCGGGTCCGATTCGAAGGCTGATTTTTTTTTCCGCGGTACATAGCGGCCCTCCATAATTCTGTTACAAAGTATTCTGAAGCGGTTCTTCCAGCAGAAATCCAGTGTATTTTGTAGAAACTTCGGATACACGGTAAACATCCAGACAGGATTGGAAGGCGGTTTCATTTCTGCAGATCCATTCTTGAAAATCATGCCAGACCTTCTGTGCGTCTTCATGTTTTCCTTCTGATAAAAGAAGAAGAGCTTTCCCTAATTGTAAACTATATCTGCGGTGATAATCAAGCTGTTTCCAAAACAAAGATTCGGTTTTTCCGGTATGGGGGAAGGAACGAAACGCTTGTCCAAATTGTTCTGCACATTGAATCAGCTGGTTCATGTGTCCAGCAATCTCTGGATTAACGCGTTCCCCTTTGCCGTTAAAATAATCGCAGCTGCATAAGCTGGAAAGTTTCGTCAGGTAAGAACGAACTTCTTCCCAGCCTTTGCCATAGGCGGCAGAATAATATTCCTGGGTCAATTCCTGGAAAGAAGCAGCTTCGTCAAATAAGGTGTATCCCATGATGTAGTTGGGAAGGAAATTTGGAAGGCCGCACCGCAGTTCCTGACAGCTGATGTAGCCATTTAGTCCCATCGAACGGATTTTTTTAATGTCTTCGCTGATCATCTGGGAAATATGGACGTAGCCAAAATCTCCGTAATGGGCTCTTCCAAGAGGGTAGTCGTACACAAAGCTGTCTCCGGTAAAAATATTCTGCCAAGCTTTTAAATAAGCCATATTTTCTGCCAGGCTGGTAGGAAGGGAAATCTGGTTTCGCTTATAAGCCGGAAGAGGGGATCCGGCAGAGTCCGGATTGGCGTTTTGCATCTGGTAAGAAGCATCGAATGTTCTGCTGATAGGAGCAAACATCAAAAGGAACCGGTCTGGATTGGAAAACCGGACTTTTTTTGGAGGCCATAATAGCTCCTGGTAAAGGAGGAAGACGATTTTAACAGGAGAACCAATCTGGGTCAGCGCTTCGTCCACGTGATTTAGCAGCCCAACATACTGATCGCTTGGGGTGGTCTTCTGGCAGTCCGGACATTCGCAGATGTTATTGGGTTCATCTGCCAGCCATACGTGAAGATAATCGACAGACGGATGGCTGGAAACGTAATGGATGACCTGTCTGGTAAAGCTTTCAACAGCTTCTGGATTGGAATAGCACAAGTTGGTATTCATAGGAATGCCGTGGAACAGCTGGCGTTTCCCGTTTAAGAGAGCCAGTTTCTGAGTCTCTTCCGGTTCCAGAGGACGGGACAATGGCTTCCAGTCGCAAGAATCCTGACCGATGGCCTGCCCAGTCCATCCGTGTCCGGCCTGGTGAAGCATCAGTCCTCTTTGCTCCATGGCTTCTGTAATCTTTTTTGTAAAGGAAACGGCGGTTTCTCTGGAAAATTCTTCAGGAGGCAATAAAGGATTCATTTCGTGGCGATACCAGCGGGCCATAAAGGTGTATGGAAGCTGGAACTGAAGGAAAAAGCAGTTATACCCCAGCTTTGGCAGCCAGTCGATAAAATCCAGGATATTTTCCAGGGAATTTGCTCCTTCAATGCAGACTCCTCTATGGCGGAAGGAAGCGGTACGCCGGCAGGAGAGAAACAGATCTTCTTTCTTATATAAAGAAGGGATCCGGTCAAAGGAAGAATCAGGGGACAGGAACCGGCAGCCTAAGGATCTTAAATAATGATAGACGCCTAGCAGAACGCTTCTTGGGTTTCCTCCGGCAATGGTTCCCTGGCAGTCTTTGACGGAAATCAGATATTGATCGTCTAAATCCGGATGTTCCACAGGGGGCATTCCGTATTCAGAGTGTAAATCAGCGGTTTTTAGATGGATGGTAAGATCAGGGGCGGCTGCACAGAATTCATTATTATTAATAGAAATTAATGAATTACTCATTATTTCACTTAGATAACGGACCAGCTCTTGAGCGGAAAAGTTAATAATATTGTTGTTTTGCTGGGAAAATTCAATGTTTATTCTCATGTCTCCTCCAAATTTATAGGATGTATAGTTAATTATAAATTATAATTATTATAACAGAATTATGGGTAAGAAATATATGTACAAAGTACACAAAAAATAAAATGATAGTTGGTAGAAATAAACTATTTTGAGAATAATGACAAAAAAATATTGTAAATTCTTAGGATTTATGCTAATATGGCACTAACACGTGGACAAAGTATTAGTTACTTTTTGTAATTAAATAAAAGGAAAGAAAGAGGGATGAATTGTGAGTAAGCCATCATCAGCCGGAACTTCGGGAGCAGCGCTCCGGAGAAAAAAACGGCGCATTAATTTGTGGTGCTGGGTATTTATGCTGCCAACATTGATTTTATATATCCTGTTTCAGGGATATCCGATTTTGTCCAGTATTTTTTACTCCACATTGGACTGGTCCGGAATGACCTCCAACGCGCTTTTTGTCGGATTAGACAACTTTAAAGAGCTTCTAAAGGATAAGTACTTTTTTAACGCCGTACTCAACAGTTTTAAATATATGATTATGGCAGTTCCTATCCAGCTGGCGTTATCTCTTGCATTGGCTTACATATTTAACAGCATTATTAAGAAAGGCGCCGCTTTCTTCAGAACCGTATTTTTCCTGCCGGTTATTACGACAGCATCTATTGTTGGTATTATTATGATGTTTATTTTCGGCGGTACAGGCTCCATTAACCAGCTTCTGGCGATTTTTGGAGTAAGAGGTCCCAACTGGCTGGGAAATGCCCAGACCGCTCTCCCGGTAGTTGTGCTGATTGGTGTGTGGAAAGATGCCGGAACGTATATGATTTACTGGCTGGCTGCTCTTCAGAGCGTTTCCCAGGATGTTTACGAGGCTGCAACCATAGATGGCGCCAATAAATGGCAGACCTTCCGCCATGTGGTATTTCCTTTGATTCTTCCAATTGGCGGCGTGATTACAGTACTTTGTATTATCAGTTCCCTGAAGGTATTTGATTTGATTCAGACCATGACAAACGGCGGCCCGTTCTATGCGACAGATGTTGCGGCAACCTTTGTATACCGGACAGCATACGCCAATTCTTCTGGTATGCCGCGTCTTGGCTATGCCAGCGCTGCAGCAATGATGTTTGGAGCTTTAGTTGTTGGTATTGGAATTATCGGAAATAGTGCAAAACAGCATTTCCAGAAAAAGAGAGCAGTGTAGGAGGAAGCCATGGAAAAAACGTCAGTAGTTAGAAAGCTTGGAAAAGTTCTCCTGTATGCTGTGCTTGCGGTTATCGCATTCCTTTGGATTTATCCTTTTTTATGGATGGTTTCCGCATCTTTTAAAACACAGAACGAATTTTTTGCAAGCGGATTAAATTTAATTCCGGAGTCCTTCCGGATGGATAACTTTATCAGAGCGTGGAACAATGCGAATTTTGGAGTATATTTTAAAAACTCCATTATCGTTACGGTATCAGTAGTAGTAATTGTGCTTCTCAGCACGTCTTTAGCTGGTTATGTACTGGGACGTTACAGCTTTGTGGGAAAAAGCCTTCTGATGAAAATCTTTATGGCAAGTATTACCATTCCGCTGGTATTTACGGTAATCCCGATTTATGAATTGCTGAAAAATATGGGACTGTCCCAGAGCCTGGTTGGACTTATTTTAGCAGAGTCCGGCGGCGGCCATGTGATTTTCCTGATGCTGTTTTCCAGCTTTTATGCTTCTCTTCCAAAAGAAATGGAAGAGGCGGCAACCATTGACGGCGCTAATTTTGTACAGACTTATGGAAGGGTAATGTTCCCTCTGGCAAAGCCGATTATGGTTACAGTAGTAATTATGCAGTTTATCTGGACCTGGAACTCCTTCTTGTTGCCTCTGATTATTACATTAAACAATCCTTCCCTCAGAACCCTGGCAGTTGGTTTATATGCGCTGAGAGGAGAAAATGTGGTAGACTGGACAGGTATTGCAGCCGGAGCCAGCATTGCCATACTGCCGGTTATCTTTGTTTTCGTTGCCCTGCAGAAATACTTTGTAGACGGTATTGCAGGTGCAGTAAAGAGCTGATGTTATTTTTGAAACCTTAATTTCACTTTTTTAAAGGAGGATAAACATGAAAAAAAGAAAAGGATTATTAGCGGCTGCTTTAACGGTTGCCATGATGGGAACTGTATGCGGATGCGGCGTAAATGTCACAACGGATAAAGATGCTGCTGCTGAGACGACAAAGGCAGAAACTTCTGCAGAAGCAGGGGAAACAAAAGCAGAAGCAGGAGAGAGCGCTGCTTCTGACGAACAGATTACCTTAAAGGTTATTGACTGGAGCGACAGCACCAAGGCCCGCAGAGAAGAATTCCATAAAAAATTTATGGAAGAAAATCCCAATATCACCATTGAGTATACCGTATTAACTGCCGATCAGTTTAAGGAGACTGTAGTTTCTGCTATTAAGGCAGGAAATGCACCGGACTTATTCCCAATTCCATCTGGAATGAAGTTAAGCACCGTATTAGATGAAAACTGGTTTATGCCGTTAAATGATTATGTAACAGAGGATTTCTTAAATTCTTTTGCAGACGGCGCGTTAAACGAAGGAATTACCAGCATGGACGGAAAGGTATATGTTCTTCCGGAAGCTGCAAACATTATTAATACATTAATGTTCTATAATAAGACAGTTCTGACCGATGCAGGTGTAGACGTTGAGAATCTTCCAAAGACCTGGAGTGAGTTTATCGATGTCTGCAAGCAGGTAACAGAAGCAGGAAAAGGCAAATATTTTGGAATTATTGACAGCGGCGCCCAGACCAATCGTCTGGAACTGGCTCTTCGTTCCCTGGCCAGCTTAGACGGCGCAAAGTGCAGCGATATTTCCCAGATGATCTTAGTAGATGGACAGAATACCATGAATTCCCAGGCTATGCAGAATGCATTTGAGTTCTATGATACTCTGGTAAAAGAAGGATGCTTCCATCCAAACTCTGTATCCATGAAGGCTCCTGAAGCAAGAGCTCTGTTTGCACAGAACCAGGCTGCATTTATTATCCAGGGTGCATGGTGTATCTCTACCTGGCGTCAGGAAAATCCAGATTTAGACTTTGGCGTTATGGCTCTGCCAGTTCCAGATGACGGCATGAAGGGCAAACTTCCTTACATCGGCGCACAGCCATGGATGGGCATTTCTTCCCAGTGCGAGCATCCGGAAGCTGCAGCAAAATACCTGATGGCTCTGTATTCTGAAGATTATCAGGCAGGTCTGGTAGAAGACGGCGGTTTCGTTTCTGTTATTGATTCTGTAAACAAAGAGCATATGACCGATCCGGCTATGTTAGAGTACTACCAGATTAACAACGAGCAGGCAGCTCTTGCTCCAGACCCAATCGTAGCAAACCCAGATACTGCTGCTGTATATGCACAGGCTGCTTCCATTTCTCCAAATCTTGGCGAAATTGCACAGGGAGTATTAGCCCAGAACATTGATTACAAAGCAGAACTTCAGACATTATCTGAGAAGACCCAGGAAGAGTGGACTCGGGCAATTGACGCAGCAAAAGAAGGCGGCGCAGATGTAAGCGCAGAAGACTTCGAGTTTAAGAACTGGGATCCAATGGAAAATTATACAAAAGACTTATATGAAGCCAGATAAGTAAAAGAGAAAAGGCTGTATCCAACAAAGGTCTGCTGCATGATTTGTGCGGCAGACTTTTTTGCTCTACGGAAAAAAGAAATGTCCGATAAAACAAAAGACCTGGGATTGTGATATCCCAGATCTTTTTTATGAATTTAAAATCTTGATTAATCTAAAACCGTATAGCCGTAGCTGTTTACGATAGCGTCCAGTTTGACGCCAGCCTTGCAGTCTGGGCAGTTGTCCGGCTCAGAAAGTCTAAAGCCTTCCAGATCAGAAGCCTCGAATACGGAGTTGACCGGATGTCCTTCAATCTCGCTGATAGCGGAGAAAATACAGGAAATACCTTCTACAATGCCGCCGTAGGAAGAAATGCAGCGGAGACTCTTTGCAATGGTATGTCCAGACATTGCAGTAGCTAAAACAACCAGGACGTGTTTGCCCTTTAACATTGGCTTGATGTTTTCACGTACAACCATCTGACCGGTAGAGTCAAACTCTGGAGTCAGAATGTAGGTGGTTTTGTGGGTATTGGTAGTAGCAAAACCTACTTCAGACAGTTCCTTGGCGATATATGCGCCGATAGCTTCACAGCCATCCATACAGATAATGGTATCAATAGGAGCTTTGGTCGCATTGGTAGCAGCCATCTGATTCATTGCTTCGGATACCAGACCGATAACAGGGGTTAAGGTTACACGCTTAACGTACTTTTCAACAATCGCCTTAGCAACTTCTTCTGCGTTGCGCTGACGCATCTTCAAATCGGTCATATCAATGTAATAGTTGATGTGGAACCGGTCAGAGGAAAAATGACCTTTTGTTACTTTTAATGCAAGAGCCGGATGGTCTTTGGAATAAATCTTGACTGCTTTACCCATACTCATGTGAAAAACCTCCTTGTGATATTCAAATTTTTGCTATTGTACAAGCATCTGGATTTATTATACTGGATAGATTGGTCAAAAAATATAACTGAGGTTAAGTTTTGTGAAAAAAATATCCATTTTTTCCGGATTACTCAAAATGGTAGGCTTCTAAAAGCTGGTTTTTGATATGCCACAATTCATGGGAAAGGTCGACATGAACTTTGTGGGGATTAACCAGACGACGGGACTCATCCCATAAAGTATCCAGTTCTTTTTTGCAGTAAGCCTGAATATCCATAACGGCAGGAGATTCATAAACGCATTCCCCGTGAAGGAATACTGGAACCATCAGATCACGGATAGCATAGCTGTGAGGCGCCAGATGGGTCTTTTTCCAGGTCTGGACCGGATCAAAAAGCAGCAGAGAGTTGTTTTCGTCAAACTGTTCATGGGTCAGGCAGATTAAATCGGCGATGATTTTTCCGGTTTCTTTGTTGTAAATTCGTTTAATGGTCTTGTCGCCTGGGTTGGTAATTTTTTCCACATTTTCAGAAAGCTTAATCTTTGGAATGAATTTGCCGGTGGCTTTATCGCGGATAGCAGCCAGCTTATATACGCCGCCAAAGGATGGGCAGTCCTTGGATGTAATCAGATTGGTGCCGACGCCCCAGGAATTAATGGTAGCGCCCTGAAGCTTCAGGCTGTTGATCAGCTCTTCATCCAGGTCGTTGGACGCGGAGATGACAGCATCCGGAAATCCGGCAGCATCCAGCATCTTTTTCGCTTCTTTCGACAGATAAGCCAGGTCGCCGCTGTCTAAGCGGATGCCGTAGAATGGCATAGGAATGCCGGCTTCGCGCATTTCTGTAAAGACTTTGATGGCATTGGGAACGCCGGAATTTAAGGTGTCATAGGTGTCTACCAGCAAAATGCAGGCAGAAGGATAGAGCTTTGCATAAGTACGGAACGCAGTCAGCTCATCTGGGAAACTCATAATCCAGCTATGGGCATGGGTTCCTTTAATCGGCACATTGAACATTTTGCCGCAGAGCACATTGGAAGTACCGATACATCCGGCAATCATGGCCGCACGTGCGCCGTAAACGCCGGCATCCGGTCCCTGGGCGCGGCGCAGACCAAATTCCATGACGCCATCTCCCTGGGCGGCATGGACAATACGGGAAGTTTTGGTCGCAATCAGGCTCTGGTGGTTAATAATGGTTAAAAGCGCAGTTTCGATTAACTGTGCTTCCATGATAGGAGCAATTACTTTGACCAGAGGCTCTCTTGGGAATACAACCGTTCCTTCTGGAATCGCGTAAATATCGCCGGAAAATTTGAAATTAGCCAGATATTCCAGAAAATCTTCTCCAAAGATTCCCAGACTGCGGAGATATTCCACGTCTTCCTGGTCAAAGTGGAGGTTTTTAATATAATCAATGACCTGATCCAGACCGGCGCAGATCGCAAATCCATTGCCGCAGGGGTTGTTGCGGTAAAACATATCAAAAATAACGGTTTCGTTGGCATCCTTTTCTTTGAAATATCCCTGCATCATGGTTAGTTCATAAAAATCCGTAAGCAGTGTTAAATTTTGCTGATTCATAATTGCTCCTTCTCCCTAGTAGTTTTTTAGATGTTTTCTTATTATACCATGAGTAATCAAAATAACAAATAGATTGATAAAAAAATAACAAAAAAGAACGCAGGGAGCTAGAACCATCATGGCAAAACAGGAAAATCAGAAACTTTCCGGTAAAGCTGGCGGCTTAACACGCAGGCGGTAATGGTTACCAGAATTTCCAGAACGCTGTTTACGATCCCGCAGACAAGCAGAAGAACCATGCTGACGGCAAAAGAACCCCATAGAATCCACATCAGGCTCCGGAAACGGGCCGGCTGCGCCCGATAATAGCTGTGAATTAGAAGAACCAGGCAGGTAAAAAGAGAGACGCTGGAGATAAGGGCGCAGAAAACGTGCATTCTGGCCTGCAGAGGAAGGTCGGAAGGCGTGTATGGAAGAATGACGGTAGCAACCAGAAAAAAGAGCGCCTGGTTTAAAAGAAAAAAGCAGAGCGTTCTGCGGCTGGCTCTTTTGTGCCTGGACTGGGGGTGGGAAAAGGGAGCTTTCCCGATGACTGGAAACAACATACGGTACAATGTGGTGCTTAATAAAATAGCCCAGACAGAAAAACGGTTTTTCTGTTCCTCCAGACTGCCGATGACGGAAAAGTTGCTGGAAAACAAGTCGGTTTCCCGTACAAACAGCAGGGTATAAAGGGGAATGACCAGATAAGATAAAATCGAAAGAATCATGCTGCGCCTCCTGTTTTTTGCAGAAAAAAGAATCAATTATTCTTATTGTTTTACACATCGTCCAAAATATGTATCTAAAAATCATGGAAAATGCATAAAAAGCCTTGGAAAGTCCTGTTTTCCTTGACTTTTGGGACTGGATTTCCTATAATAAGGATTGCTACAAGAAAAAAGACTTAGATGGAGACAGTAAGGCTGACCAAACGCTTCAGCGAGCCGGAGATGGTGAAAGACCGGTGTTAGTAGGGCAGTTCCAAAGATCACTCCGGAGTCGCTGGCTGAAAGAATTGTATCTGTAAGCTAAGCCGTATTTCCTACGTTATCGGGAACTCATATAACAGTATGCAGAAAATGGGTGGTACAGCGAAGCGCGCTTCGTCCCTTTGCGGGACGGAGCTTTTTTATTTTCTGCTCAGCATTTACAATTGATTGGAGGAAGCGTCATGTATGAGAAAGTATCTACAAACATGAATTTTGTAGAGCGAGAGAAAAAAATCGAAAAGTTTTGGAAAGATGAAAATATCTTTGAAAAAAGTATTGAGAGCCGGAAAAAGGGAACGCCGTATGTGTTTTATGACGGACCGCCTACTGCCAACGGAAAGCCCCACATTGGCCATGTACTGACCCGCGTTATCAAGGATATGATTCCAAGATACCGTACCATGAAGGGCTATATGGTTCCGAGAAAAGCCGGATGGGATACCCATGGCCTTCCAGTTGAACTGGAAGTAGAAAAAATGCTGGGATTAGACGGCAAAGAGCAGATTGAACAGTATGGTTTAGAGCCGTTTATTGAACACTGCAAGGAAAGCGTCTGGAAATATAAGGGAATGTGGGAAGATTTTTCCTCTACCGTTGGTTTCTGGGCAGATATGGACAATCCATATGTTACCTACCATGACGACTATATTGAGTCTGAATGGTGGGCATTAAAGCAGATTTGGGAAAAGGGCCTGTTATACAAGGGATTTAAGATTGTACCTTACTGCCCGCGCTGCGGTACCCCGCTGTCGTCCCACGAGGTAGCGCAGGGATATAAAGACGTGAAAGAGCGTTCTGCCATCGCCCGTTTTAAGGTAAAAGGCGAGGATGCGTATATTCTGGCATGGACCACGACTCCATGGACCCTTCCAAGCAACGTGGCGCTGTGCGTCAACCCTGATGAAGATTACGTAAAGGTACAGTCTGCAGACGGATACGTTTATTATCTGGCACAGGCGTTATGCGATACCGTATTGGGATCTCTGGCAGACAAAGATTCTGATAAACCGGCTTATGAAATCCTGGAAACTTACAAAGGAAAAGAACTGGAATATAAAGAGTACGAGCCGTTGTTTGACTGTGCGCTGGGAATCTGCGAAAAGCAGCATAAGAAAGCCTATTATGTGACCTGCGATACCTACGTTACCTTAACAGACGGTACCGGCGTGGTTCATATTGCCCCTGCATTTGGTGAAGACGACGCCAATGTAGGCCGTAAGTACGACCTGCCGTTTGTCCAGCTGGTAGACGGAAAAGGCGAGATGACGAAAGAAACTCCTTATGCAGGCGTATTCTGCAAAAAGGCAGATCCGATGGTATTGGAGGATCTGGACAAAAAGGGACTGCTGTTCTCCGCACCCAAATTTGAACACAGTTATCCTCACTGCTGGCGCTGCGGCACTCCTCTGATTTACTATGCAAGAGAATCCTGGTTCATCAAGATGACTGCAGTAAAAGAAGATTTAATCCGCAACAACAACACCATTAACTGGATTCCGGAATCCATCGGAAAAGGCCGCTTTGGCGACTGGCTGGAAAATATCCAGGACTGGGGGATTTCCAGAAACCGTTACTGGGGCACTCCTTTAAACATCTGGGAATGTGAATGCGGAAAGCAGATGGCTATCGGCAGCAGAGAAGAATTAAAATCATTAAGCAAAAATTATCCGGAAGGCGGCGTAGAGCTTCACCGTCCATTTATCGATCAGGTTACCATTACCTGTCCGGACTGCGGCAAAGAGATGCACAGAGTTCCAGAAGTAATTGACTGCTGGTTTGACTCCGGAGCTATGCCATTTGCACAGCATCATTATCCATTTGAAAACAAAGAACTGTTTGAATCCCAGTTCCCTGCCCAGTTTATTTCTGAGGCAGTAGACCAGACAAGAGGATGGTTCTACTCTCTGTTGGCAGAATCTACCCTGCTGTTTAATAAGGCTCCTTATGAGAATGTAATCGTTCTGGGACACGTTCAGGATGAAAACGGCCAGAAGATGAGTAAGAGCAAGGGAAATGCGGTCGACCCGTTTGACGCGTTAGAGACTTACGGAGCAGATGCAATCCGCTGGTATTTCTACATCAACAGCGCTCCGTGGCTTCCAAACCGCTTCCATGGAAAAGCAGTTATGGAAGGACAGAGAAAGTTTATGGGAACCCTGTGGAATACCTATGCGTTCTTTGTACTGTATGCGAACATTGACAATTTTGACGCCTCCAAATACACTTTAGAATATGATAAGCTGCCGGTTATGGACAAATGGCTGCTTTCCAAAGTCAACTCTATGGTAAAAGCAGTGGATAATTATCTGGGCAATTATCAGATTCCAGAGGCAGCAAGAGCTCTTCAGGAATTTGTAGACGATATGAGCAACTGGTATGTCAGAAGAAGCCGCGAGCGTTTCTGGGCAAAGGGAATGGAGCAGGATAAGATCAACGCGTATATGACCCTTTATACAGCGCTGGTAACCATAGCAAAGACGGCTGCGCCTATGATTCCGTTTATGACAGAAGACATTTACCAGAACCTGGTCAGAAGCATCGATAAAGACGCTCCGGAAAGCATCCATCTGTGCGACTTCCCAACAGTAAAGGAAGAATGGATTGATGAAAAGCTGGAAGCAGACATGGACGAAGTATTAAAGATTGTGGTACTGGGACGAGCTGCCAGAAATACCGCAAATATCAAGAACCGTCAGCCAATTGCAAGAATGTTTGTAAAAGCAGATCACGAACTGTCTGAGTTCTACCAGGAGATTATCGAAGACGAATTAAATGTAAAAACCGTAGAGTTTACAGATGACGTCCGCGCATTTACTTCCTATACCTTTAAACCTCAGTTAAAGACCGTAGGTCCAAAGTATGGAAAGCAGTTAGGGGCAATCCGCCAGGCGCTTTCTTCCTTAGACGGCAACGAAGCGATGGATACCTTAAATGAAAAAGGTGCTCTTACCTTTGAATTTGACGGAACAGAAGTCGTTCTGACGGAGGAAGACCTGCTGATCGATATGGCTCAGAAGGAAGGATTTGTTACAGAAAAAGATAATTATGTAACAGTTGTATTGGATACCAATCTGACGCCGGAACTGATTGAAGAAGGCTTTGTCCGCGAGATTGTCAGCAAGATTCAGACCATGCGTAAGGAAGCAGGTTTTGAAGTAATGGATCACATTCGGGTATTCCAGGATGAAAATGACAAGATTGCAGATCTGTTAAAGGTTCATGGCGATGAAATCAAGAGAGAAGTAATGGCTGACAGCATTTCTCTCGGACAGATGGGCGGATATGCCAAGGAATGGAATATTAATGGCGAGAAAGTGATGCTGGGAGTAGAAAAACTGACCAGCTAAGATTTAGGAGGAAAAGGATTCATGAATCAGGGATTTGATAAGGAGACATTTAAAAAAGCGGTCATTTACAATGTTAAAAACCTGTTCCGCAAAACGGTAGAGGACGCGACAAAGGAGCAGATGTTCCAGGCAGTGTCCTATGCGGTAAAAGATGTGATTATTGATGAATGGATTGCAACTCACAAGACTTACGAGAAGGAAGATGTCAAGACTGTTTACTACCTTTCTATGGAGTTTTTAATGGGCCGCGCCCTGGGCAACAATATTATTAATATCTGTGCGCAGAAGGAAATCAAAGAAGTATTAGAAGAGTTAGGCATGGATTTAAATGTAATTGAGGATCAGGAGCCGGATGCAGCGCTTGGAAACGGCGGCTTAGGCCGTCTGGCTGCCTGCTTCTTAGACTCTTTAGCAACCCTGGGCTATCCTGCATACGGCTGCGGCATCCGTTACCGTTACGGTATGTTTAAGCAGAAAATCGAAAACGGTTATCAGAAGGAAGTGCCAGATGACTGGTTAAAGAATGGAAACCCATTTGAGGTACGCAGAGCCGAATATGCAACAGAAGTTAAATTTGGCGGTTATGTAGAACCCCAGTGGGATGGCAAGAGAAACCACTTTGTACAAAAGGGCTACCAGTCCGTTATGGCAGTTCCTTATGATATGCCGGTAGTAGGTTACGGCAACAACGTAGTAAATACGCTTCGCGTCTGGGATGCACAGCCTGTGGAAGTGTTCCGCTTAGACGAGTTTGACAAAGGAAACTACCAGAAGGCAGTGGAGCAGGAGAACTTGGCAAAGACCATTGTTGAGGTATTATATCCCAACGATAATCATTATGCAGGAAAAGAACTGCGTCTGCGCCAGCAGTATTTCTTTATCTCTGCCAGCGTACAGCAGGCAGTTGCAAAGTACATGGAGCACCATGATGATGTGCGCAAGTTCTATGAAAAGAACGTATTCCAGTTAAATGATACCCATCCGACTGTAGCAGTAGCAGAGTTAATGAGAATCCTGTTAGACGATTACAACTTAGAGTGGGATGAGGCATGGGAAGTTACCACTAAGACCTGTGCTTATACCAACCACACCATTATGGCGGAAGCTCTGGAAAAATGGCCGATTGAGCTGTTCTCCAGACTGCTTCCAAGAATTTACCAGATTATCGAAGAAATTAACCGCCGCTTCATTGCTGCGATCGAGGCTGCTTATCCTGGCAATCACGAAAAAGTGCGCAAGATGGCGATTATCTACGACGGTCAGGTAAAGATGGCTCACCTGGCAATTGCAGGAAGCTTTTCTGTAAACGGTGTTGCAAGACTGCACACTGAGATTTTAAAGCATCAGGAATTAAAAGATTTCTATGAAATGATGCCGGATAAGTTCAATAACAAGACCAACGGCATTACCCAGAGAAGATTCCTTCTTCATGGAGATCCGCTGCTTGCTGACTGGGTAACCGGAAAGATTGGCGATGAGTGGATTACTAACCTGCCTCACATCAAGAAGCTTGCAATTTATGCAGATGATGAGAGAAGCCAGCAGGAATTTATGAATATTAAGTACCAGAACAAGATCCGTCTGGCAAAATACATCAAGGAGCACAACGGAATTGAAGTAAATCCACGTTCTATCTTTGATGTTCAGGTAAAACGTCTTCACGAGTACAAGCGTCAGCTTTTAAACATCCTGCACGTGATGTATCTGTATAATCAGTTAAAGGACAATCCAAACCTGGATATGGTTCCAAGAACCTTTATCTTTGGCGCAAAGGCAGCAGCCGGATATAAGGTTGCAAAGCTGACCATCAAGTTAATCAACGCAGTTGCTGACGTAATCAACAATGATAAGACCATCAACGGCAAGATTAAAGTGGTATTTATTGAAGACTACAGAGTTTCCAATGCAGAAATTATTTTTGCAGCAGCCGATGTCAGCGAGCAGATTTCCACTGCCAGCAAAGAGGCATCCGGTACCGGCAACATGAAGCTGATGTTAAACGGCGCTCTGACATTAGGAACCATGGACGGCGCCAACGTTGAGATCGTAGAAGAAGTAGGCGAAGAAAATGCCTTTATTTTTGGTATGTCTTCTGACGAAGTCATCAACTATGAGAACAACGGCGGCTACAATCCAATGGATATTTTCAACAATGACCAGGAGATCCGCCGCGTGCTGATGCAGTTGATCAACGGTTATTATTCTCCTCAGGATCCGGAGCTGTTCCGCCCAATCTACAACTCTCTGCTTAACACCCAGAGCAGCGATAAGGCAGACCGCTACTTTATCTTAAAGGACTTCCGTTCTTACGCAGAAGCCCACGAAAAGATTGACAAAGCGTACCGCGATGAAAAGTGGTGGGCAAAGGCAGCGATTTTAAACGTAGCCTGCGCCGGCAAGTTTACTTCCGACCGGACCATTGAAGAATACGTTCATGACATCTGGAAATTAGAAAAGGTAAAAGTTGAACTGTAAGTAAAAAAATCCCCTTAAGAGGCTGAGGCAGCTGCCAATGCCCTTAAGGGGATTTTTTGTGTCAAGATTTAGCAGATAGCTGTGATTTATTTGGAAAATCGAGGCGGGGGGCGGTATAGGAGCGTGGCAGACAGGAGAAGAAAGTGATTCAGTAAATCTTGTAAAAGTAAGAGATTCCATTTATACTGGAAGAAACAGTAAGCGAAAAGAGAGGAATTACCATTGAAAGAACTGCAAAAAAGTAGAAAACAGAATAGAGTGGAGAAAAAAAAGCCTGTTGCTCCTAAGAAGTCTGGCGCTTCTTCGAAGTCTCTTTGTCCGGTGGAAAAGCGCTGCGGAAGCTGCCAGTACCTTCATCTGACGTATCCGCAGCAGCTGAAGGTAAAGGAAGAAAAGCTAAAGGAGCTTTTAAAAGGAATCTGTCCGGTAAAAGGGATGCTGGGAATGGAACATCCCTACCATTACCGGAATAAGGTGCATTCCATCTTTGGCTGCGACCGGAAAGGCCATCCGGTTTCCGGCATTTACGAAGAGGGAACCCATAACATTGTGCCGGTAAAAACCTGTCTGATTGAAGATCAGAAGGCAGATGAAATCTTAGAAACCATCCGTCAGCTTCTCCCCAGCTTTAAAATCCGTCATTACGATGAAGATACCGGATTCGGCCTTTTGCGCCATGTGCTGATTAAGAGAGGATTTGCGACGAACCAGATTATGGTGGTGCTAGTTACAGCTTCTCCAGTATTCCCGTCTAAAAACAATTTTGTAAAGGCTCTTTTAAGCCGCCACCCAGAGATTACCACAGTCATCCAGAACATCAACGGAAGGGGAACCAGTATGGTTCTGGGAGAAAAAGAACACGTTCTTTACGGTCCAGGCTATATTGAAGATGAATTATGCGGCTGTACCTTTCGGATTTCTTCGAAATCTTTTTATCAGGTAAATCCGATCCAGACAGAGGTGCTTTACCGCAAGGCTCTTGAACTTGCAGACCTGACGGGAAAAGAAACCGTAATTGACGCCTATTGCGGCATTGGAACCATTGGAATCATTGCTAGCAGGCAGGCCAAAAAAGTGATTGGCGTAGAGCTAAATCCGGATGCAGTCCGCGACGCTGTAAAAAATGCGAAACGGAACAATGTGAATAATATTTCATTTTACTGCAATGACGCCGGAAAGTTTATGGTAAAAATGGCGGCAGAAAAGCAGAAAGCCGATGTTGTCATCATGGATCCTCCAAGAAGCGGAAGCACCAGGGAGTTTATGAATTCTATAGCAGTTTTGAACCCAAGCCGGATTGTCTATGTGTCCTGCGGCCCAGATACGCTGGCAAGAGATTTACGCTATTTCAAGACACTTGGTTACGAAGCAAAAGAAGCTTGGGGAGTTGATTTGTTTCCGTGGACGAGGCACACAGAATGTATTGTGAAACTGTCGTATTGCGGAGAGAGACGAAAATTCTGATAAAACACAATAGATTATGAGACAGGAAGCAGAAGATGCAGACGGGTAAGGTATTCGGTGAAAGCTGAGAAAGAAAAAGGGGAAAGACTAAAATGATCATACAAACAGGAATGCGGACAGATATTCCGGCATTTTATTCCAAATGGCTGATAAATAGAATAAGGCAGGGATTTGTGCTTGTACGCAATCCGTATAACCCAATGCAGGTAACCAGATACCGTCTTTCGCCGGATGTAGTGGATCTGATCGTGTTTTGTACAAAAAATCCGGAGCCTATGCTGACGTATATGGAGATTTTGAAGCCATATGGACAGTATTGGTTTGTAACCATTACGCCCTACGGAAGAGACATAGAACCAAATGTACCGGAAAAAGAAAAGGTCATGGATGATTTCAAACGATTGTCAAACCTTGTGGGAGTGGACAGCGTGGCGTGGAGATATGATCCGATTTTTGTGGATAGCGTTTATTCCATAGAGAGCCATTTGGAAGTATTTGAAAAAATGGCCGCAACGCTTTCTGGTTACACAAAAACCTGTATTATCAGCTTTATTGATATTTATAAGAAGGTAGAGCGGAACTTTCCGAAGGCAAGAGAAGTATCTCCAAAAGACAGAATCCTTCTTGGAAAAGAGATGATACGGATTGCGAAGCAGTATGGAATGGTGTTGAAGACCTGTGCAGAAGGAGACGAACTGGCGCCTTATGGAGCAGACTGTACAGGCTGTATGACGGTAAGCACGTTTGAAACGGCGCTTCATGCAAATCTGGATGTGCCCAAGAAAAAGAATAACCAGCGAAATGGGCAGTGCGCCTGCCTGTTGGGGGTGGATATAGGAGCGTATGATACCTGTGGACATTTGTGTAAATATTGTTATGCAAATACAGATGCGGTGCTTGTGAAAGAAAATATGAGAGCGCATGATCCGGCGTCTCCATTTTTGCTGGGCAGTTCTATGCCGGAAGATGTTATACATGAGGCACAGCAGAAAAGCTGGATAGATGGTCAGATGAGGCTGGATATATGCAGAGAAAGTTTTGTTTCTTATTGAACTGCAGGGGACTTTTTCGTATAATATTTAGTAACTGGCAGAGTTTTCTAAGAAGAAATGAGGTGCTTTGTGTCTCTGATTGAAATTTCTATTAAAAATTATAAATCTGTAGGCAGCTGCGTATTCCGGATCAATGGCGTTACTGCCCTTTTAGGAGAAAATGGAACGGGGAAAAGCAACATTCTTTCTGCTATCAGATATTTTTATAATAATTTAATTTATCGGTCAGAGTCAGACGATATTTTTGATCATAATAACCGGCTGAATAATCGGGTAGAAATAGCGCTGACTTATGATTTAGGACGTCTGAAACGATATGCCCGCGCAAATCTTAAGGATGAAGATACCAGGTATTCCAGCTATTATGAAAAGATTATCGGAATATCTTCAGAAGATATTGTGACTGTGCGGATGGTTAAGATTCGCGATATGCCAATCCGTTGGAGTCATAATGCGGAGATAAGAAAGCTAATAGCCGGTCTTTTTCCCATCTATTTTGTAGATGCAAGGCAGATAGATTTAGTAAATTGGGACATACTTTGGAAGCATATCGGCGATTTAATGAAACTGGAAAATACTGTGGGCAAAGAACTCAGGGAGAAACTGAAGGCCTCTATCGAAGATTCAAGCAGTCAATTAAAGGCTCGCATGGGACGGTTAGAAGACGGGTTTGAAAAACAGAATGTGAAGATTGCCCAGTATTCCAAGAATGAATTTGCGGCAATCTTATCAAAAGTTTATTTTTCAGGGGAACAATATCAGTTTGATGAAAATTATTTATCCGAGTTTTCCAATGGAACAAATGCGTTCAATTTTACGCGGCTATTTATTTATATTTTAAAGCTGATTGCAGAGACAAAGATGAAAGAACCTGTAATCATACTGGATGAGCCGGAAATTTCTTTACATAACAATATGATAGATAATTTGACGGAGATATTTTATCAATGCAGGTATTATGTAGGATTTTTAATTGCGACTCATTCAGCAAGACTGGTTCGGAATATTTTGACTCAGGATAATGGAGACAACCAGTTATATCAGGTTTACCGTAAGGGAGAGGAAACTTTGCTTTCCTGTTTCCAGATGTTTCGTCAGAATGCAGAACAGCGGGAGCGATATTTTATTACGGATCAACACGTCAGTACGTATTTTGCAAAGGCTCTTTTTCTGGTGGAAGGAGAGACGGAATTAGAAGTGTTTCAAAGCCGTTTCCTAAGAGCAATTTTTCCACGAATGAAACAGGTGGAGATAATCAAAGGAATGAGTGATGACGTGGTATATCGTATTGTTTCTCCGAAAGACAGAGGGTGTCATATCCCCACAATGATTCTTTTGGATATGGATAAGATTTATACTTATCCAGAAAAGCTAAAGACAAAGTATTTTGATATGTGCAGTACGGGAGAAAATTATTACTTTTTTAAAAAGAAGGATAACTCTTTTTCGTCCAGAGCTTGTTTGGCGGCCAGAAGACACCGTATTTATCAGATGGCTGAAAAATGTAAATTTCACTATGTAAAGCCTTTTTATCTGGCGGCAGATGAAAACTATAGGGAATTTATTAGGCTGATTCAAGATTATTTTAAGCAATATGGGATATTTACAGCTGCTACAACCATTGAAGGAATGCTGGTAACAGAGGAAAATTTATTCATGTTTTTGTCCTTTTTAAAAGAATATTTTCCCAAGCAGTATAAAAATATTTATCCGTTTGACAGAACTCTTGTCAAGAAAGAGGAAGAACTCACATTTATTCGTCTGCTTCTGGGAGGAGAATGCGACTATGGAATGCGATATAAATGGATTAAAAATAATACACAGTCCATGAATGCAGGGATTCAAAAACTGCTGGAGGAAAATAAGATTTCTAAAACTTCATGGGCGGCTGACTGGCTGCGGTTTTATTTCTGTTGTAAGACGGGATTAAAAGGAAGGCCAGAAGAGCTGGAACGCTTTTTAAGGGAAATTGAGAAGACGGACAGGAAGGAATGCATAAAGAATAGTTTTGAACGGGATTTTCCAGAACTGGGAGAATTGATGAATATGATTTGCCGGATGGTTACAGGATAGAAAAACTGATAGGCAGCACACAAGAAAATAAAGGCGGGCAGCAATTTGTTCTCGATACTAGCGTAGAGGCAAACCCTGAGGGAGCGACAGTTCCATAAACCAGGGTGAAAATGTTACTTTTTGACTGTGGAACGAACAGACAGATACAGAGTCTGCTCAATTATTAAACACCATACGAATTTTTAAGACAGTGCCCGCCAGATGTGATGGAAAAATGAAAAAAATATACGGATGGAATTATTATTGTGAAAAGATTCTAAGGAAAAATGAAAGCTATATAGAGAATAGTCTGGAAATAAAAGAAAAAAGTTATGTTTCTTTTGAGATGAGAGATAGAGGAAAGGTAAGAGAGATTCATCAGGTGGATCGGGAAAGTGGATTGTATCAGCTTCAGAACAATCTGAATAAAAATCTGCTGTCCAGAATTCCGCTATCTAAAGCAGCGGTAGGTTTTGTAAAAGGAAAAAGCTACCAGGAATATTTGCGGCCTCATTGCGGAAAACGTTTTCATATGCGACTGGATATTCGCCATTTTTTTGATAATGTGACGGAAGAGCAGGTAGTAAAAAGTCTGGAAGAATTTGTTCAGGATGAAGAAATTCGTATAAATATCGGTCAGATTACGACACTGAACGGTTGTCTTCCCCAGGGGGCAGTCACTTCTCCAGCTATGTCCAATATTGTTTTCCGGCAGATTGACCAACGAATTTTAAAATATTGTCAGGCGATCCGAACGGTAAAAAAGGAAAGAAATATCGAATATGATGATATTATTTATACACGATATGCAGATGATATGATGTTTTCAAGTGACTATCTGGATTTTCGGAAAAAATTGTCCTTTTATAAAATGATCAAATACATTTTATTGGAAAATGGTTTTCACCTGAATTACGATAAAACCTATATGACGGAAGGGGAAATTTCGTTATCTGGTTTTGTAGTGGGAGGAGAGGAGTACAAAGGTGTGGTACGGCCTTCCAGAACACGTATGAAAGAGATTAACCGGATGCTGAATTACTTTGATGAAAGAGAAAACATAGATGGCTCTTCTTATCAGGTAAATGTGGAAAAGGTAAAGGATCCTCAGGTAGTAGATAAAATAAACGCGCTATTTCCTATGGGGCAATTTGTACGGTTTCATAATAAAAAGTCAGTAATTAACTATCTTTGCGGTTATCGGGCATTTTTGATCACTTTTTTAAAAGGGGAAAGTGATGAAACATCTCAACTAAGGGCGTTAAAACGGAAGATAGGAAATTTGGAAAAGTTAATTGACCAGTGCCAGAGATGGTGGTTTGGATTTGAATAAAAATCCATAAAACTTGAAACGCGTTTCTTTTACGGAGGATAATGGAGATGGACGGAGCAAGAGTCAGACAGTTTATGGAAAATGAAGTAGAAGCAATGCTAAAGACGTATGAACAATTTCAGATTTTGATACCGGCAGAAGGAAAAAACGGAGCAGCTCATCCAGGCGAGGATGGGATATATGTGGAAGCGTTGCTGAAAGGTTATATTGAAAAATTTCTTCCAAAAGGATTGGAAGTGCTAACTGGCTTTATTCTTCGTCCTGCGGTAAAGACCGGAAGAGGGAAAAGCGAGAGGAGGAAGGATGCGGATGCGCACTCTTCCCAGCTGGATTTGATCATCTATGATTCTGCTTCTTATCCAGTATTTCTTAGAATGGAGAATCATGTGATTGTTCCTCCAGAGGGAGTAATCGGCGTGATATCGGTAAAAAAGAATCTCTATTTCTCTCAAGTAGATGAGGAAATAAAAGCGTTGGAACAAGTAGGACAATTATGTACAGGAAAGAATGCCATGGGACAGGAGGTCAAGGGACCATTTTTAGCATTAGTGGCGATGGACACAGCAGAAAGCGGAACGCTGGAAACACAGGGAAAAAAGATGTTTGAGCGCTTGGAAAAGATTTTTGCCCAAACGGGTACGAACCGATATGATTGGTTTCCTGGATATATAGGAGTTTTAAATCAGTGGTCTGTTTATAAAGCAGCGCCTAAGAAAGCAGATAAAGAAATCGAAAAGAAGGCTAAGTATTGTTTTTATAAGCATAAGAAAAGTGAAAAATATCTGGGATTTTCTCTGATCATCAATGGAATTTTGAATGTTTACTATGATAAAACAAGAGGAAATGAAAGGCGGCTTGGATTTGCACTTTTGAGTTCCGGAAGAGGCTATGACGAAAAATTAGGAGAAATACCTTACCAAAAAGAACATGGAGATCGAAAGTTAAAAAATATGGGTAACATCAACCGAAGATAAATACTAATAAGTCTTCTTTCCGTTTTTAGACGTATATTGTCGGGAAATGTCGATACTAAAATAAGAATAGTTGAGATATTTTTTCGTTATACTTATTTAAACGGACAGAATAAGGCTAATCTGTCTGGTGTATTTAGTCCGACTAAGATACCAGTTAAAACCAGAGGGGCTTTGTTTTGGCCGGAAGTGTCTGAAAACGAAAAGGAGACGTTGGTATGGACGAAGATTTTATCCGGAAACGCATTACAGAGCTGCGAACAGCCCGAAATATTTCAGAATATAAAATAAGTACAGACTTAGGATTCAGCAAAGGATACATTCAAAGCATTACATCAGGACGTTCCCTCCCTTCCCTGCCAGCTCTGCTGGATATTTGTGATTATTTCGATATTACGCTGAAAGACTTTTTTGACGAAGGAGTCGAGCCGGAATCGCCGTTGATTCTGAAAATTCTGAAAAATTTAAAGGGGCTTCCGGAAGAAGATATGGCTGCGTTGGTAAATCTGACAGATAAGTACCAATTTTATCGAATTCAGAAAGAACGGATGCTGTCCAGGAGAAGATGACAAATAGACATTGCTGGAGGAGAAAATGGATAAGGCAATCTTATATATTCATGGAAAAGGCGGCAGCCCGAAAGAAGCATCGTATTATAAACCGTTATTTAGAGAGTATGATGTAATTGGTTTTGATTATAAGTCACAGTCGCCTCAGGAAGCAGAAAAAGAATTTCCAGAATTACTGGATGGGTTTTGTCAAACCTACAAATCTGTGACAATCATTGCAAACAGCATAGGAGCATTCTTTGCAATGAATACTTTGGCAGATAAAAAAATAGAAAAAGCATACTTTATTTCTCCGGTTGTAGATATGGAAAATCTGATTGGAAATATGATGCTATGGGCCAATGTAACAGAAGATAAGTTGCGGGAACAGAAAGAAATCCAGACGTCTTTTGGAGAAACTCTTTCCTGGGACTATCTTTGTTATGTAAGAGAACATCCCATAATATGGAACATTCCAACCCATATTCTATATGGAGAAAAGGATAATCTGACATCGTATGAAACAATTTCCAGATTCGCAGATAAAATCGGAGCAACTCTTACGGTTATGAAAAATGGGGAGCATTGGTTTCATACGAAAGAACAGATGGATTTTCTCTCGGACTGGATTACGGCGAGTTTTTTGCAAAATGGGAAGATATGAAAATGTGAGATCCTTTAAATAGGTTTTCTTTCAAATAAATACGATTTTGGATAAGGAAGGGTAAGAAGTCTGGAATTCAGACGGCTTATCCTTTTCTTTGTACGTTATATTGATTTCCGTTTTAAAACGATTATTGTCGAATGATGTCGATATTAAAATAAGAATGTTTAGGATTTTTCTTCGTTATACTTATTTAAATGGACAGAATACCATTAATTCGTCTGTTGTATTTAGTTTTCAGATGTCTGAAAATGAAAAGGAGAAATTGGTATGAATGAAGATTTTATCCGGAAGCGTATTACAACGCTGCGCGTAGCCCGAAATGTTTCGGAATATAAGATAAGTGCAGATTTGGGATTCAGTAAAGGATATGTACAGAGTATTACATCTGGCCGTTCCTTGCCTTCTTTACCAGCATTGCTGGATATTTGCGATTATTTTGACATTACGCCGAAAGACTTTTTTGATGAGGAAATTGAGCCGGAATCGCCGATGGTTCTGAAGATTTTAAAAAATTTGAAGGATCTTCCAGAAGAAGAGCTATCTGAAATTTTGAATATAACAGAGAAATATCAGTTTCATAAACTTCTGAAAGAACGTATGGCGGCGAGACGAAAATAGTATTGCTGCAATATTGTCAGCAAGGAGATTTAAATTTTAAGAAAGTCTGCGACAAAGGCTGGAAAACAGTAGATGGTGCGAATGGGCAGTGAACAGGGAATTCCTGGGAGATTCGCACCAAGAAAATGGAGACAAACAGTAGAACAGGGAATTTCCTGTTGGATTAAAAAAGAAAAACTTGCTGGAATTTGGCAAAACTTGACAAAAATGTCGTTGTATAGGAAAATATGATTGTGAAAGTTTGCCGTCTAGCTCCGTAAGGAGCTAGTGAATTGAAACAGTCCTTTTATCGAGTTAGTTAAGCCGGCATAAGTCTAGCTCCGTAAGGAGCTAGTGAATTGAAACTGCACAGACCTATATAAAAACGGCTACGAAGATGGTCTAGCTCTGTAAGGAGCTAGTGAATTGAAACGGCACACAGGCCGAGAAGAGGAGGTGATCCGACGTCTAGCTCTGTAAGGAGCTAGTGAATGGAACCTTTGGGTCAGGTTCCGCAACATCAGGTAAACTGAAATCGGCTGTAAGTTGTATAGTAAGCGGAGAAATAATCAATAATACGAGAATGACAAGCTGCTTAGTTCTTGAAAGTTAACTAAATAATAAGCATATCTATGTTGTTATTAGTATGGAGAATAAGCCGGAGGTATGAATGGTAAAATTTTACAGTTACTTGGATATACCAAGTAAAATGAAAGATGCTGTTTTAGAACAGCTGCTTTAAATTGTTTTTTCGCCTGTTTAGCATCCGTATACAGGGGTAACACGCCTCAAAGAGGGATAATTTCCCCATTTTCTGTGTTATCCTCAATCAGCGTACATCCAGTACGCTTCATTCGTCTGCCTTAAAAATGGGGAAATTCTCTCCACTTGAGGTTGGAAGAGTCAGAAACAAACAGGTCAGATGACGCGTCTGACCGTATTGCCCCCTGTACCCTGATGCTATCATAACCTTAGAACGGTTACTAATTTTTCCGAATGGCTATGCATTTTTATGCGCTATATGTCCGTTTGACTTTTTAAAATTTCAAAGCAGTACAGGCCTTAATCTGGATCGCAAGGGTGTGTTTCTATTGTGATTGAACGGCTTGGATGATGACCAAACAAAAATATGCAAATATTCCCACAACTGGCACTCCGAAAGGAGTGCCAGTTGTTTTATAATAAAGGTAAGAAGAGACAGCAGTATCTGTATACAATGGGCAATACAGTCAGAAACGTCCAGATGACTCAGGTAATTTAGGTGGAGGAAATAGAAAATCTTCTCACTATGAGGCGAGACGGCCTTTTTATACACGGATGCTGTCAGAAATGCAGGAAATTTGGGAGGGGAATTTATGCAGTACGGTTATTTTGATAATGCAAGACGGGAATACGTCATTGACAAGGTGGATACGCCGGTGTCCTGGACCAATTATCTGGGAGTAGAAGATACCTGCGTGGTAATTAACCAGACAGCAGGGGGATATATGTTTTATAAAACTCCGGAATATCACAGGGTAACCAGATTTCGGGCCAACAGCATTCCGATGGACCGGCCTGGCCATTATGTATACATACGGGATGACGAAGATGGAGATTACTTTAGTATTTCCTGGCAGCCTGTAGGAAAACCACTGGATCAGGCAGATTACCGGTGCATTCATGGAATGTCTTACAGCAAATATCTTTGTGATTATAAGGGGATTCATGCGGAACAGACGTTAAGCGTACCAATGGGAGATCGTACAGAAGTCTGGGATGTGAAAATTAAAAATACGGGAACCCGAAAGAGAAAACTAAGCGTATATTCCTACTGTGAGTTTTCTTTTCACCATATCAATATGGATAATATGAATTTCCAGATGAGTTTGTATGCAGCAGGCTCTTCCTATGAAGACGGAGTAATTGAGCACGATTTAGTCTATGAGGAATTTGGATACCAGTATTTTACTTCCAATTTTGAGCCAGATGGATTTGAATGTCTCAGGGATGCCTTTATCGGGCCGTATCGGACAGAGACAAATCCAATCGGAGTGGAGCAGGGAATTCTTCATGGAGGATTTGAAAAAGGAAACAATCACTGCGGGGCGCTGCAGAAAAAAATAGAATTAGAACCAGGAGAAGAAATCCGGCTGATTTTCCTTTTGGGAGAAGGAAACCGGAAAGAAGGATTACAAGTAAAAGAAAAATACAGCCATCCTGGAGCAGTCGACAAAGCTTATCAGGAGTTGGCGGATTATTGGGAAGAAAAGTGTTCGCGCCTTCAGATACAGACTCCGAATGAAGGAATGAATACCATGATTAATATCTGGAACTTGTACCAGTCAGAAGTAAACGTGATGTTTTCCAGATTTGCTTCCTTCATTGAAGTAGGGGGGAGAGTAGGGCTGGGCTATCGGGATACCGCTCAGGACGCCATGACCATTCCCCATTCCAATCCGGAAAAATGCAGACAGAGAATCATTGAACTTTTAAGAGGCCTGGTGTCCCAGGGATATGGCCTTCATCTGTTCCAGCCAGAGTGGTTTGATCCGGAACACAAAAATGACAAACCTTTCCAGTCTCCGACGGTTGTTCCAACTCCGGATAAAAAAGACATGATCCATGGTTTAAAGGACACCTGTTCCGACGACGCATTGTGGCTGGTAGGCGCAGTAACCGAGTATATCAAAGAAACAGGGGAAATCCAGCTGTTAGACGAAATTGTAACCTATGCAGACGGGGGAGAAGGAAGCGTATATGAGCATCTGACCAGGATTCTGGACTTTTCTGCAGAACAGGTAGGACTTCATGGCGTCTGCAAAGGCCTTCGTGCTGACTGGAACGACTGTCTGAACCTGGGCGGCGGAGAAAGCGCTATGGTAACCTTCCTTCATTACTGGGCGCTGGCGCAGTTTGTGGAGCTGGCAGAATACAAAGGCCGCAGGGAAGATGTGGAAACGTACACAGCCCTTATGAGAAAAATCGAGAAGACTGCAGACAAAGAATTGTGGGATAAAAAGTGGTATATCCGAGGCATTACCAAAAACGGAAGAAAGATTGGAACTGACGCAGACAAGGAAGGAAACGTACATTTAGAGTCTAATGCCTGGGCCGTTCTGTCAGGCGCAGTCCCTTATGAAAAAGGAATTAAAGCAATGGATTCCGTAGACGAATACCTGTATACCCCTTATGGAATTATGTTAAATGCGCCTGCCTATACAGTTCCGGATGAAGACATTGGATTTGTGACCAGGGTTTATCCAGGATTAAAGGAAAACGGATCGATTTTCAGTCACCCCAATCCCTGGGCCTGGGCGGCAGAATGCCGTCTGGGAAGAGGCGATCGGGCCATGAAGTTTTACAATGCCCTCTGCCCATATTTTCAGAATGACCAGATTGAGGTAAGACAGGCAGAACCCTATTCCTATTGCCAGTTTATTATGGGAAAGGACCACACCGGATACGGCCGCGCCAGACATCCGTTTATGACAGGAAGCGGCGGATGGGCATATTTTGCAGCAACTCGGTATATGCTGGGAATCTGCCCCCAGTTAGATTGCCTGGAAATCAATCCCTGCATTCCGGCAGAGTGGGACGGATTTAAGGCTATAAGGGTATGGAGAAAGGCAGAGTACCAGATTAAAGTGAAAAATCCCGATCATGTGATGAAAGGGGTAAAAGAAATCTGGCTGGATGGAAAACAGGTGGAAAAAATTCCGGTTATGGAAGCAGGCACAAGCCATACCGTAACCGTAATAATGGGAGAGGAGAGGACAGAATGATACGATTTGGAACCGGAGGCTGGAGAGCCATTATTGGAGACGAATTTACCAAGAAAAATATCCAGACATTAGCAAAAGCGATGTCTATGAAGATGAAGGCAGAGGGCGTGGAAGATCAGGGAATGGTCATTGGATACGACCGGAGATTTTTATCCAAAGAAACTGTATTCTGGTCCTGCGAAGTATTTGCCAGAGAAGGAATCAAAGTCTGGTTTGTGGATCGATCTGTGCCGACCCCGCTGATTATGTTTTACGTAATGAAGCACGATTTCCCGTATGGAATGATGGTTACCGCCAGCCACAACCCTTCTATCTATAACGGAATTAAGGTATTTACAAAGGGCGGAAGAGATGCCAACGAGATTCAGACAAAAGAGATAGAACAGTATTTTGCTGCTGCAGAACAAGAAGGACAAGTGGAAACTATGCCTTATAAAGAAGCGCTGGAACAGGGGCTTGTGGTAGAGTTTAATCCTTTAAATGAGTACCTGGACAGCATTATCGAGCATATTGACATGGAAGCTATCCGGAACGCCGGAATCCATATTGTGTTGGATCCCATGTTTGGAGTCAGTCAGACGGCTTTAAAAACCATTTTGATGACGGCAAGGTGCGACATGGACGTCATCCACGAAAATCACGACACCCTGTTTGGCAGAAAACTTCCGGCTCCAGCCAGCAATACCCTTAAGGAACTGCAGAATTACGTCATTGAAAACCACTGCGATATCGGGCTGGCTACCGATGGAGATGCAGACCGGATTGGGGTCATTGATAATGAAGGAAAATTCCTCCATCCTAACGAAATCCTTGTGCTTTTGTACTATTATCTGGTAAAATATAAAGGATGGAAAGGGCCGGTTGTGCGGAATCTGGGAACGACCCATATGCTGGACCGGCTGGCAGAAAGCTTTGGGGAAACGTGTTATGAAGTTCCGGTAGGATTTAAGTACATATCAGAAAAAATGTCAGAGACTAACGCAGTAATCGGCGGAGAATCTTCCGGAGGTCTTACCGTAAGAGGCCATATTCATGGCAAAGACGGAGTATATGCATCGGCTCTTTTCGTAGAAATGGTTGCAGTTACAGGCAAAACCGTTGCCCAGATTGCAAAAGATATTGAAAAAGAATATGGATGCATTTATATGGAGGAACGAAGCTACCGCTTTACCCCGAAGGAAAAGGAAGAGATTTACCAGACGCTTATGCAGGAAAAACTGCTTCCGCAGATAGGTTATGAGATTGAAAAAGTGTCCTATCTGGACGGATGTAAGGTGTACTTAAAAAATGGGGGATGGATTTTGGCCAGGTTTTCAGGGACAGAGCCGCTGCTTCGGATATTCTGCGAGATGGCGGACAAAGAAGCTGCTGCCGCGCTCTGCCAGGTATTTGAACAATTCCTCGGATTGTAATGCATAGAAGGGGGAAGTATGAAAAGGCTGCAGAAATTATCAAAATATTCCATTCAATTACGAATGATTGGAATGATGCTGGTATGCTGGTTCGTTCCATTTCTATTAGTTGCAGGAGTTGCCGGATATTATATGTCCGGCAACTATTTTGATATTCAGGTCAAGGCTCAGCGTACACAGTTAAAATTTGACAGTGAGGTGTGCGCCGATCGGTTAAACCGCTTGATTGATGAAGCAAAGAAAATATCCTATGACAAGAGCATAGAAGAAACCTATACAGCCTACCAGGAGAAAACGGTAGGAAAAGAAGCGCTTATTGTTTCCGGAAATGCGTATCTGCGGGATCACTACAGCCGGAACGAAGGATTCCAGACAGCGGTTTTATGGTTTCAGGACAGTCCGAAGACCATTAACTGCAATGTTTACAATGAGCGGATCCAGGGAAGTTACGCCCAGGTCAGGCAGTATTGGAAAGAAGATCATGAAACAGTAAGGGAATATGCAGAAAAGCTAAATACAGAAACAGGGTTCTGCATTGCAGACGGCAGAATTTATATGGTCAGAAATCTGTTGAATAAATCCTACGAAAAAATGGGCGTTCTGGTTCTGCGTCTGAATAAAGAGTATTGCTTCGGCAAGTTCCTAAATCCGTTATTTGACACATCGGTAACCATCCAGTTAAACGACTCCAAAGCTTCTGTTGCAGGAGAATTGATGGAAGGAGAGGAGATTGCCCAATATTACCACCAATATGATTCCGGATATGTCAAGAAAAAAGGAGATTTGTATCTGTATCAAAAACTGGATCAGCCCAGCTACGATTTGGAAGTTCTGGTAAAGTATAACAATATATCTTCCAGCCTGCCATTTTACGGTTACCAATATATTATCATCGGTATGGTCATCTTTCTGATTCCGCTGCTGCTGTACGTGATCCGTACATTCCGGAAAGAAGTCAGCCTTCCCATAGAAGCCATGATGACTGGATCAAAAGAGATTGAACAGGGGAATCTGGGATACCAGGTAACGTATAAGGCAGAAAGCAGCGAGTTTGCTTATCTGATTATTAACTTCAACCGGATGTCAGAAAAATTAAAAGAACAGTTCCAGCATATTTATGAGGAAGAACTGGCTCTCAGGGACGCCAGAATCATGGCGCTCCAATCTCACATCAACCCTCATTTTATGAACAATACCTTAGAAATTATTAACTGGGAAGCCCGTCTTGGAGGAATGCCAAAGGTCAGCAAAATGATAGAAGCGCTGTCCACCCTGATGGACGCCACTATTGACAGAAAAAAGAACACGAGGTACCGCTTTCCAAAGAAATGGCATATGTCCAGGCCTATCTTTATATCGTCAAAGAGCGGTTTGGCAAGCGTCTGACAGTAGAAATTAATCTGCCAGAAGAAATTATGGAGCTTTCTGTGCCGCGTCTGATTTTGCAGCCGGTAATTGAAAACGCCATTGAACATGGAGTGGCAAAGAGGGGGAATGGAATTGTAAAGCTGGATGGATGGAGAGAACAAGATTACCTCTACCTGGAAGTAGCCAATGACGGAGGTCTGACCGGAGAAGAAAAGGAAAAGATTAAACGTCTGCTGACACCGGAATATGACACCAGCAAAGAGTCTTCCGGTAATCTTGGAATTGCCAATGTCAATCAGCGGTTAAAAATTATGTACGGAGAAAACAGCGGACTTAGGATTTTTGAAAAAGAAGGAGGACAGGTAGCCACCAGACTTACGATTTATATAGGAAAACAGACTAAGAAAATACAATAAATCACAGGTTCAGTTATTCATTTTCCATAACCAAAATGGCATAATTAATACATAAGATATACAGAGTTCACAAGGAGGTAAGAGGTATGAAGAAAAAAACTATGTCATTATTGGCAGTGGGCGCATTGGTGTGTACGTCTCTTGCAGGCTGTGGGGGTACAGCAAAGCAGGAAGAAGGCGGAGAAGTTTCTAAGGAAGTTGCTATCAGCGTTACCACCACATTTGCGGGGGAAGACGGCAACGCCCAGAACTATAAAGACGCAGCCGCAGCATTTGAAAAAGAAACAGGAATTAAAGTCAATGATTCTTCTGCGACTTCGGATGAAACCTTTAAATCCCGTGTAGAAACAGATTTCCAGACCGGTTCGGAGCCGGATGTCCTGTTCTTCTTTACCGGAGCCGACGCAAGCTCCTTTATTGAAGAAGGTAAAGTAGTTTCCATCGAAGAGATCCGGAAGAGTTATCCGGAATATGCAGACAACATGGACGATGCCTGGCTTCCGGCCAATTTAGTAGATGAGAATCACTATGCAGTACCGGTTAATGGTTATTGGGAAGGCTTGTTCTACAATAAAGAAGTTCTGGACCAGGCGAAAGTTGCAGTACCAGGGAAAGACTATACCTGGGATCAGTTTATGGAGGACTGTGCCAAGATTAAAGAAGCAGGATTCTCCCCAATTGCAGCGTCTTTAGGCGAGATTCCCCATTACTGGTGGGAATACAGCATCTTTAATAACACCACATTAGATACCCATACCCAGGTTCCGGCTTCTGTAGAGGAAGGAAATGGACCAGGATGGGTACAGGGAATGGAAGATATTAAAGAACTGTATGAAGCTGGCTGTTTTCCGGAAAACACTCTTTCTGCAAAAGACGATGAGACCTTTGCACTCTTTACAGGAGGAAAAGCGGCGTTCTTAATCGACGGTTCCTGGAAAGTCGGCGGTATCGCAGGCGCCTGCCAGTCAGATCCGGCAGATCCTTCTACCCTGGATCAGGCAAAACTGGATCAGTTTGGCGTAACCTATGTTCCGGCAAAAGCAGATTCTGACAGAAAAGCAACCGATTTGATCGGCGGTATTTCCAGCGGATACTATATTTCGAAAAAAGCCTGGGATGATGAAGCAAAACGCGATGCAGCCGTAAAGTTCGTAGAGCATATGACGGAAAGCGATTTGGTTGCAAAATTCGCACAGCATTCTGCCACCGCTCTAAAAGAAACTCCAAAACCAGATCCGGAAACCTTGAATTCTCTGCAGATTAATGCCATTGAAATGATTTCCAATGCTACTTCCCTGACGGACGCCGTACAGGATTTATTCAATGGCGAGTGCCGCGTTTCCACATTTGACGGTATGCCTCAGATTGTAACCGGAGAAGTTTCAGCAGAAGACGCAGTTGCAGAAGGACTGGCGCTGTATGCAGAACAGGCCCAGTAACAATAAGCGCAGCAACAGAAAAAGGTGAGGATAATGGGAGCAAATTTATACAAAAATAAAAAGCCGCTGATCCTGTTCCTCGTCCCTGCATTCTTGTTTATGGCAGTATTTCTTTATTATCCATTTGTCAAAAACATCATCAACAGCTTCCAGGAGATTCGCAGCCTGGGAGCTGTCAGCAAGGGCTGGAATGACCCGTGGTATGGCAACTACGTAAAAATGATAGAAGACCCCAATCTGAGAACTGCATTAATGAATACGCTGATTATGATGGCAGTGACGATTGTAGGGCAGGTAGGAATTGCAGTCCTGCTGGCAATCCTGGTTGACAACGTAACCCATGGAGCAAAATTTTTCAGAACCGTTTATTTTTTCCCCATTGTAATCTCTGCAACCGCATTAGGACTGATGTTTAACCTGATTTTTTTGTATGACAAAGGAATGGTAAACCAGCTTCTGGAATTGTTGGGAAAACAAAGTCTGACAGACTGGAAGGACAGCAGTCATGCCCTGTTTACCATGATGCTTCCGGTTATGTGGCAGTATGTGGGATTCTATTTTGTCATCCTTGTAACCGGACTGAACAACATTCCCCAGGATTTGTATGAGGTAGCGTCCATTGACGGAGCAACCAGATTTCAGAGAGTATTTTATATTACCCTGCCGCTTCTGCGAAATGTGATTTGTACCTGCGTGGTACTGGCAGTTACCGGCGCTTTGAAAGTCTTCGACCTTCCGTGGGTAATGTTTCCAAAAGGAATGCCGCTTGGAAAAACCTGGCTGACTGGTACGTATATGTACTATCAGGCTTTTAACACCAGAAACGTGGACTATAGTTGTGCGATTGCTGTTTTAATCGTAGTGCTTGGCATTGTGACATCCAAGATAGTGAATGCAGTATTTAAAGAAGCAGATTATTAGGAGGCGCAGTATGAAAAAACGGAAAAAATTTTCCATTTCCCAGACCGTAATTTATCTGGTACTGAGCCTCTGGGCTCTTACCACAATTTATCCCATTCTCTGGATTATCCAGAATTCTTTTAAGGCAAAGGATAAAATCCTGGAAAACTCCTTCTCTCTTCCGATAGGAGAGCTGTTTACCACAGCCAATTACCGGACGGCCTTTGACCGGCTGAATATTTTCAGCGCTTACCGCAACAGTATGATTATCTCCTGTACGGTAGCGGCGGCAGTTATTCTCCTGGCAGGGCTGGCTGCCTTTGCGCTGGTACGTTTTTCCTTTAAGGGAAGGGAACTTCTGCAGTCGCTGGTTGTGGCAGGAATGATGTTTCCGGTGTTTTCTACCATTATTCCTGTATTTACTATGCTCAATTCCTGGCATCTGGTCAATACTGACAATCTGCTTAAGTCCCTGATGGCGGTGGCGCTGCCCCAGATTGCAGGTAACCTGTCTTTTGCAACTGTAGCAATCTTTTCATTTCTTTGGAGTTATAATGACTTGTTTACACAGATGTTTCTGCTCAGACTGCCGGAACAAAGAGCAATTACCCGTCTGTTAAATGAACTGACCGCCATGGAGGGAACCAACTATGGACTGATGGCGGCAGCAGTTGCACTTGTAGTAATACCGGTAATTATAGTATACTGTATTTTACAGAAGTATATTATAAAAGGAATGACGGCGGGGGCCATCAAAGGGTAATTCAAGGGGTAAATGCATATGTATAAAGTAGTGGTTGTAGACGATGAACCGATTATTGTGGAAGGTATGACCAGAACCATTGACTGGGAAAAATGGAATTGTGAAGTAGTTTCAGCTGCTTACAGCGGCCAGGAGGGAATGGACGCCGTAAGAAAATACAGGCCGAATATCCTGTTTACTGACATTTCCATGCCTGGGTTAGACGGTTTATCCATGATTGCAGGTTTAAAATCGGAATTTGAAGATATGGAAATCAGTATTCTGACTGGGTATCGGGATTTTGACTATGCCCAGAAGGCGATTCAGCTTGGGGTAACCAGATTCCTTTTAAAGCCTTCCAATATGGAAGAGCTGGAAGAGGCAATCAACAAAATGGTCTCTAATCTGAAAAAGAAACAAATTCCGGATTCCAGCGGTCAGCCAGCCAACAGCTTTATTGTCAATCATGCGCTTCAATATATGGAAGACCATTATGCGGAAAAACTGACATTAACAGAGCTTGCAGATAATATGTATGTAAGCCAATGGCATTTAAGCAAGCTTTTGAATAAACATACGGAGAAAAATTTTTCTGAGCTTCTCAATGAAATCAGAATCCGGAAGGCGAAAGAATTTTTAAAAGATATGTCTTTACGGGTGGGAGATGTAGCGGAAATGGTAGGATTTCTGGACATTGCCCATTTCTCCAGGGTGTTTAAAAAGATTACCGGAATGTCGGCAAACGAATACCGGAACCAGTTGGGGTAAAGGGGAAAAGATGCGTTGGATGTCCATTATAACATGGTTATCCAATAGCAGAATGATGTAGAAACGATAAGGTTTTCATTTAAAGTTAAGCCTGTTATTCGCTAAAAAGCGGATGGCAGGCTTTTTTTATGAAAAATGCTCCCTTCTAAAATAATAAAAATAAAAAAATAATATTGTACAATTAGTATAAAATTTTGAAAGATATATTGACATATATACAAAAAAGTGCTATTAATATAATTAATTAAAATAAAAAAATAAAATAAAACGCACAAAAGGAGGAGGCAAATGAGTATGAAACATAGAGAAGCTGGAGTTGATGTGGCTGTACGAAAAAATAAACGCCATGAAAGATGGGTCATTAATGGCTGGTGCTGGCTGTTTGTTTCCATGTCAGTTGTATTTTATGTATTATTTCAGGGTTATCCTATTATCTGCAGCATTCAGTATTCCTTATTGGATTGGTCTGGGCTTACATCAAATGCAACATTTGTCGGGCTTCAGAACTATGTGGAATTGATACATGATGAATTGTTTTGGAATGCTTTTTTTAACAGCTTTAAGTATACGGCAATGATTGTACCTCTGGAATTGGCGGTTTCCTTGTTCTTAGCGTATTTATTGAACAATGAGGCTTTAAAGGGAAGAGGTATATATCGCACAATGTTTTTTATACCGGTTGTTACGACAGCATCAGTTGTTGGTATCATTATGATATTTTTATTAGGTGTCCAGGGACCTGTGAATCACTTACTGACTTCCCTGCATCTGGTAAAAGCACCGATCAATTTTCTTGGCAATGCCAAATTTGCAATGCCGACTTTAGTCATTATTTCCTTGTGGAAAGATTGCGGCACATATATGATTTACTGGCTGGCAGGTCTTCAGGGAGTTTCAAAAGACGTTTATGAGGCTGCCACTGTAGACGGAGCTACAAGAGCACAGACATTTTTCCATATTGTTCTCCCATTAATTGCACCAGTTGGAGGAATTATTGCAATTTTATGTGCTATTAACTCATTGAAAGTTTTTGATATTGTGAAGACCATGACAGAGGGCGGTCCATTCTATGCAACAGATGTCATTGCAACCTATGTATACCGTTCCGCATTTTCCAGTGAAATTGGGATGCCAAGACTAGGATATGCCAGCGCAGCAGCCTTACTGTTTGGAATTACAGTTATTGTAGTTGGGGCATTGCTGAACATCGTAAAAGCAAAGTTGAATCAGAAACGTGCAGTGTGATATCGGGAGGTGTGGAAAATGAATAAAGATAAAGCAAGGAAAATGGTAAAAAAGACAGGTACTCACTTCCTTTTGATTGCAGTCGGTCTGCTTTGGGTTTATCCATTTCTATGGATGATTTCTGCATCATTTAAAGACCAGGATGAATTTTTTAGGAATCGGCTAGGATTAATTCCTCAGCAGCCGACTTTAGATAATGTATATCGAATTTGGGAAAAGGCCAATTTCAACACCTATTTTTTTAATACGGTAATTGTTACAATTGTTGCAGTTTTTCTTGTGCTGGTTATGACTATGCTTGCAGGTTATGCATTAGGAAGATATAACTTTATAGGTAAAAAAGTGCTTATGGCAGTGTTTTTGAGCAGTATTGCAATCCCTTTGGTCAGTACTATTATTCCTACCTATGAGGTTGTAAAGAGTATGAACCTGGTGGGGACAAAGTTGGGACTGATTCTTGCTCAGGCAGGAGGAGCCCATGTAATCTTTTTACTTCTGTTTTCCAGCTTTTTCCAGTCTGTTCCAGGAGAACTGGAGGATGCAGCAAGAGTAGATGGATGTAACTTCCCAAGAACTTTTTTTAACATTATGATGCCGTTGTCTAAACCAATTGCCACGACAGTTATCATCATGGAAACAATTTGGTCTTGGAATTCTTTTATGCTTCCTCTGGTTTTGACACTGAATAATCCGTCTTCCCGTACTCTGGCTGTTGGTTTGTATGCATTCAGAGGCGAGAATACAGTAGACTGGACTGGTATTGCAGCAGGAGGTACGATAGCTGTTATTCCGATTATTATTCTGTTTATCTTCCTTCAAAAATACTTTGTAGAAGGAATTGCGGGAGCAGTGAAGAGCTGATGGATATGTAGAGTCTAAAACGTAAGGGTGTCAATACCCTGAAATAGAAATTAAAGGAGGATGTTTTATGAAATTGAAAAAAGTTGGAGCATTATCGCTGACAGCGGCAATGCTGGCCGGAAGCCTTGCAGGATGTGCAATGCCCAGCACTGGAACCGATTCAAACGAGACAGCTGCAGAGACAAAGACAGAGGTTTCAGCAGAAGATTCATCAGATACTTCGTCTGGCGAAGAGCAGATTACGCTGCGTATCGTAGACTGGAGTGACAGCTCTATGAAGCGCAGAGAAGAATTCAACGAGCAATATATGAAGGATCATCCTAATATTAAGATTGAATATACTATGCTTACCATTGATCAGTTTAAGAACACCATCGTTACTATGATTAAATCAGGAGATGGTCCAGACCTGTTTCCGATACCAACTGGTATGACACTTAGTACAGCTCTTCAGGAAGAGTGGTATCAGCCGTTGAATCCTTATGTAACAGAAGAATTTAAGGCGTCTTTAGATCCAGAAGTTTTAAAAGAAGGTGTGTCTCATCAGGGAGAAGATTGGTATACAATTCCAGAGAATGTACCAGTAGTAAACTGCTTATTTTACTATAATAAAGATGTTTTAGAGAATGCAGGTGTAACGGAAGTTCCGAAAAGTTATGCCGAATTTGTTGAGGCTTGCAAAAAGATTACCGAGACGGGTAATGGCCAGGTATATGGGTTAATTGAGGGAGGAAAACAGCTGAACAGACTTGATATTTTAGCGCGTAGCCTCGCAGGAGCAGCAGGAGGAAAGATTGCACAGAATGCAAAAGTTCTGACTGTCGATGGAAGGGCTTCCTATGATAGTAAAGAGATGGTGGGTGCAATGGCTTTACTGGAGCAGTTGGTAAAAGACGGAAGCATTCACCCAGATACGGTCAATATCGGAGCTCCGGAAGCACGTGAATTGTTTGCTCAGGGACAGGCCGGATTCCTTTGCCAGGGTATGTGGTGTATTCCGCCGTGGGATCAGACTTATCCAGATTTAAACTATGGCGTTATGGCAGTCCCGACCCCAGATGGAGAAATAAAGGGAGGCGTTCAGCAGGTTGAAAGTGCACCATGGATGGGGCTTTATAAACAGTCTAAGCATCCAAAGGAAGCAGCCGAATATCTGATGGCTTTGTTTAGCGAAGAATACAATTATCAGTCTGATTGTGTAGAAGATGGAAATTATGTGTCTATTGTTCCGGCAGTGAATGAAAAACATCTGAACAATGAAGTTATGAAAGAATATTATGAGATTGCTGAGACGACATCAAAAGATATTCCATCTGCAACAACCAGAGATGAAAAGGCATATGATTTTTATGCAGAAGTAAAGGACGTACAGCCAAGTCTTGGCGCTATTGTACAGGGCGTACTGGCACAAAGCATTACAGATTATGAAGGAGAGTTAAAAAAATTATCCGATGCTTCTACAGAAGAGTGGAAACGAGCATCAGAGGCTGTAGGTCTGGATTTCAATACTTTTGAATTCCCGAATTGGGATGTTACAAAGGACTATACAGAGGCAGATTATGAAGCGTTGAAATAGAAATAGTAAGGAAACTGGAAAATTTTTTGATACGAGCCTTTAAACTTTCTTGAATATTTCGTATAATTATGAGAGCGAAAAAGAATTGCAAAGGTGAGTAAGCAGTTATGAAAATCAAGTCCGGTTCAAATTTATCAAAAGTTAGGAAAGATAACTATGCATCAATTCTTGGAACCATTTATCAGCAGGGGCCGATTATGAGAAGTGAGGTAGCTAAACAGCTGGGAGTGACGCTTCCTACGGTTACAACTACAATAAAGCAACTTTTAGAGGATGGGGTTTTAAGAGAAGAACCTGTCTTGTCAGCTTCAGGCTCAATGGGAAGAAAGGCATCAGCAGTTGATTTTGTAAAAGAAGCCGGATATGCTCTGGGAATAGAATGGAGCGCAGTAGGAATTATTGGCTGTATTACAGACTTAAGGGGGAATCTGATAGAAAAGACAAAGAGGATTCTTGAGCCAGAAAAAAACTCTTATGGAGAGATGCTTTTAAAAACCAGAGAATGTGTAGACTCTTTGATAAAACGGGCAAAAGCGGATAAAGTTCCTATCATAGGAGCCGGTTGGGCAACTCCTGGAATGGTAGAACCGGAAAAAGGGATTCTGGTATGCAGTTCTATGGATCATGTAACCTGGCAGAACGAACAAATTCAGAAAGATTTATCGGATCTTCTTGAAATGCCGGTCTGTATTGAAAATCATGTCAGGGTCAGAGCAATTGGCCAGGATATGTTTGAGCGGGAAGAACGACCAGATGTATACTTGTATTACTTTGCGCAGATGGGAATTTCCTGTTGTATTATGTCAGATGGAGGGCCTTTTGGAAAAGGAAAGCATGGAACAGGAGATATTGGTCATACGATTATGGATTTGGATGGACCTGCTTGTGACTGCGGAAAGAAAGGATGCCTGCAGGCGTTTATCGGAGAGCAGCAATTAATCCGGAAAGCAAAAGAACTGCTGCAAGCTGGACGTGCAGAAATTCTAAGAAAGGTTTGTGGAGATCCAAAAAATCCGGAAATTGTGGAACTGGCGCTGGCGATTGATTGCGGAGATGAAGAGCTATTGGAGAGTATATTGCCGGCAGTGCAATATATGGGTATCTCCATTGCGAATATTGTGAATCTGCTGAACTCAGAATTGGTTGTAGTAGACTGCGCATTGATGAACAGTCAAGTATTGAAAAAGTACCTAAGAAAAATGGTTCTGGAAAATAATATGTTTAAAAATGAACTGGATTTGAAAATCGACTTTATTCAAGCGAACCGATATACAGGCGCCAGAGGTGCCTGCGGAATGGCGATTGAAAGATTTTTGATTGGGAATCCGTAAGAATTGGCAGTGTTGGAAAAATATTTCAGCACTGCCAATTTTTTTGTGCAAAACAAATAAAAAAGAAATATATTAATTGACAAAATGTATTTATAATGATACTATTAAATTAAATAATTTAATTAATTAAGTTAAAGAAATAAAAGGTCGATTGTATTTTGGGAAGGGGAGAAGATTGTGAATATTGGCTTTTTGACAAACAGCCTGGTGGAAGAAGCAAGGCGCCAGAATAGTCCGGATTTTCAAAGTCTGAAGCAGGTAGCAGACTGGGCGGTCAAACACGGATTTGCCGATTTGGAATGCGGGCCGTCGCTGCCGCTTTCTTTAGAAGATTATGAAAAAGTATTGTCTGAAGGAAAGATCCATATTACGGCGTTGATTTATTGCCGGAATTATTTAAGTACAGACAAAAAAGAGGCCGAGGAACATATCGCTCAATTGAAAAAGAGAATTGAGTTTGCTGGTAAACTGGGAATCGAAAAAGTGATTACCTCAACGGGAATTAACAAATCCATTGAAGAAGGAATTTACGACAGAGATCCGGCAGTAAAGGACAGAGGAAATATGATTCGCAGAATTCCGGTCCGCAGCATGGACGAGTTTGTGAATGCCTTTGGCCCGCTGGTAGAACTAGCGGAAAAAAATCGTGTAAAATTATGCTTTGAAAATTGTCCGCTGATGGGAAATATTGCGATTTCTCCTGTGATGTGGCATAGGATATTTGAACGGTTGGATAGTAAGTGTGTAGGTCTTGCCTACGATCCCAGCCATCTGGTATGGGAAATGATTGATCCGTATGAGCCGATTGCAGAATTTGGAAATAAGATTTTTCATGTTCATGCCAAGGACACGGCGATTGACAGGGCACAGCTTGCAAGAACTGGTATTTTGACCGATTTCAGCTGGTGGACATACCGTATTCCTGGAAGAGGGGAGATTGACTGGAACCGGATATTTGATGAGCTGAAAAAAATTGGCTATAACGGAACGATCAGCATCGAACATGAAGACAAAGATTATGAAGGAAGTCTGAAGGCAGTAACAGATGGAATTTTAAAAAGCAGGGAATTTCTTGAAAAATATATCTAAATAACAGGAGGAGAAGATTATGGTACGAATTGGCATGATTGGAACGGGATTTAACATTGGAATTGCAAGAAATCACATCAAAGCCTATCAGTGCTGTCCGGATGCCAGGATTACTGCAGTTTACGATTTACTGCAGGAACGCGCGGAAAAGTATGTGGAGGATCTGGAATTAAAAGATGCAAAGGTATGCAGCAATTTAGAAGAATTATTCGGACTATGTGACGCGGTTAGCATTTGCACGCCAAATGCAACCCATGTGGAGCTTACTGTGGCCGCATTAAAGGCTGGCTGTCATGTATTATGCGAAAAGCCATTTGCACCAACTCCAGAAGATTGTGCTGAGGCAATAAAATATGCAAAACTTTCTAATAAAGTGACGATGATCGGACTTTGCTATCGTGATATTCCAGGATTTGTTTACATGAAAAAGCTTCTGGATGAAGGAACAATTGGAGATGTATATTTTGTTAGAGAAGAGCAGGGCGGAGACCGGATTGCAAATCCAGATGTAAAACTGGAATGGAGGATGCAGGAAGATTTGTCTGGTCCTGGAGCTTTGGCAGATTTTGGGAGCCATATGATGGATATCTGCGACTACCTGCTGAGAGATACTTGTGGAAAGATTCGCGAGATTCATTGTATGGAACACACTGGGATTACCAGGCGTGAAGTAATCGGCAAGCCAGGTGTGATGGGAGATGTGACGAATGATGACGTAGCCTGCTGGAACTGCCGCACAGAAAGCGGAACTATCTACAGCTTTACAGCAAGCCGTATAGGGGCAACCTTTATGCTGGAAATTGTAGGCGCAGGCGGAAAGATGATCTTCAATGGTGCAAAACCATTTGAACTGACCCTTCAGTTGAAAGATAAGAACAGCGGTTATGCGAAAGCTCCCGAAGTGGTACCAGTACCGGAAGAATGCTACGGCGATGATGAACGTGCTCCGAGAGTTCCGTTTGAAATCAATTTTTATTATGAAATCCGCCAATTTTTAGATGCAATTCAGAATGGAAAGGATCATTTATTGACATTTGAACGCGGTATATATATGCAGGAATTAATTCAGGCAGCTCACGAGTCTGCAAAGACAGGCAATATTGTAAAACTATTCTAATGGGAGTTTTACAGAAAATGGAGGAAATGACATGAGATTTGGTGGACATTGTGTACTATATGGAGCAGAGATTGCATCATTACCGGAAGCAGTTCTTGGCAGACTGGCAAGGGCAGGAGCAGAGGGTTGTGAGATTGGACAGCGTTTTTTCGGAACAGGGAACAGAGAGAAGCTTTTAAACGCTTTAGAAGAAAATCATGTAGAAATGAGCGGAATGCACTGCAATGGTTTGAAACTAATAGATCTTATCAATAATCCCCAAACAGCAGAAGAAGCTCTTTATACGACAGCCAGATTTGTAGCGCCGATGAAGAATAAAAATGTAATTGCTACAGGTGGAATTGAGTTTGAGGCAATTCAGAATTTTGCCATTGGAAATGGTGCAACAGAACCAGAGCTTCACGATCCAGAGCTAGTTAAGAAAGCTGCAGAAACACTCAATGAAATTGTTAAGAAAATAAAAGAGGAGCTGGGGGTGCAGGTTCATTACCACAATCATAGCTGGGAATTTGCAGATAATGGATTGATCTGGAACACACTGGTACAGTATGCTCCTGACTTGAAATTTGCATTAGATACTGGCTGGGCGGCAGTATCGGGATTTGATCCGGTCAAACTTTTGGAAAGCAGTCCGGAGCGTTTCAGTTATGTGCATTTAAGGGACTATAAGAAGTCAGAAGAAGGTCAGAATCAAATCTTTTCAAAGGTTCATGCCGGATATGTGGATCTGGGCACAGGCGATATGAACTACGTAAAACTGCTCCCTGTATTGGACAAAGTGCTGGGAAAGAACGGCTGGGCAATTGTGGAATATGAGATTGGCAATTTTGATGAAACCAGCTATACCAGCGCGCTCGGCTACCTGCGTGGCCTGAATGATATGATGCATGGAGGAAAGTAAAATGAAGAAGCTGCGGGTGGCGGTAATCGGCTGCGGACGAATTGTATCAGTATATGAAGAGGCATTTTACAAATTAAAAGAAGAGACAGAAGTAGTACTGGCTATGGATAAAGTTTTGGACAGAGCAGAAAAGCTGGCGCGGAAATTTTCAGGATGCCTTGTATCGGATCAGGTGGAACTAAAGGAATTTCGAAGGATTCTTACAGAAGTAAAGCCGGATTTGATTCATATTCTGCTTCCTCATCATCTGCATGGAAAATATGCCATTGCAGCGATGGAATGCGGCGTAAATGTATTGACAGAAAAGCCAGTTACAATCAGCCTTTCCGAAGCAGACGAGCTGATTCAGGTACAGAAACGGACTGGTATGCAGCTAGGCGTCATTTATCAGAACCGGTTCATTGAAGGTGTACAGGAAGTAAAAAAGAAAATTGCATCCGGTAAATTTGGCGAAGTGAAAGGTGCATTTTCTACTCTGAACTGGTATCGTCCGGAAAGCTATTATCAATGTGACTGGAAGGGAAAATGGGAGACGGAAGGCGGTGGAGTGATTATCGATCAGGCTATTCATTCGATCGACCTGGTACGTTATATGACAGGGCTTGAAGCGAAAAAGATTATGGGACACACCTCTCGCCGCGTCTTGACTGGAATTGAAGTTGAGGATGAGGCAGATGCAGCAGTATGGCTGGAAAACGGGGCTATTTATTCCTTTTATGCCTGCAATTATTATACGACCAACAGTCCTATTCGGGTAGAAATAAGCTGTGAAAAGGCAACAGCCCTTCTTACCTATGATAAGATGGAAATTACATATGCTTCTGGAGAAAGAGAAGAAATTTTACCGGAAGCGTGTCCGAATCGAAACGGAGAAAGCTACTGGGGCAGTTATCATTTTTATCAGATAAGGGAATGCTATCAGGCTTTGAAAGAAGGAACTCTTATGCCGTGGTCGGCTGAGGATGCAAGAAAGACACTGGAGATTGTTCAGGGAATTTACGAATCAGCAAGAATCAATGGTCCTGTAGAATTGCAGTGATAAACGATTGATAAAACGGAGAAGAAAGAATCATGGGAAATTTATTGATGGTAGCGGGAGCATCTCTGCTTGGCGGAATTGTCCAATTAGTAACGGGATTTGGGTCATCAATCATTATTATGATTTTTTTGCCAGTGTTTCTGTCTATGACAGCAGCACCAGATGTAAGTGATGTCATAACCATGACTCTTTCTTTTTCCATACTGTGGAGATACCGGACATATGTAAAGCTTAAAAATATCCTGGTTTTCAATGCGGTAGACAAGCAGCCAGTCGGGGAGAATGTGACATTCCCGATGGCCTGCCCAATTACCAGATAGTTCATGGTCGCGATTCTTTTCAGGAAGAGGTTCTCCCGTTGCTAATAGTGCTACAACTTGCTCCAGCAATTCAATTTTCAGACCTCGTTTAATAGCTCGTTTGTAGTCTTTTTTGAAATTAGTTGTGTATTTGACAGCGTATTTTGTTTTTTTCATTTTTTTAGATCAGCAAATAACTCATCAAGGTCATGGTATCCCTTTACAGATGGGTCTTTTGCAATCCTTTCCGCTTCCAGCATGGCAGAAATCGTTTCTTTGTTCGGCTGTTCCAGCTTTACTTCAAAGGGAATGCCGCCCTCGCGAAGCGCCTGCCGTACAAAGATGTTGAAAGCCGTAGTCAGATTCATGCCAAGTTCATTAAACAGTGCGTCGGCCTGCGCTTTCAAATCTGCATCCATGCGAATACTGATATTTGTGGTATTTCCAGCCATAGTATCAACCCCTTTCTGTTAGTAATTATAGTATATGCTATTTGCACGAAGAAAACAATACTTTGCACGAATATTTCCCGCCCTTGCGCAAGAGCAGCTTCCGGCCCTCCATTCTGAATAATTAGGGTTGACAAATGTTGAAAACCCCGATATTATTAGGAAGAATCAATTTATTTTTTGAAAAGGTTATGAGGAAGAGGAGTACATTTGCAGACCCTGGCAGAGAGGACGGCTCACTGGCTGGAAGGCAGTCCGAGGAAGAGCAGATGGAAGGTAGCTTCTGAACCGGAGTTCTCAACGGATGAACGTCTGATACCAGATCTGTCCGGTAGGGATTCCCGCAGAGCCAGCGTTACAGGGTTTAAGAGATTGCCGGCAGCAGGTTTTGTGCTGAAAAGCTGGCAGAAAAAAGGTGGTACCGCGATAATTCGCCCTTTGCATACTTGTATGCAGAGGGTTCTTTTATTTCATAGGAGTTTCAGGAGGAAAAGATGCTTCGATTACGTCCATTCAAACCAGCAGATGGAGCATATCTGGTAAAGTGGTTTGACAATGAAGAGATGTTTACAAAGTGGAGTGCAGGACAGTTTTCCTATCCATTGACAAGACAGCAGGTAGACGATTACTGCAGAAAATGGGAAGAGGACAGCAATGGATGGCCTATGGCTGTGACAGATGAAACTGGCAGGGTAGTAGGCCATCTTCTGATGCGGAATATGGATTACCAGGAAAACAGTCTCTTTTTTGGATTTATTGTGGTGGATCCATCCATCCGAGGAAAGGGATACGGAAAAGAAATGCTTTCTCTGGCTTTGCGGTATGCGTTTACGATTTTAAAAGCAGATACCGTAAGACTGAGGGTATTTGCCAACAATCCTGGGGCCAAAGCCTGCTACGAAGCAGTTGGATTTCAGGAGGAACAGTTTATAAAAGAGGCTTTTTCTTATCAGGGAGAAAAATGGGACAACTATCAGATGGCTGCAAAACGGTCACAGGTTCTTTTGTAAAAGGAGAATTTAACATGAAGCAGTTGAAACCGGCAAAAAAAGAAAAGCAGACCAGCTGCGATACCTGCGTGAACTATACGTATGACGAAGACTATGGGTATTACATCTGTGAAGCAGATTTGGACGAAGATGAAATGGCCAGATTTTTAAGCAGTTCCAATTTTGCCTGTCCGTATTACCAGTTAGATGATGAATACCGGATCGTCCGCAGACAGATGTAGGAGGAAAAATGAACGTTTATTCACACGTGGTATTTGACGTAGACGGCACTCTGCTGGATACGGAATATTCCATTATCCGGTCTTTGCAGCGCCTGGTTTTCCAGATGCACGGGACCAGAATCTCGGAAGAAGACCTTCAGTTTTCACTGGGGATTACTGGGGCAGACGCCTTGAAACAACTGAACATTCCGGATACGGAAGAAAATTTTGCAGTCTGGAATCAATTTGCCGATGAAGAAGAACACACAATCAAGGTGTTTGAAAAAATCGAAGAAACCCTGAAAAAGCTAAAAGAAAAAGGGGTTCATCTGGGAGTGATTACTTCCAGAAGCAGAGAAGAGTATGAAAAAGGCGTAAGTTCCAGAGGTTTGGGAACCTATTTTGAGATTGCAGTCTGCTGCGACGATACGCAAAAGCATAAGCCAAATCCAGACCCTATGCTGTATTATCTGGAAAAAGCCCAGGCGGATCCAGACCAGGTTCTTTACATTGGAGACAGCATTTACGATATGAAATGTGCAAAGGCGGCTGGGGTAAAGGGAGCGCTGGCGCTGTGGGGATGCAGAAGCAAGGAGCCTATTGAGGCAGATTATTATCTGAAGCGTCCAGAAGAAGCGCTGAATCTGGCAGCAGGAACAGAAACGCAAAACTAGAAAATAAAATAGAAAGAAAAAATAAGGAGAAAAGACATGAAAGAATTGGAAAAGAACTATAATCCAGCGGACATTGAAGAGCGTCTGTATCAGAAGTGGCTGGACAACAAATATTTCCACGCAGACGCGGAGAGAGGAAAACGAGAAGGCAAAAAGCCATTTACCATTGTAATGCCGCCGCCAAACATTACCGGACAGCTTCACATGGGCCATGCGTTAGACAATACCATGCAGGATATTTTAATCCGTTATAAGAGAATGCAGGGATATGAAGCGCTGTGGCAGCCAGGTACAGACCATGCGGCCATTGCAACAGAAGTAAAGGTAATTGATAAATTAAAGAGTCAGGGCATCGAAAAGCACGATCTGGGAAGAGAAGGCTTCTTAGAAAAAGCCTGGGAGTGGAAAGACGAGTACGGCAGCCGGATTGTAAAGCAGCTTCACAAGCTGGGATCTTCCGCTGACTGGGACAGAGAGCGTTTTACCATGGACGAGGGCTGCTCCAAAGCCGTTTTAGAGGTATTTACCAGACTGTATGAAAAAGGCTATATTTACAAAGGATCCCGTATTATTAACTGGTGTCCGGTCTGCCAGACCTCTATTTCCGACGCAGAAGTCGAGCACGAAGAGCAGGACGGATTCTTCTGGCACATCAATTACCCGATCGTTGGAGAAGAAGGCCGCTTTGTGGAGATTGCAACTACCAGACCGGAGACCCTTCTTGGCGATACCGCAGTTGCTGTAAATCCAGAAGACGAGCGTTATAAAGACTTAATTGGCAAGATGTTAAAGCTGCCGTTAACGGACCGAGAGATTCCGGTCATTGCCGACTCTTATGTAGACAAAGAATTTGGAACCGGATGCGTAAAGATTACCCCAGCCCATGACCCGAATGACTTTGAGGTAGGAAAGCGTCACAATTTGCCGGAAATCTGCATGATGAACGACGACGCGACCATCAGCGTTCCTGGAAAGTATTTCGGTATGGACCGCTACGAAGCCAGAAAAGCCATGGTAGAAGATTTAACGAAACAGGGCCTTCTGGTAAAAGTAGTTCCACATTCCCACAATGTCGGAACCCATGACCGCTGCGGCACAACCGTTGAGCCAATGATTAAGCCTCAGTGGTTTGTAAAGATGGATGAGATGGCAAAACCGGCTATTGAAGCATTAAAGAGCGGCCGTTTAAAATTCGTTCCGGAAAGCTTTGGAAAAACGTACCTTCACTGGCTGGAAGGCATCCGCGACTGGTGTATTTCCAGACAGCTGTGGTGGGGTCACCGGATTCCAGCTTATTACTGTGAAGAGTGCGGCGAAATGGTGGTAGCAAAGGAAATGCCTTCTGTCTGCCCAAAATGCGGCTGTACCCATTTTAAGCAGGATGAAGATACCCTGGATACCTGGTTTTCTTCCGCATTGTGGCCATTCTCTACTCTGGGCTGGCCGGATGACACCAAAGAAATGGATTACTTCTACCCAACCGACGTATTAGTAACCGGATACGATATTATTTTCTTCTGGGTAATCCGTATGGTATTCTCCGGACTGGAGCAAACTGGAAAAGAGCCGTTCCATACGGTGTTAATCCATGGTCTGGTAAGAGATTCCCAGGGCCGTAAGATGAGCAAATCCTTAGGAAACGGAATCGATCCTCTGGAAGTGATTGACAAGTACGGCGCTGATGCTCTCCGTATGACCTTAATGACCGGAAATGCTCCTGGAAACGATATGCGTTTCTACTGGGAGAGAGTAGAAGCCAGCAGAAACTTTGCAAATAAAGTATGGAACGCGTCCCGTTTCATTATGATGAATATTGAAAAAGCGCCGGATGCAGAGGTTCAGGCAGAAGATCTGACCATGGCAGATAAGTGGATTCTTTCCAAGGTCAATACTCTGACAAAAGATGTAACCGACAACATGGATAAGTATGAGCTGGGAATTGCTCTTCAGAAGGTTTACGACTTTATCTGGGAAGAATTCTGCGACTGGTACATTGAGATGGTAAAACCGCGTCTGTGGAATGACGAAGACACCACCAAGGCAGCTGCAATCTGGACCTTAAAGACCGTATTGATTCAGTCCTTAAAGCTGCTTCATCCATATATGCCGTTTATTACGGAAGAAATCTTCTGCAACCTTCAGGACGAAGAAGCATCCATTATGGTTTCCAACTGGCCGGTTTACAAGGAAGAGTGGAACTTTGCGGCAGAGGAAACGGCCGTAGAAACCATGAAAGAAGCAGTCCGCGCAATCCGTAACGTGCGCACCACCATGAACGTACCGCCGAGCAAAAAAGCAAAGGTATTTGTGGTAACGGAAAATCAGGAGGTTGCCGATATTTTCACGAACGGAAAGGTATTCTTTGGAACCTTAGGCTATGCCAGCGAGGTGCTGATTCAGAAAGATAAGAGCGGTATTGGAGAAGACGCGGTTTCCGTTGTAATTCCTCATGCCAACATTTACATTCCATTTGCCGAACTGGTAGACATTGAGAAAGAGTTAGAGCGTCTTCATAAAGAAGAAAAACGTCTGGCAGGAGAATTAGCCCGCGTAAACGGAATGTTAAGCAACGAGAAGTTTGTAAGCAAGGCTCCGGCAGCCAAGATCGAAGAGGAAAAGGCAAAGCTTGCGAAATACACCCAGATGATGGAGCAGGTAAAAGAGCGGCTGGAACAGTTAGGAAAGTAATCGGGCGTTTAGAGACGAGGAATCAAGTATGACAAGCAGACAGGCAGCGCCTTTTGTAAAATGGGCTGGCGGAAAGAGACAATTATTACCCCAGATAAAAGAACGGATGCCGGAACATTACAAACGGTATTATGAGCCATTTGTAGGGGGCGGAGCCGTAGTATTGGAACTTCTTCCAAAAGACGCGCTGATAAATGATATTAATCGGGAACTGATTCATACGTACCGGCAGATTCAGACCGATCCGGAAGGATTTCTTGCAGCCGTCGAGAGGCTGGACGAAGCCATGTGGGAAGACGGAAAGGCCTATTACTATGCCATGCGGGAAACCTACAACCGGAAGCTGACAGAAGGAGAATTGGACGAAGAACTGGCCGCATTATTTGTGTTTTTAAATAAGCACTGCTTTAACGGCCTTTATCGGGTCAATGCAAAAGGCTTGTTTAATGTGCCTTACAACAACAGCAGGCAGAAATCCTGCAGTCGGGAAAATATTCTGGCAGTAGCCCAGTATTTAAAGACCGTTGAGCTTGTAAACGGCGACTTTGAGGAGGCGTGTCAGACGGCAGGAGAAGGCGACTTTGTATTTATTGACAGCCCGTATGCCCCGTTAAATCCGGTTTCCTTTGAATCTTATACAAAAGAAGGATTTGATATAGAAAGTCATAAAAGGCTGGCCAGATTATTTGATGATCTGACCAGTCGGGGATGTTACTGTATGCTGACCAATCACAATACAGACTTAATCCATGAACTATACGATGGAAAGGGCTACCGGATAGATGCAGTCAGCGTAAAGAGGATGATCAATTCCGACGCGGCCAATCGGGTTGGGGAAGAGGTCATTATCTGCAATTTTTAAGGAGCGCAGCATGGACAGCGTTTTAAACAGGCGGCTTCCCATTTACTATGGGAGGCCGGATTGTAAACTGGTGCTGGGAGACTGTTTCCAGGTACTGAAAAAAATAAAACCGGAAACCATAGATATGATTTTTGCAGATCCTCCCTATTTTTTAAGCAATGACGGGATTACCTGCCAGGGAGGAAAAATGGTGTCCGTCAATAAAGGCGACTGGGACAAGGCAGGCGGTCTGATGGAAAAACACAGATTTAACCGTCAGTGGATCCGGCTGTGCAGAAAAATCTTAAAGCCGGACGGAAGTATCTGGATTTCCGGAACCTTTCACAATATTTACTCCATTGGGATGGCGTTAGAACAGGAAGGGTTTAAAATTATCAACAACATTACCTGGCAGAAAACCAACCCTCCGCCTAATTTGGCCTGCCGTTGTTTTACCCATTCGACGGAGACTATTTTATGGGCCCAGAAGAATGAGAAAACTTCCAGGCATCTCTTTAATTATGAGGTGATGAAGGAACAAAACGGCGGAAAGCAGATGAAAGATGTGTGGGTGGGAAGTCTGACCAGGCCTTCGGAAAAATCGGAAGGAAAGCACCCGACCCAGAAGCCGGAATATCTGCTGGAACGGATCGTTCTGGCGTCCACAAAAGAAGGCCAGCTGGTGCTGGATCCATTTTGCGGATCCGGCACAACAGGAGTGGCAGCTTTGCGGTATGGAAGGCAGTTTATCGGCATTGACAACTGCGAAGAATATCTTTCCATTTCCGAAAAAAGACTGAAAAAAGTATGTACTACGACAGAATATGAGTAAAGAAAGCAGAGATGTCCTTGTAGACCAGGCATCTCTCTTTTTCATTTAAAATCTCATGGCGAAGACCGGAATACAGTTTGGCAGATACGTGTTTGTAGCCGGCTTTTCTAAGGGTTTCTGCAGATTTCTGAAACTTCTTTTTTGAAACCATGCAGGGATCGTCAGAACCAGACACAAAGAGAATGGGAAGGTCTGGATTCCTGACGTTCCATCCTTTGCGGCTGTAGGTCTGCTGTACCAGCCATAAAAGAGATTCGTATCCATTAAGAGTAAAGGTAAAATTGCAGTAAGGGCTGGCGTTATAAGCTTCTACTACGGATCGGTCTTTGGAAATCCAGGCGTGAACCATTCCTTCTGACTGGAACGGCTTTTCAAAAGACGCGGAAAACAGCTGGTTTACCAGGGGACTTCGGGCATGACTGCCTTTGATGCGGGAAAGCAGGCGAACTAGGAAAAGGCCGAATCCGGCCATGGGCTGATTGCTGGGAGAACCGCAGACAACCAGGCCGTCCAGCTCCTTTTCGTAATATTTTAAATAGACCCGCGCCGCCAGAGATCCCATACTGTGCCCGAAGAAAAAGAACGGGAGATCAGGGTACTGTTTCCGGATCATACAGGTAATCTGATGGAGATCCTTTACCAGGGACGGCCCGCCGTTGGCATAAAAATAGCCCAGGTCTTCCATACCTCTCACGCTTTTTCCGTGCCCTCTGTGATCGTTTATCACACACAGAAATCCAAGACCAGCCAGATACTCCATAAAAGGAAGATACCGTTCTTTGTGTTCGCACATACCATGAGCCAGTTGTACAATGGCTTTTGGACTTTCCGGTACAAGTGCCAGCACATCTAAAACCAGTCCGTCCTGGCGGGAGACTGCGGAAAAGGTTTTTTGGGAAAATTTATGGGATTGTGAGTTCATAGAGCATCCTTTCTGGCAGCGAATCTGCCGCTTTCATTTCATCCAGTATACCACGATATGTGAAAATTTGATAGAAAACCTTAATAGAAAATTTCTTGCCTTTCCGTTTGTTCCTTTCTATAATAGAACTACATCGCAATGAAGAAAATTCAAAAACAGGAGGACAAAGAATGCGCTATAAGATTGAGGGCGATACACTTCCAGTAGTAATCTGCCAGCTGGAGGCAGGAGAGAAGATGATTACAGAACGGGGATCTATGGCATGGATGTCCCCGAATATGAAGATGGAGACAGGAAGCAACGGCGGCATTGGAAAGATGTTTGGCCGTATGTTTTCAGGAGAAGCGTTGTTCCAGAATATTTATACAGCCCAGGGAGGACAGGGACTGATTGCTTTTGCATCCAGCTTTCCAGGGGCGATAAAAGCCTTTGAAATAGGGCCAGGAAATGAGCTGATTTTACAAAAAAGCGGGTTTCTGGCAGCAGAAAGCGGAGTAGAACTTTCCACCCATTTCCATAAAAAGTTTGGTTCCGGACTATTTGGAGGCGAGGGATTTATCCTTCAGAAATTATCCGGAAGAGGAATCGCATTTGCAGAATTTGATGGCCATGTAGTGGAGTATGAATTGGGAGCAGGCCAGCAGATTGTAGTAGACAGCGGGTATTTGGCGGCTATGACGGCCAGCTGCCAGATGGATATCCAGATGGTTTCAGGAGTGAAAAACGTCCTGTTTGGAGGAGAGGGACTGTTTAACACAGTCATTACCGGACCAGGCCATATCTGGCTGCAGACTATGCCGATTACCAGCGTGGCAGGGGTGCTGATTCCCTATATTCCTACTTCGAATTCCTGATTTTTTGTATAGATGGGCACAGAATTGACGTATTTGGACGAAAAAGCCCGAAAGAATATGGTTGCACAAAGGTAAGGTCTTATTATATAATTTTATGTGTATTGCAGAAGTACAAAAGGAGAGCATTATGGCAGAATCAATTATTAATTTTGAAGAAGAACTCAGCCGCTTTAAACCCAGCCTGGACGTGGAAGAAATTGCAGACGAGATTGTGAAAAGCGACTTAACGGATATGACCGATATTATGATGGAAATGATTAAGGAAGTCAGGGAATAGCAGGCATGGATTATGTAAAACGGAACCGCCAGATTGCCAACAGTTTTTACAATCTGGGTTTGGAAAAAGCAAATATCAGAGACCTTTCCGGAGCAGTAGACTGCTTAAAAAAGAGCCTCCATTTTGATAAATACCAGATGGATGCCAGAAACCTTTTGGGGCTGATTTATTATGAAATGGGAGAAGTGTCTGACGCACTGGTCCAGTGGGTTATCAGCACCAATCTTCATCCGGCAGACAATCCGGCGGATCGCTATCTGGACGAGATCCAGAGAAAGCCAGGACGTCTGGAAGTGGTGGATCAGAATGTGAAAAAGTATAACCAGGCGCTCTGGTATGCCCAGCACGACAGCGATGACCTGGCGATTTTACAGCTGACCAGGGTAGTCGAAGACAACCCTCATTTTGTAAAAGCCCATCTGTTGTTAGCGGCTCTTTATATGTATCACGAAGACTATCCGAAAGCAGGACGATCCCTGTATAAAGTCCTTCAGATTGACCGGAACAATCCCAAAGCACAGTGGTATATGTCCATTGTCAAGAAAAATACCGGTAAGGCGGAGGTGGAAAAACGGAAGCTGAAAAATGCGTTTTCCCATCACCAGATGCAGGATGACGATGTAATTATGCCGCCTACATATAAAGAAAATACGGGATGGCAGAGTATTTTAAACATTCTGGCCGGCCTGGTATTAGGCGTTATGGTAACGTATTTTCTGATTATGCCGCCCAGTACGCGGGCTTTAAGCAACAAGCACAACGAGGAGATTATTACCTATAGCCAGAAGTTAAATGAGAAGAACCAGGAGCTGGATGCGCTTCAGGCTTCTTATGAGGAACTCCAGTCTAAGTCCCAGGATATGGAAAATAAGCTTACCACCATTGAAGGAGATACGGGACTGGTATTAAAGCAGTATCAGATTATGATTGGCATTTTACAGGCATACCGCAATGAAGATATTATGTCGGTTGCAAAGCTGTATGTAGATCTGGACACTTCTCTGATTACCGATCAGAGCGTTCTGGAAATTGCCAATGCAGTGACCGCCGATATGCAGACGACCGGATACCAGACGTTAGAAGATCTGGGAACTGCCGCATGGAATTCCGGACAGAAGGAACAGGCTATGGAGTATTACCAGAAGAGCCTGGAGATCAATCCGGACAACCCATCTGCTACGTATCTGTTAGGACGCTTATATCAGGATAAAGGAGATACGGAAAACGCCAGACAGTGCTTCAGCAGGATTATTACCAGTTTTCCGGAAAGCGCGCAGGCTTCCCAGGCAGCTTCCGCTATGGGAGAAATGGGACTGCCTACGTCTGCTGCCGGACAGAGCCAGACCGAACCGGCAGAGGAAGATGACGGAGAAAGAGGCGGAAATGCTGGCGGATCAGACCGTACCCAGCAGAACACTGGAAACAGTAACGCTTCTGGCAGCAGGGGAGAAACGTCCCGTCAGGAGCCACAGACCCAGACGCAGCAAGAACCCCAGACTCAGCCACAGACCCAGGCTCAGCCTCAGGAGACAGAAGCAGCCCAGCCGGAAGAGCCAGTTCCGGAAACCGTTCCAGTGAACAACATTAATTAACAAATCAAGCAGCCCGATTGGAAAGAAAAAAGACATTACGAAAGAAAACCAGATTTCGTGATGTCTTTTTTATTTTGCCAGGTTTTCCTGGTATATTTTTGACGAAAATGGAAAAAATAAGGGGAAGGAGATTATCAACATGGAAGTATCATTTCTTTACGAAGCAAAGGAGCAGTGCCTGATCATTCATCTGCCAAAAGAACTGGATCATCACAACTGCCGGAATCTGCGTTATGAAACGGATCTGCTTCTGGCAGAAAACTACATCAACCGGATTGTCTTTGACTTTTCCAAAACGGAATTTATGGATTCATCCGGTATTGGCGTCTTGTTAAACCGGTATAAGCAGATGGAACGAAGCGGAGGACAGGTCCGCCTTTACGGGGCTGGGCCTCAGGTTCACCGGATTCTGACAGTGGCAGGAATTGCCCGCCTGATGCCTAGTTTTGAAACAAAAGAAGCCGCGATTGTGGACTAGAAAGGGGAGCGGATATGGAGAGCAGAAAAGAAGAAGCAGAGAAAATCAAAATAGAGATAGACAGTTTATCCAGCAACGAAGAATTTGCCAGGGTAGTAATTGCTGTTTTTATGAGCAGGATGAATCCTACCCTGGAAGAAATCGATGATGTAAAAACAGCGGTTTCAGAAGCAGTAACCAATGCAGTCATCCATGGCTATCAGGGAGAAAAGGGAAGGATTTACATAGAAGCAGAAAGAAACGGAACACTTCTGACGTTATCCATACGGGATGAAGGGGTTGGGATTGCAGATTTAAAAAAGGCAATGGAGCCTATGTATACCAGTGATACCACTGGAGAACGTTCCGGAATGGGCTTTTCTTTTATGGAAGCATTTATGGACGAGGTAGCCGTAGAGAGCAAACCAGGCCAGGGAACAAAGGTCACCATGAAAAAACGCATAGGCGGGTGAGCGCATGGACGAGACGATGAGATTAATCCGGAAGTCTCACGAAGGGGATAAAGAAGCCAGAGATCGTCTGGTAATGGAAAACGTAGGATTAATCTGGAGCATTGTCCGCCGGTTTTCCGGCAGAGGACACGAGATGGAAGACCTGTTTCAAATTGGAAGCATCGGTCTGATGAAGGCGATTGACAAATTTGATCCCAGTTTTGAAGTACGGTTTTCCACATATGCGGTTCCCATGATTGCAGGAGAAATCAAGCGGTTTTTAAGGGATGACGGCATGATTAAGGTAAGCCGGTCTCTTAAGGAAATGAGCGTTAAAATCCAGGCAGCCAGAGAAGAAATGAGAAACATTCTGGGACGGGAACCGACTCTGGAAGAGATTGCCGGAAAGCTGGAGGTCAGCAGAGAAGAAATTGCGGCGTCGCTGGAGTCTGGGGCTGAAATAGAATCGCTGTACCGGCCTCTGGGAGACGAGTCGGAAAACAGCGGCTGTCTCATAGATAAAATTGAAGATCAGGATAATAGAGAGGAAAAATTGCTGAATAAAATGATTCTGGAAGGGATGATAAGCAGCCTGGACGGACAGGAAAAAGAGATTATTCTGCGCCGGTATTATTATAATCAGACCCAGACGGAGATTGCAGGCATTCTTTGCATTTCCCAGGTTCAGGTTTCCAGAATGGAAAAAAGGATCTTGAAAAAAATGAGGGAAGATTTTAAAAACCGTACATAAAAACCATTATTTTGGAAACCCTAGCATCAGTGTACATCAGCAATGGAGAAAGGAAGGGTGTGATCCAAAATGGATACGTTGAAATATGTATTTGGAATCCTGGTTCTGATTTTATGCATTGGTCTGATTGGGGCAGCCGTCTGGTACTGTATGTTCCGTCTGCCGGATCAGGCTATGCAGCAGGGAACCCTGGTATGGGGGCCTGCAGTCGGAGGGAGATTGTTATGAGCAGTTCTCCCTCTGTTTATTTAAATATCCGGCAGATTACAGAAGTACACCACAAAGACGTGCTTCTAAAGGATGTGGCAGATATTTTTTGTGACAATCCGGCTCTCCAGAATCGCTGCAGCGCTGTGAAAATCCGGAAAATCCAGAAAGATAAACCGAAACGGTATGTAGAGACCATTGTTCCGGTGTTGGAAAAGCTGCAAAAGCTGGACCCGAATCTGCAGATTCATAATCTGGGCGAAACCGAGTTTATTATCGATTACCAGCCTCCGAAAAATCCAGCCTGGTTCTGGCAGTGGATCAAAACCATAGGGGTCTGCCTGATCTGCTTTTTTGGAGCTGCATTTGCGATTATGACATTTAACAACGACGTCAGCGTTACCGCAGTGTTTCACGAAATTTATGTTCTGATTATGGGGAGGGAACCAGGAGGCTTTACGGTTCTGGAACTGTTTTACTCCATTGGCCTGGCAATTGGAATTGCCGTATTCTTTAACCACTTTGCCAAATGGAAATTAAATACAGATCCAACTCCGCTGGAAGTAGAAATGCGGATTTACGAAGATAATATCAGCAAAACCCTGATCCAGAATGCAGAGAGGAAGGAGCAGGATATTGATATTTATTAAACAGATGTTTGCAGCCGCCATTGGACTTGCATCTGGTGGGATTATTGCAGCAGGAGTCTTTGCATTTCTGGCTGTCATCGGCGTATTCCCCAGACTGATTGGAAAAACGAAAACCTGGAATCACTTGTCTCTTTATGAGACGGTAATCATTCTGGGAGGAACATTTGGAAATGTCATGGATATTTATGAATTTCCGATTCCCATTGCCCAGAGAGTTTCCAGCATTCTGGGAGAGGGAGCGGGAAGCGCGGCAGGCGGTATGGTTACCGGAATCATTGGAGTATGCATTGGGATTTTCGTAGGCTGTCTGGTTATGTCTCTGGCAGAAACCCTGCAGGCGCTTCCGGTATTTTCCAGAAGAATTCATCTGGCAGTAGGATTCCAATACGTGATCCTTTCCATTGCGCTGGGGAAACTGATGGGTTCCCTAATCTATTTTGTAACAGGAATAGGAGAACGGATTGGGGTTGGGTAAAAGAAACGCAGGAGGAAATAAAATGGAAGTTAATAAAAACGCATATAACCAGTATGTGAAAAAAGTAACGCCGGTTAACAGCATGATGGCAGATATGGCAAAAGCCTTCCTGACAGGAGGGATCATCTGTACCGTCGGACAGGGCATTATGAATGGATTTTTATCAGCAGGAATGGAAAAAGATGCAGCCAGTGCCTGGACGCTCCTGTGTCTGATTGGAATCAGCGTGCTGTTAACAGGACTGAATTTATACCCAAAGATTGTCAAGTTCGGAGGAGCGGGAGCCCTGGTTCCCATAACCGGCTTTGCCAATTCCGTAGCAGCTCCGGCCATTGAATTTAAAACAGAAGGACAGGTATTCGGCATTGGCGTGAAGCTGTTTACCATTGCAGGGCCGGTAATCCTATACGGAACCCTGGCAAGCTGGCTTCTGGGACTGGTATACTGGATTGGAAAGACGATGGGGATTGTGTAACTGACCAGGCTTCTGATAATGGATGATTGTTGCAATACGGTACGACAAACGCATGAATGAATAAATTATGAACACCCTGTCCGGATTTTTTGATATAATCAAAGAAAAGGATAGCATCCGTGTACAGGGGGCAATACGGTCAGAAACGTCCATATGACGCGCCTGCTGCGTTACTTTCAATCGGTGTACATCCAGTACACCTCATTCAAGTGCCTTGCAGACGCGTCATCTGACCTGTTTCTGACTCTTCTGACCTCAAGTGGAGAGAATTTCCCCATTTTTAAGGCAGACGAATGAAGCGTACTGGATGTACGCTGATTGAGGATAACGCAGAAAATGGGGAAATTCTCCCTCTTTGAGGCGTGTTACCCCTGTACACGGATGCTAGGGTGTTCCTATGAAAGAGATTTTAGACTATGTACGGTAATGGACATAAGACAGGAGAAGAAAGTTCGTATACTATGGGAGGTGGCAGAGTATGGCAAAGTCTCCGAATCAGAAGCTGAAACTGTTATATCTTATGAAAATTTTACTGGAACAGACGGATGAAAACCACCGGATTACGATGACGGAAATCATTGAGAATCTGGCTTCTTATAATATCAGTGCGGAACGGAAAAGTCTTTATAATGACATCGAAAGTCTTCGCCTGTACGGATTGGACATTATCGGAATTCAGGAAGGGAGAACGTATTTTTACTATGTGGGAAGCCGGAGATTTGAGTTGGCAGAGCTGAAATTATTGGTGGATTCTGTCCAGTCAGCCAAATTTATTACGGCTAAAAAGTCCAGCGAACTGATTAAAAAACTCGAGGGGCTGGCCAGCAGATATGAGGCGTCAAAGCTTCATAGACAGGTATTTGTTGCTGGAAGAGTGAAGACAATGAATGAAAGCATTTATTATAATGTAGACAGAATCCAGACAGCAATAGGGGAAAATTCCAAAATTACTTTCCAGTATTTCCAGTGGAATGTGGAGAAAAAAATGGAGCTGAGGCATGACGGCGCTGTTTATAAGGTCAGTCCGTGGGCACTGTCGTGGAATGACGGCAATTATTATCTGATTGCCTACGATGGTGAAAAAGGGATTATTAAACATTTTAGGGTGGATAAGATGCTTCATATTGAGTTGAATGGCGAAAAACGGGAAGGAGAACAAGTTTTTCAATCTTTTGATATGGCAGCTTATGCGAGAAAAATGTTTGGAATGTATGGTGGAAAAGAAGAACGGGTGCGTCTGGAGTGTGAAAACTCGTTTGCAGGAGTGATTATAGACCGGTTTGGAAAAGACGTAACCTTAAACCGGCTGGATGATACACATTTTTTTGTAAATGTAGAAGCAGCAGTCAGCAAACAATTTTTGTCCTGGGTAATCGGTCTAGGCGAAGGGGTAAAAATTGCAGGGCCAGAATCGGTTGTAGCTCGTATGAAGGATGAAATCCGTCGGCTGATGCGGCAGTATCAGAAGTAAATAACCGTTCAGAGGGATATTTTTCAGCTGCGAGGTGTGTTTATGGGACACCTTCCTGTTTATAATAAAACCAGATAGAAGAGAACGGAAGCAGCCGGTCAGGAGGAAAGATTATGAAAGAGATGTACTTTACGATAGCAGGATGCAGCCATTATTTTGGCAGTCAGTTTATGGAAAAAGGGATGAAGGTCAAATTGGTCAAAGAACCGGACAATGAGTATGACAGAGAGGCGATACAGGTTCTGATAAAAGGGCTGGGAAAGTGCGGATATGTGGCGAACAGCCCTTCTACAGTAAAAGGAGAGTCCATGAGCGCAGGAAGGCTTTATGACAAACTGGGAAAGGAAGCGAAGGGAAAGATTGTATTCGTGTTTCCAGGCACAGCAATCTGCAGGATTACAGATACAGGTCTGAATCCGCAGAAAGATGCAGATGAAAAAAATGAAAGCAATTAAGACACTCTGGATAGAATCGGCTGTAAGGTTTCCTGAAGCGCGCAGTATTTGTCTGCGATACATACCAGCCATGCTTCCCGACAGGTTGGGGGGATGGGAGTAAGGGGAAACATATGGCGCGCAATAATATTTTTTTCAATACGATTAAGGGGATAATCTGCCCGTGCATTTTTCAATGCAGTCGAAGGATGGCGGAATCCATGGAGACAGTGGGAACGGTCTTTCTCATGCCAATCATAGAGAAAATAGTCGTGAAGCAGTGCCCCGCGGATCAGATTATCCCGATTTACCGGAAGGCCAAGTTTGTCGGCAATAGACAGGCTGACAGCCGCAACCAGAATGCTGTGCCGGTATACGGTAGACATTCCATGCTGATAAGCATTTTTTTCTTCACTGAATCGTCCGCATTGTTCCAGATATTTACATTTCTCTGCAATCGCAGTCTGAAAATCTTGTTTCATCGTAGTTATCCTATTAAAAATCACTTGTTCAGGTTGACAAAAATCATCTAAAAACGGTGGTATTATACTCCAAAAAATAAAGGTTTGCAATTCCTGTAAATGGATTCTATTTGTTTTTTTAATCAGCTTATATTATACTGAAGGAAAGAAAAGCCAGGGAGAAGATTATGGAAAAAACAGGAATTAGACAGGAAGTAATCAGAGAAATACAGGAGTTTGCAAAAAAATACCAGGTAAAAAAAGTGATTTTGTTCGGCTCAAGAGCAAGGGGCGACTTTAAAGAAAAGAGTGATATTGATTTGGCAGTAAAAGGCGGTAATTTTGCCAGATTTTCATTAGATGTAAACGAAGAAACAACGACCCTTTTGAAGTTTGATATAATAAATTTAGATGAAAAAATACAACAGGAATTAAAGGATTCCATCCAGAAAGAAGGGAAAATATTATATGAAGAAATTTGATCATTTTAAATAGAAGCATTTTATGAGGGTGAAATAGAAAATATTTAATATCAGACGAAAGAACGGTAAATGCGAATATAAAGGAGAAGCAGATGCGAAAAACAGGACTGGGAATTTTTTTACTGGTATTAGCGCTTGGCGGGTGCGGCAGTCTGGCTGAGAAAGAAACATTTCCGGAAGAAGAACGGAAAATTGTCCAGCTGGGGACAGAATTTTACGAAGAGACAGCAGCAGAAAACCAGGAGGATACATTGGAAAACGTCCGCAGTCTGGTAGAACAATTTGGTTCCATGGGATATGCGGCAATTGACGGCAGAAACCAGGTAAATATGTCCCAGCCGGATTTGGCGCTTGAGTTCTGTCAAAAGGTGGAACAAAAAGAGAAGGGAAAGCTGCTGCTGATAGAAGTTCTTTCTCCGGAAGAATTTGTGATTTACCATTTTCAGACGCAGGAAGGACAGGTAAACGTAAAGAAGAGATATTATGAATGGAAAGATGGGAAGATGGTTCTGGCAGATTCCGGAAGTTTTTCCGCAGAAAGCTGGAAGTATTGGGAAAACGGATATTTGATGTTTTCAAGCGTTTATTATTCAGAAGAGTCTTACGCTCTTACCCTGAGCGGGGAAGAAGAGTATGCCGCTTTCCGTATTCTGCCTCTGCAGGAACAGTGCAGAGAAGGAAACAGAACGTATCTTTTGCCAATCGGGTATGAATACAACAACCTGTTTATTACCGATTGGACAGAAGAAGATTTTGGAGACCTGGATTTTTACGATCTTTACGATCACTTCTGCCTCCAGATGGGAGAACCCTATGTTCCGGAAGGTTCCTATGAAATCGGCCTGGAACGGGAAACTTACCGGATACCAGCAGCGGCATTTGAGCGGATTATCCAGACGCGTTTTTCGATTACTAGTGAAACCCTTCAAAAGAAAGCAGCCTATTATTCAGACGACGATACGTATGCATACTGTCCAAGAGGACTTCAGGATATGGAATATCCGGAATATCCATATCCTGAAGTGATCGATATGACAGAACGAGAAGACGGAACCATTGCCCTTACTGTAAATGCGGTATTTCCCTACAAGGGGATTTCAAAGGCTTTTGCCCATGAGGTAACAGTCCGTCCCCTGCCAGATGGACAGTTTCAATATGTGTCAAATCACATTCTTCCATCCGAAAGCAGCTATGAATTCACATGGTACACACCAAGAAATGAGATAGAAGATCGTGCAGATTAAATTACCCCATATTCTTCCAGCAGCAGTTCCAGTTCAGTACCATGGATTTTTTTCAAAGCTTCTTTTAAGGCAAGACGCTGCTTGAAATTCAGGTCCATATCGGTCAGTTTCTTGCCGTCCCGAAGTTTTACGGTGGCATCCAGGAGACAGCGGACGTCATAAACGCTTCCCCAGACTTCCGGCACGCCTCGGTCGATGGAGAGCAGAGTATAGACCGCTTCCATGGCAGTACGGATAGAATATTCGGTAGTAAAGATGGTATCTCTTCCGGTTTCCGCAAACTGGCCGATAAACGCGAAATTTACCGCTTGTTTTGGCACGACAAGAGGCCGGTCTTCGATGGCCCTGGGCATGAAAAATGCAGTAATATAAGGCATCATGCAAGGAACCGTATTGGCGCTGTTTTCTGCCATATCCGCAATCTCGGTCTCAGGAACACCCAGATGATACAGCCATTCCATACAGATTTCTTTTCCGGTGCAGTCCCGCATAGGTTTTTTTACATAATCTCCAGAACGGTCCGAGAAGAGACCATAGACCCAGATTAGAAGCTGATCGCTGGGCTGGCTGCGAAACTGGGGCTGACGATTGATGGTCCAGCTTAAAAGCCAGGAGGAATCTTTAACCGTTACAATGCCTCCGGTAACCACCTTTCCGGAAAAGGGATCCCGTTTACAGATTTTCTTGATATAAGGAACAATCCGCTGATCCAGGGTCTGGATGGTTGCGCTCATCCAATTTGTCTGTTCTGGATGGCTGCAGAATTTTTTCGGATTCCCAAAGGCTGGATCCTGAGCGGCAATTTTCATCCACATATCCCATCCGCCGCCTTCTTTTAATTCTGGCTGGAATCGGGCAGGAGTGTTCTGACTGCCAAGAGAAGAATTTTCCACACAGCCGCCATTGGTAATCAATACCAGATCATCCGGAGTCAGCTTAATGGAATCCGGAACGCCATTTTTTAAAATATCAATCCGGACGGCCTGTTTTCTGGAGGGCTTGCAGTCAAACAGGACATTGGTAACCTGCACGCCAAAATGAAACTGTACGCCAGAGTGCTCCAGATACTTTACCATAGGAAGGATCATGGATTCATACTGGTTATATTTGGTAAAACGCAGAGCAGAAAAGTCAGGCAGTCCTCCGATATGATGGATATAACGCTGGACATACCGCTTCATTTCCAGGGCGCTGTGCCAGTTTTCAAAAGCAAACATAGTACGCCAATAGAGCCAGAAGTTGGAGTCCAGGACCTCGCTGTCAAACACGTCGGTAATCCGTTTGTTCTGCAGCTGCTCTTCCGGAGTGAAAAACAGTTCCATAATCTCCATAGCTCCTCGGTCGGAAATGGAAAATTTCCCGTCTGTATGAGCGTCTTCTCCACGGTTTACAGTAGCGCGGCAGAGGGAGTAGTTCGGATCTTCTTTGTTCAGCCAGTAGTATTCGTCCAGGACAGAGATTCCCTCTGTTTCAATCGATGGAATGGAACGGAACAGATCCCACATACATTCAAAATGATTGTCCATTTCCCGTCCGCCCCGCATAACATAGCCGACGTTTTCAAATTTCCAGCCGTCACAGGCTCCGCCAGCAAGCTGTTCCTTTTCTAAAATGTGGATATGTCTGCCTTTCATCTGACCATCTCGGACCAGATAGCAGGCTGCAGATAAAGCAGCAAGTCCGCTTCCGACAATATATGCAGATTTCTGGTCAACGCCCTCTGGCTTTTTGGGGCGGGCAAATGCTTCATAGTTTCCGCTGGAATAATACATAACCATACCTCCTGTACTTCTTTGATAGGTATAAGGTAACAGGTTTGGGTACAGGCTGCAATAAACAGAAATCCCGCTGTGATAAGAAACCCATCACAGCAGGACATATTGTAAAAAAAATTATCATTTTAATGGATTTGATGGGGAAGCGTCTGCTGAAAAACGTTTTAAGGCAGAAGCAATATTTCCCTGCATGAGGAAAGCGAGCCGTTCAATCAGTACTTCGGGCTTTTCTTTCATATCCTGACGAATCCAGTCTAACAGCAGTCCGACAAACCCATATTTATAAAAATGGGCGATAAATTCTTTGTCTGCCTGACATACATCCAGGCTGGAAGCCTGTTCCTCTACAACGCCTATCAGCAGGTCATAGGTCAGCCGGTATAAATACCGCTCAATCTGTTCCCTGCTTACGGAACGGTATACATTGAGGATAAAGGGCCGGTTGTCCAGAACTGCCTGAAAAATCTGTAACAGTCCCTGCTGCCAGGTATCATACGTCTTTTTTCCAGCCAGAGCTTCCCTGGCATCTTCTTCACAGGCCCATTCTACAAGGTCATAAATATCTTTAAAATGATAGTAAAAGGTCATGCGGTTAATGCCGCAGTCATCCGTCAAATCCGCAATTGTAATTTTATCTAAAGGCTTTTTTAACAGCATTTTTTTCAGAGAGGCTTCCAAAGCCTTCTTGGTAATCTGAGACACAGATGCCACCTCGTCTTTCTATAGAACTATGGGGAATGGTTTCCTATAATCGGATTATACCATGAAAGAAACGCAAGAAATAGAAAATTTACAAAAACTTTCTGTTTTTTTGAAGACGGGAAATTCTGCCGCTCGTTATAAGAAAAAGAAGAGGAGAACAGGAGGATGGAAAAATGAGTGAATTGGATCAGCAGATACAGGAATTACTATCCGAAACAGATACAAAAAAGAAAAAAGGCAGACGGCCGTTTGGAAAAAAGAAAAAGATCCTGTTTGGATGCGGTGCGGCAATGATTGTACTGTTTGCAGGCATTCAGATGTTTGGCGGAAAGAAAGAAACCATTCCTGCCGTTTTGACTGCGCAGCTGGCAAAGGGCAGTATCCAGAATGTCCTTTCTGTCAGCGGTCCGGTTTCCGGTACGGACAGCGTAGACGTGGTGTCCAACCTTCATGCGGAAATTAAGAGCATTGCGGTAAAAGAGGGGGATAAAGTAACAGAAGGACAGATCCTGGCAGAAATTGATGATTCCGATTTATTAAAAGAACTGGAAATTGCCCAGAATTCCTATGATTTGGCTGTGGCAAAAAAAGAAGAGACCCTTCGGGATACTCGGAATGCTTATGCCAAAGCAGTACAGGATTACCAGGCGGCCCAGGCAAACTACAACCGGCAGAGCGTTCTGGCCCAGGCAGGAGGGATTTCTGCTGTTGAGCTGGAAACTGCAGCCAATGCCCTTTCCGATGCAAAGCGGGCAGTCGATGGATATACATTAGAAGACGGCCAGGTGGTAACAGACAAGTCCTATGATTTGGAAATCAAAAATGCCCAATACAACCTGGATAAGGCAAAGGAAAATCTGGAAGAATCTGTCATTAAGGCTCCGATTTCCGGAACCGTAGTGCGGGTCAATAGTAAAGTGGGACAGTTTGCAGACAAATCCGAAGACAATGAGCCGATGTTTATCATCGAAAATCTGGACACCCTGGAGCTGGAGATTAAAATCAGCGAGTATTCCATTGGAAAGGTAAAGAAAGGTCAGAAGGCGGAAATCACTGCTGATATTTTAGGAGGGGAATGCGTAAATGGAGAAGTAATTTCCATTTCTCCTACTGGGGAAGAAAAAGGCGGCGGATCGACAGAGCGGGTTATCCCTACTACGATACGGGTTATGGATGAGCATACTGGATTGATTGCAGGGATTACGGCAAAGGCAGCCATTGTGCTGGAAGAAGCGGAAGATACCTGGGTAGTGCCGATTTCCGCTCTCCGCACAGAAGCAGACGGAACCAACGCGCTGGTAACTGTGGAAGATGGCGTCTGCCATATGGTGCCGGTAACAACCGGCATAGAAAGCGACATCAGTATAGAAGTTTTCCCAGCAGAGGGAGGGACATTGATGGAAGGAATGAACTACATTGTGACTCCGGATGCGGGACTGACAGAAGGGACAAGCGTGACTGTAATGCCGTCAGCTGCCGCAGAATAGGGGGCGTTTTATGAAGAGAAAAGTTTCGGCTTATTCCACTGAAAATGTCCAGGAAGACTTAATCCGGCTGGAAGATCTGGTAAAGATTTACGATACGGGAGCAATTAAAGTATTGGGCCTGAAGAAAATTAACCTGACCATTAAACGGGGAGAATTTGTGGCCATTATGGGGCAGTCTGGTTCGGGAAAATCAACGTTGATGAATATTTTAGGCTGTCTGGACCGGCCAACCCTTGGTCATTACTATTTAGACGGGGTAGATACCGCCGCATTAAGCCCGAACGAACTTTCTGATGTCAGAAACCGGAAAATCGGCTTTGTATTTCAGTCCTTTAATCTGATTGCCAGGACGTCCGCAGTAAAAAATGTAGAAATCCCTATGATTTATGCCAGAAAACCCAAGAAAGAACGGAGGCAGAGGGCGCTGGTGCTGTTGGAAAAGGTTGGTCTGGGCCAGCGGTTTGAACATATGCCCAATGAACTTTCCGGAGGCCAGAGACAGAGAGTGGCGATTGCCAGAGCGCTGGCCAACGAGCCGCCGCTTATCCTGGCAGACGAGCCTACCGGCAATCTGGATACGGCGTCATCCATTGAGATTATGGAGATTTTCAGCGAACTTCATCGGGAAGGTGCCACAGTAGTTGTAGTTACCCATGAAGAAAACATCGCAGCATTTACCCACCGGATTATCCGGTTCCAGGATGGAAAAGTGGTCAGCGATGAAATCAATCCCAATCCTACGGTTACAGGACATGAAAACCATATGGAAGGCCTGTACCATGTAGGGAATAACGGGAAGGAGGCATAATATGCTGTTTGAAAATATGTCAATGGCATTTCATGCCATTAAAGCTAATAAAATGCGGGCGTTTCTGACCATGCTTGGAATTATCATCGGCATTGGATCCGTGATTTCAATCGTATCGATTGGCGATACGATGAGAAGTCTGTTTACGGATTTATATAAAGACGTGGGACTGACCCAGGCCTACATTTCCATCGGCTATTGGATTGAAGATACGCATCAGAGCGATTATTTTACGCTGGACGATTTGGAACGGATTGACGAGGTGTTTGGGGATGAGATCGCTTATATGGACAGCAGCGCGTATGTCAGTGCGGAAGTCCAGGCCGGAAGAACCAAGATGAAGTTTGATTTTAACGGTATTGATTATAACTACATAGACGTACAGCCGGTTACCATGGTGGCAGGGCGTTACCTGAATGAAGGGGACATTTTAGGAAGAAAGAAAAATGTTGTCATAGAAGAGCAGAGCGCCATAAACTTGTTCGGAACTGCAGACGCAGTGGGGAAAACCTTCCGGACAACGATTTACGGCAATACAGAAGAATATAATATTGTAGGCGTCTACCGCAAAGAAATGAGTCCTTTTATGGCGCTTATGATGGGAAGCGGAAGCGATACCGGAACGGCGTTTATTCCCTATACCCTTTTGACCTGGCCCAACGACTACTTTTACTCCTGTCATGTATTTGCAAAAGACAACGTCGATCTGCCGGATTTTTTCAGCCGTCTGACTGCTTTTATCGCCAAGATGAAGGGAAGGACGCCGGACGACTATTATGTTCAGACGGCCATTGACGAAATGGCAAGCGTAGACAGCATGATGGGAGGGATTTCTGCCGCCGTAGGAGGCATTGCCGCAATTTCTCTTTTAGTAGGAGGCATTGGAATTATGAATATCATGCTGGTATCCGTTACGGAACGAACCAGGGAAATCGGTATCCGGAAAGCCCTAGGCGCCAGAACCAGGGACGTGCTGATTCAGTTTCTGACCGAGTCGGCGCTGCTGTCAGCTTTTGGGGGAATCCTGGGAGTTGTTCTGTCTGTGGGTCTGGTCAGTCTGGGCGGTATGGCGTTTGGAATACCAGTCGTGGTAAAACCAGGAGTTGTGATTATGGCAGTGTCCTTTTCTGCAGTAGTCGGGATTTTCTTTGGCCTTTATCCTGCTTCTAAAGCAGCAAAAGCAGATCCGATTGACGCCCTGCGGTATGAATAAACGGCCTGCACCGAAAAGGAATAGCAGGCCGTCCGGATGATTAACGGTTTAATAAATATCCGTGATCCATGGGGCCGCGTCCATTTCCCAAGTCCAGCATTGCAGAAAGGGCGCCGGACAGATAAGCCTTGGCATTGGACACAGCGGTTTCCAGATCCGCTCCCTTTGCCAGGTTTGATGCAATGGCGCTGGACAGGGTGCATCCGGTTCCATGGGTGTTGGGATTCTGGATTCGCTGGCCGAAAAACCATTTGCAGACACCATCTGAAAAAAGAAGATCATTGGCGCCATGAATCAGATGGCCGCCTTTCAGCAAAACTGCGCAGCCAGAATCCCGATGAATGATTCTGGCTGCTTCTTCCATTTGGCGCTCATTGGAGATGGCCATGCCGGACAGGACTTCTGCTTCCGGAATGTTTGGGGTAATAACTGAAGCAAGGGGAAGCAGCCGGTTTTTCAGGGACAGGACAGCTTCGGATTCTATTAAACGAGAGCCGGAAGTAGCCGCCATAACCGGATCGACCACAATATTTTTAGCGCCGTAAAAGGAGAGACGTTCTGCAATCACTTCAATAAGCTGGGAACTGGCAACCATTCCGATTTTGACGGCATCTGGAAAAATGTCGGTAAAAACCATATCCAGCTGCTTCTTTAAAAATTCCGGAGGAACCTCCAGGATTCCATCGACTCCTGTGGTATTCTGGGCTGTCAGGGCAGAGATGGCGCTCATGCCATAGACGCCGTTCATGGTCATGGTTTTTAAATCTGCCTGAATGCCGGCTCCGCCGCTGCAGTCACTTCCGGCAATCGATAAAACGGTGTTCATTTCAAATTTCCTCCTGTTCTGTTTCTACCATCTGTCTGGATAACTGATAAAAATCTTGGCAGGTCTGCTCAATGTCTTTTGCGCCAAAAATCGCGCTGACCAGGGCAACTCCGTCTGCTTTGCTTCCAGAAAGAGATAAAATATTGTCTTTGCTGATTCCGCCGATGGCGACTACGGGAACCGGTACAGCCTGGCAGATGTCCCGAAGAGTTCCTAAAGAAAGAGGTTGGGCGTCTGCTTTGGTAGACGTGGAAAACATTGCGCCGACGCCTAGATAATCAGCCCCGTCGCGGACGGCTTTCTGTGCTTCCGAAACACTGTGGGCGGAAACCCCGATGATCATCTGGCTGCCGACAAGGGCTCTTACCTGGGCAGGGGACATATCATCCTGCCCGACATGGATTCCATCAGCTTTGCAGGCTAAAGCAATTTCTACATTGTCATTGATAATAAAAGGAACGTGGTATTGATGGCACAGCTGGCAAAGTTCAACGGCCTCTTTTAAAAACGTCTCTTGATCCAGGTCTTTTTCCCGAAGCTGGATACAGGTTACGCCGCCCTTTAAGGCAGATTCTACCTGCTGGTACAGGCTCTGGGTTCCAGTCCAGGACCGGTCAGTTACTCCATATAAAAGCATATAGGATTTATCGCATTTCATAGCTGGCTCCCTTCTCCAGAATTTCTGGCGTCATGTTAAAAATGGCATCAATCAGATAAGCACGGTAAGAAGCGTTTCCGTCCTGCGGGCCCATACGCCTGGCGGCGGTTTCACCGGCAAGTCCCATAGCGCATACGGCAGCAGCAGAGGCGGTTGCCAAATCGTCTGGAAAAGAGGCGGCAAAAGCTGCAGTCAGCGCGGAAAGCTGGCATCCGGTTCCGGTTACAGAAGCCATAAGAGAATGGCCGTTTTTGATGCAGTAGGTAGTGGTTTCATCGCTTACCAGGTCAATGCTTCCGGTAATCGCTACAACGGCGCCTAATTTTTTGGAAGCAGCTTTGGCAAAAGCGGCAGCTTGTTCTAGATTTTCTTCGGTAATGCTGTCGGCAGATCCAGCATCTACGCCTCTGCAAGAGGAGCTTCCCATAGTCAGAGCTTTGATTTCCGACAGATTTCCCCGTATGACAGAAAAATGAAGTCTGGATAAAAGCATCTGCGCCGCTTCTGTCCGAAACTGGGAAACACCGGCGCCTACCGGATCAAAAACGACGGGATGGCACAAAGCGTTGGATACGTTACCGGCAAGAAGCATAGCATCCAGTCTCTGCCTGTTTAAGGTGCCAAGATTTAAAACCAGACCGTCGCAGCCTGCGGCAACCTCTTCTGCTTCAGCCGGATCATCTGCCATAATCGGAGATGCGCCGCAGGCCAAAAGAAGATTGGCGCAGTCATTGGCAGTCACATAATTGGTAATACTGTGGATAAGCGGCTTCTTTTTGCGGACCGCTTCGAAAACAGATTGAAACATAAGATAAAGTCCTTCCTGATTAGAAAAATGAAAAACAGGAGATACCGCTGCGGCATCTCCTGTAAAAAATCACTGTGAAAGGACTTCCTACGGCGGCATTATCCGCATCAGGTAAAGGGTCGAAGTTAGATGACTTCCTCTCAGCCTGCAAACACAAGCTCCCCTGCTTTATTTTGTTATCAGTATACTCTGACAAAATAGAAATTACAAGCAATTGTATCAAAAAAATGTAAAAATTTATCCAGATGCACTCGCCAATATCTGATAATTGTGGTATACTAAATTGATATCTTATGGATAGAGGGGCAAGGTCTATGCTGAATGAAGAAAAAATCAGATTAATGACGGAAATCGCAATGTTTGAAAAAAAGAAGGGAAAGCAGGTTTTTCCTTATCATAAATATTTTAAAAGCGATTACATCGGCAGCAGGATCATGAGAAGTTTTTTTAATTATACGCTGTGCGCCCTGATGTGCCTGTTGATCTGGGGACTTTACAATTTGGATCAGATCCTCAACACCACGAATTTTTACGACCTGATCACACAGGGAAAACTGCTGGCAGGCGTTTACCTGGCGGGGCTTATCCTATATCTGGCAATTACAGCAGCGATTGCGTCTTACCGCTATCAGAATGCGTCTAAAGGATTGAGGGAGTACGCGGCAAAGCTGCGCCGCCTGGAAAAGCGTTATGAGTTCCAGAGCAAGACAAAAGAAATTAAGGAGGGCTCACGGTTATGATGGGGCTGCTTGTATTAAAGGAACGGTTAAAGGTATTTTACGGAAAATACGATATTTATATTAATCCGGTATTCCATTTTGTCTTTGGCTTTTCTGCAGTACTGATTTTAAATGCCAATCTGGGATTTATGACAAAACTGGCCAATCCGGTTACCGCTTTGCTGGTGGGTCTGGTGTGTTCGTTCCTGCCGTATAGCGTGATTTCCCTTCTGGTTACCATACTGATGCTGGTGCATCTGTTTACGGCTTCCATGGAGATTGCCCTGGTCGTAGGGGCGCTGGTATTTATCATTATCCTGCTTTACTGCGGACTCCAGCCTGGAAACAGCTTTCTCCTGGTCCTGACCCCGATGCTGTTTTTTATTAAGATTCCTTATGTGCTGCCGCTTCTGGTAGGACTGACAGGAAGCGTAAGCGCAGTAATTCCGGTATCATTAGGAGTTTTTCTGTACTATATTTTAATGTACATCAGACAGAACGTAGGCGCTCTTACAGGGACGGCGGCCGCTGCAGACATTACCCAGAAGTATCTGCAGCTGATAAAAAGTATGCTTTCCAACCAGACGGCGGTTGTGATGATCGTGGCATTTGCTTTAAGCATTCTGGTGGTTTACCTGGTAAAGCGGCTTTCCGTCGATTACTCCTGGTATCTGGCGATTGCTGCAGGCGTGATTGCCCAGCTGGCGGTAATTTTTATGGGAGATGTGATGTTTTCCATTACGGTTCCGATGGGGGCGCTGGTAATCGGGATGCTGATTTCGGTACTGATTGCCTTGATATATACCTTTTTTGCATTTTCAGTGGACTACAGCCGCACAGAGTATCTCCAGTATGAAGATGACGACTACTATTATTATGTAAAGGCGGTGCCGAAGATTGCAGTAACGGCTCCGGATGTAAAGGTACAGAAGATTAACAGCAGAAAAAAGAAAATGGAATAATTGACAGAAGTTCAGAAAAGGAGGTGCAGCAGTAAGATGGAAGATTTGTTAAATGGTTTATATAGCTGGATTACCTTTTTACCAAGAATGACCTTTTCGAATCTGATAGAAATCGTAATACTTTCCGTTCTGATTTATGAAATATTAGTGTGGATTAAAAATACCAGGGCCTGGGTACTGTTAAAAGGCCTTGTGGTAATTTTAGGTTTTGCGCTGTTTGCAGAACTGTTTAAGCTGAATATTATCCTGTGGATTCTGGAAAAGTCCCTGACCGTTGCGGTAACGGCCCTGATTATTATTTTCCAGCCGGAACTCAGGAAGGCGCTGGAACAGCTGGGAAGCCGGAATCTGTTAAACAACATTCTTTCTATTGACGATAAAAAGGTAGAGCAGGGATTTTCGGACAAGACGATAAATGAACTGGTAAAAGCGACCTTTGAAATGGCAAAAGTAAAGACGGGAGCTTTGATGGTAATCAGCCGGAGCGTTCCGTTAAAAGAGATTGAAAGGACTGGCATTGAGGTAGACGGAATTGTGACCAGCCAGCTTTTGATTAATATTTTTGAACACAATACGCCCCTTCATGACGGTGCGGTGGTAATCCAGGGAAATCGGGTGACAGCAGCGACCTGTTATCTGCCTTTGTCGGACAATATGAACATCAGTAAGGATTTAGGAACCAGACATCGGGCGGCAGTTGGCATCAGCGAAGCAACAGATGCCCTGACGATTGTGGTATCAGAAGAAACGGGAAGAGTATCCGTTGCCCAGGGAGGAAAATTGGAAAAAATTGGAAGTGCAGAACATTTAAGAAGCGTCCTGCGCGCTACAAACGGAGAGGAAAAAGAAGCACCGATGAACCGGTTTAAGATTTGGAAGGGAAGGCTGAAAAATGAAAGAACGATTAAAGAGTAATCTAGGCCTGAAAGTTCTGTCTGTTTTCCTTGCGTTTTTCGTATGGCTGCTGGTTGTGAATGTATCTGACCCGAAGCAGAGTGGGGAGAAGACGGTACAGCTTGAAATTATCAATGACGATGTTCTGGCAAATGCAGGCCTGACCTACGAACTGGCGGAAAAAAGCAGTGTAACTATTGATTATACGGTGCATATGAGAGACAGTTCCCAGATACAGGCTTCCGATTTCCGTGCATACATTGATTTGGCGGACTGCAACGTATTGGGTGCAGTTCCGGTCCGCCTGGAAGTATTGAACAACAAAGACAGGGTTACGAATGTACACGCAGATCCAAGCGTAGTTCATGTGGTAACAGAGCCGCTTCAGAGGAAAGAATTCCAGCTTAAGGTTACGATGGAAGGCGAGGCGGCTGCAGGTTACGAAGTAAACGGCTATACGACCAGCTGCAACAGCGTATGGGTCAGCGGACCGGAGTCCTTAGTTGGACAGATTACTGCAGTGGGCATTGAAATCGGAGTAGACGGTGCAGCAGAAGATTTGACGGGAACTGCCAGTCCGGTGTTCTATGACGCCAATGGCAATCCGCTGAATCTGGGAGAACGGGTAAGCATTGATCAGGAAGAAATCGATTATACGGTACAGGTATTAAAGGTACGTCAGCTAGCGCTGGATTTTGAAGTAGGAGGAAATGTGGCAGAAGGCTACCGCTTTACGGGAATCGAATGCGATGTAAAGACAATTTCAGTAGTGGGACTGCGTTCACAGCTTGCGTCCATTACCAGCGTGACGATTCCGTCGTCGGTGCTGAATGTAGACGGTCTGACAGAAGGAAAGACGGTTGAAGTCGATGTCAGCCAATACCTGCCAGAAGGCGTCCGCATGGTAACCGATACCGGAGATACGACGATTTACGTACAGCTGGATGTAGAGAAACTGTCTTCCAGAGAGTATCTGGTCGATACCAGGGATATTGAACTGGTTGGAAGCAGGGAAGGATATGAATATAGCTTTGCTCCAGAAGAGATGACGGTAACGGTACAGGGATTGGAAGAGGATTTGGACAGCCTTTCAGAAAATGATATTAAAGCGTCCCTGGATGTTTCTTCAATCGAAACTGGAACCCATCCGGCCGTTATTGCGTTTGAAGAGCTGGAACATGGATATGAGATTCTCAGCTATACCCCGATGATGCTGACTGTATCAGATGAAGCAGAATCAGCAGGACCAGGGGAAAATCTGGAAGACGAAACTTCAGAGGAAGAAGAGACAGCAGAGACAGACGAACAGACAGAAGGGGAGAAGGAAACGAATGGTAAGAGCCAAAACATTGATAAAAAATCCGACAGGACTTCATCTGCGTCCGGCAGGCATTCTATGTAAGGAAGCGTTGAAATTCCAGTCTTCAATACATTTTCAGTTCCGCAATTCTACCAATAATGCCAAAAGCGTGTTAAGCGTATTGGGAGCGTGTGTGAAAAGCGGAGATGAAATAGAATTCATCTGTGAAGGAGCAGACGAAGAAGAAGCGCTGGCTGCCATGTTAAAGGCTGTAGAGGATGGTCTGGGAGAATAAGAAAGTAAAGAAACCTAAGAAACTGAAGGAGGTAACAGGTATTATGTATCATGGAACGAGTGCATCGGCAGGAATCGGCATTGGAAAAGTGGCAATTGTAGAGGACGTCCAGTTGGTAATTAAAAAAGAGGGCGTTGCCGATCCGAAGGCAGAAGCGGAACGTTTTAAACAGGCATTAGAGCAGAGCCTGCAGGAGACAGCGGCGCTGGCGGCTGATCTGGCAACCAGAGTAGGAGAAAAGGAAGCGGAGATCTTAAACGGCCATCTGATGCTGCTGTCCGATCCGATGCTGGTTGGCGAGATTGAAAATACCATTGCCAATGAAGGAGTAAACAGCGAATATGCCATTGAACAGGTATGCAATATGTACGCAGATATGTTTGCCTCCATGGGCGATGAACTGATGCAGCAGAGAGCAACCGACATGAGAGATATTAAGACCCGTATGCAGAAAGTGCTTATGGGTGTGGAATCTGTTGATATCGCATCTCTTCCGGCAGGTACGGTAATTGCAGCAAAGGATCTGACCCCATCTATGACGGCAGGCATCAATACCCAGAATGTTGTGGGAATTGTGACGGAACTGGGTGGCAGAACTTCCCACAGTGCAATCCTGGCCAGAGCCCTGGAGATTCCGGCTGTAGTGGCAGTATCCGATTTTCTGGCTCAGGTAAAAAACGGGGATGAAATCGTATTAGACGGTTTGGAAGGAACGGTCTATGTAAATCCAGAGGCAGAAGTAAAGGCAGACTACGAATCCAGAAGAGAGGCGTTCTTAAAGGAAAAGAAAGAGTTAGAACAGTATATCGGCAAGCCGACGGTAACCAAAGACGGCGTACAGGTAGAACTGGTTGCCAATATCGGCAAGCCGGAAGATGTAGAGAAAGTGCTTCAGTATGACGGAGAAGGCGTTGGCCTGTTCCGTACCGAGTTCTTATTTATGGATCGCAATTCCATGCCGACAGAGGAAGAGCAGTTTGAGGCTTACAAAAAAGTAGCGGTTGCCATGAACGGAAAACCAGTTATTATCCGCACCTTAGACATTGGCGGAGATAAGGAAATCCCTTATATGGGGCTGGAGAAAGACGAAAATCCATTCTTAGGCTATCGCGCAGTCCGCTTCTGTTTAGACAGAAAAGACGATATTTACAAACCGCAGCTTCGCGCCCTGCTTCGCGCCAGCGCATTTGGAAATATCCGGATTATGGTTCCGTTAGTAACCTGCATCGACGAACTGCGGGAAGTAAAAGCGATTATTGCAGAATTAAAGAAAGAGCTGGATGAAGCAGGCATTGCTTATAATAAAGACATCCAGGTAGGAATTATGGTAGAGACTGCGGCAGCTTCCCTGATTGCAGATATTTTTGCAAAAGAAGCGGATTTCTTCAGCATTGGAACCAATGATCTGACCCAGTATACCATGTCTGTGGACAGAGGAAACGATAAAGTTTCTTATCTGTATTCTCCGTTAAATCCAGCGGTGCTGAGAAGTATTCAGAGAATTATTTCCTGCGGACGGGAAGCTGGAATTATGGTTGGTATGTGCGGAGAGGCAGCCAGTGACCCATTAATGATTCCGCTGCTTCTGGCATTTGGCTTAAACGAATTTAGTATGAGCGCGTCTGCAATCCTAAAGTCCAGAAAGCTGATTACCAGCTACAGTATAGAAGAACTGCAGGCAGTTGCTGAAAAAGCTATGAGCTTTGCTACCGAAAAAGAAGTTTCTGAATATATGAAAAAATTTGTGGAGCAGTAATCCATGATTATTTATTGTATTTGTTATCTTACCAGTTTTTTACTGGCCCAGGCCGGATGGAATATCCCATCCGGCCTGGTGCTCATTGGAACAGCCCTGTGGATGTATTGGCAGGACTATAAAAAAAGCGGAAACCTGATTCATCTGAGAGGTTTATTTTTCCTGGGATTTGTAGGGGGACAGGGAGTTTCCTGCCTGAAATTAAGCCGTCTCCAGACGCCGTGGTCCTGGATGACCTGGCTGTGCTTTTTTGGAGCAGCCGCAGCCTTTTACATTGGCTTTTCCATGACGGACGATAGGGAAAGGGGACGATGGGATGCAGGGGCTTTTTCCAGAAACTTCCGGAATGAGCCGTCTGCTACCCTGCGGATTTCCAGCCTGGGAAGAAAAAGAGGCAGGGCGGTTGCAGATTCCGGCGGCTTGTTTGTATCCATTCTGGGAATTACCTGCGTTTCCCTAGCAGCATTTATCCTGGAAGCAGTTGTTTTGGGATACATTCCTTTCTTTACAAGGGGAGTGCCTCATGCATATTCCTATTTTCACATAACCGGAGTCCACTATTTTACAGTATCCTGCGTACTGGTGCCGCCGTTAGCGGTGTTGTTTTATCTTGGAAAACCCAGGGCATCTCAGGGGGAAAAGCTTGTGTGTGCAGTTTGCGCTGCGGTCAGTCTGCTGATTCCGGTTTTATGCGTGTCCCGTTTCCAGCTCATATTTGCAGTTGGATTGTCCTTGTTTTCTTACGTGACGGTAAAACGCCAGATTCAACCGGCTGCAGTTGGAATAATCGTGGCGGCAATGGTGCCGCTTTATATCATTCTGACCATTGCCAGAAGCCACGACGTGGCATATTTAAACGGTATTTTTGAAATGAAAAACAGCAGGATGCCGATTTTTATTACCCAGCCATATATGTACATTGCCAATAACTATGACAATTTTAACTGCCTGGTAGAACAACTGCCTTCCCATACCTTTGGGCTTAAGATGCTGTTTCCGCTATGGGCGCTGACCGGACTGAAATTTTTATATCCGTCCCTGGTATCATTTCCTCTGTATGTGACAAAAGAGGAGCTGACTACGGTAACCTTATTGTATGACGCCTATTATGATTTCGGGGTGTTGGGCGTAATTGCGTTTGCTGCTGTTTTAGGGGGCGTATGCGGCTATCTGGTAAAACAGCTGGATCGTATGCAGAATCCGGCAGGATTTTTATTGTATGCCCAGATTGCCATGTATATGGCTCTGTCATTTTTTACAACCTGGTTTTCCAATCCGGCAACCTGGTTTTATCTGGCGGCAACAGCAGTGATCTGGCTGCTTTGCGAAGCCGTCAATCGAAAATAAAAAGGGGGATGCAGGCATGTATAAGTCTTTAAAAGAAGTATTCGGTAAGAAAAAAAGTTATGAAGAGATTTTTGCTCCGGTCAGTGGAAAATGTGTTCCAATGGGGCAGGTAAACGATCCTACCTTCAGTCAGGAGATTCTGGGAAAAGGCGTTGCCATTATTCCTTCTGAAGGGAAAGTCTCAGCGCCTGGGGACGGAGAAATCCTGATGGTCTTTGAGACCAGGCACGCGGTCAGTATCCGGCTGACAGGAGGGGCCGAGCTGATTATTCACATCGGTCTGGATACCGTTAATCTTCACGGAGAATACTTTACCTCCCATGTAAAGGCAGGAGATAAAGTAAAAAAAGGCGATCTTCTGATTGAATTTGATATGGACAAAATAAAAGAACAGGGATATGATTTGATTACTCCCATTATTGTATGCAATACTCCAGATTATCCGGAACTGATCTGCCATACAGGAGCAGATGTGAAAACCGGAGATCGAATCATGGAGCTACGGAGCAAATAAGACTTGAGAAATGAGGAGAAGACTATGATTTCTGAGAAAATGAAGCCCTTTGTACAGAATAACTCCGCAATCCGCGCCATGTTTGAGGAAGGAAAAAAGATGGCGGCTGTTTATGGAAAGGAAAATGTCTACGACTTCAGCCTGGGCAATCCCAGCGTTCCGGCTCCTGCAGCAGTACGCCAGGCCATTCTTGACATATTGGAAGAAGAGGACGGGAACATGGTTCATGGATACATGAGCAACGCTGGTTTTGAAGACGTCAGGGAAGCCGTTGCAGAGTCCTTAAACCGGCGGTTTGGGACAAATTTCCGTCTGGAAAATATTATGATGACAGTAGGAGCTGCCAGTGGTATGAATGTAATCTTAAAGACCCTGTTAAATCCAGGAGATGAAGTCATTGCATTTGCCCCGTATTTTATGGAGTACGGTTCCTATGTGCGCAATTACGACGGAGTTCTGACTGTAGTCTCTCCCAATACAGAAACGTTTCAGCCGAATTTATCAGAATTTGCAGAAAAAGTGACGGCAAAAACCAAGGCGGTTATTATCAACACTCCTAATAATCCCACCGGAGTAGTATATTCGGCAGAAACGCTGACCAGAATCGGCGATATTTTACGAGAAAAATCTGCAGAAACCGGCCATCCCATCGTACTGATTTCAGATGAACCATACAGGGAACTGGCTTACGACGGAGTAGAAGTTCCATATGTAACCAAGTTTTACCAGGATACGGTTATCTGCTATTCTTACAGCAAATCCCTGTCTCTTCCTGGAGAGCGGATTGGCTATCTGGTCATTCCGGATGAGCTGACAGACAGCAGCCAGGTGTTTGCAGCAGCATCCATTGCCAATCGGGTCCTGGGCTGTGTCAACGCCCCATCCCTGATGCAGAGAGTGATTAAACGCTGCGTGGATGAACAGGTTAACTTAGAAGCATATGATAAAAACAGAAACCTGTTATATACCAGCTTAAAGGAAATGGGATTTGAGTGTATTAAGCCGGAAGGAGCATTTTATCTCTTTGTAAAATCTCCGCTAGAAGAGGAGACAGAATTTGTAGCCTTATGCAAACGCCACAGAGTTCTGGTGGTTCCTGGAACGTCCTTCGCCTGCCCTGGCTATGTGCGGATCGCATACTGTGTGTCTTATGACCAGATTGAGCGTTCGCTGCCTGCATTTAAAGAGATTGCAAAGGAGTGCGGCCTATGAGAGGCTGGGAATCCTATATTAGAAGAGTGACGCCCTATACGCCTGGGGAACAGCCGGCGGCAGAACGGTTAATCAAGTTAAATACCAATGAAAATCCCTATCCGCCGGCTCCTGCTGTCCGGCAGGCCCTGATGGAAATGGATACGGACAGACTGCGCAAGTATCCGGATCCAGCTTCCAATGTATTGGTTCAGGCTCTGGCCAAACGGTATGGAGTAGAGGAAAATCAGGTTTTTGTAGGGGTGGGTTCTGATGATGTGCTGGGAATGGCCTTTATGACCTTTTTTAACTCTGCCAAACCAGTATTGTTTCCGGATATTACCTATTCTTTTTATCCGGTATGGGCGGATCTGTTCCGGATTCCATATGAAACCAGATCCCTGGATGAAGAGTTTCGGATTCGGATAGAAGACTATTTTACAGAAAACGGCGGGATTGTAATCCCCAATCCCAACGCGCCTACAGGTCTTTTGATGAGTCTGGATGAGGTAGAGCAGATTGCTGCGGCAAATCCGGACTCCGTTGTCATCATAGACGAAGCTTACATTGATTTTGGAGGGACATCCGCAGTACCGCTGATTGACAGGTATGACAATTTGCTGGTGGTTCAGACCTTCAGCAAGTCCCGTTCCCTGGCAGGCATGAGGATCGGGTTTGCCTTGGGACAGCCGGAACTGATTCGGGCCATGTCGGATGTAAAGTATGCTTACAATTCCTATACCATGAATCTGACGGCTCAGATTGCAGGGGCAAAGGCAGTGGAAGAGGAAGCGTATTTTCAGGAAACAGTTAAAAAAATTATCCGTACCAGAGAAGATGCAAAACTGCGTCTGGCAGAACTGGGTTTTACCTTTCCGGATTCCCAGGCCAATTTTATTTTTGCATCCCACAAAACAAAACCGGCGAAGGAAATTTTCCAGGCGCTGAAAGAAGCCAACATTTTTGTCCGTTATTTCCCGCAGGAGCGGATTGACAATTATCTGCGGATTACAGTAGGGACGGATGAAGAAATGGAACAACTATTTTCGTTTTTGAAACAATACCTGGTATCAGAATAAAAGCGGGTGATAAGAATGAGTAATGGAGAAAACAAAACAGCAGTCCACTATGCAAGGGTACTGTTAAATATCTTGATTCCGGCTGGAGGAACCCTTCTGGCCTGCATGGTTCTGCCTAAATTTCTCCGGTTCTTTATGCCGTTTGTAATAGGCTGGATCATTGCAATGATTGCTAATCCACTGGTACGTTTTCTGGAAAGCCGGCTGAAGGTAGTGCGCAAGCACGGGTCTGTGCTGGTTGTGATTACGGTTTTAGCCTTAATTATCGGCGCTCTTTATCTGCTTCTTAGCAAGCTTTTGTCTGAGGCGTCCGGACTTTTGCAGTCACTTCCCCAGTTGTGGGAAACATTCCAGATAGAGGTGCGCAACATAGGAAGGCAGCTGGAAAATTTATTTTCCTTCCTTCCAGATCAGCTGGGAGTGCAGATGAAAGCTGTAGCCGACAATCTGGATTCTTATATGGGAGTCCTTCTCCAGAACGTAGCCACTCCTACGGTAGAGGCAGCGGGAAGTGTGGCGAAAAGCCTTCCAAGCATTCTGGTCAATACAGTGGTGGTTATTTTGTCGTCTTATTTTTTCATTGCAGAACGGGATACCATTTTAAACATTTGGAAACAATATATGCCGGAAAACAGCAAAAAGCATATGAGTTATATGCGGCGGGATGCAATCCGTTTGATAGGCGGTTATTTTATGGCTCAGTTCCGCATTATGTTTGTGGTAGCTGCAATTCTGACAGTGGGATTTTTGGTGCTTCAGGTTCCGTACAGCTTTTTGCTGGCTCTGCTGATTTCCCTGCTGGATTTTCTTCCGGTTTTCGGTACCGGTACGGTACTGATTCCCTGGGGACTCATTAAGCTTTTGTCAGGAGAATACTACATGGCAGGCGGCCTGATCCTTTTGTATATCCTGAGCCAGTTTATCCGTCAGGCGATTCAGCCGAAGATTGTAGGCGATTCCATGGGACTGCCGCCGTTAATGACTCTGGTGCTTTTATACATCGGATTTAAAGTGAGCGGCCTTGGAGGCATGATTTTAGCGGTTCCGGTTGGCCTGGTGTTTTTAAATCTGTATAAATATGGAATATATGATTCCATGATTGACAATCTGAAGATTTTCGTCCATGATATAGAGGTGTTTAGAAAGAAACGGGAGGAAGACCAGACAAATGGAGAATAATTTAGATACGGATCAGATAAAGGAGCTGGTATGGCGGCTGGCATTTCCGTCCATGCTGGCTCAATTTGTGAGCGTGTTTTACAGTATCGTAGACAGAATGTACATTGGAAATATTGCAGAAATCGGCGATATCGCTTTAGCCGGAGTCGGAGTCTGCGGTCCGATTGTTACCATGATTTCTTCTGTGGCATTCTGGGTAGGCATCGGCGGTTCGCCTTTGCTGAGCATCCGGCTGGGACAGAAAAACGAAAAAAAAGCAAAAGAAATTCTGGCCAACTGCTTTTTATTATTAAGCGTGATGTCCGTTATCATCACAATCCTATCCCTTGCATTAAAAGACCATCTTCTGGTCTGGTTTGGAGCTAGTGAGACCGTATTTCCTTACGCAGATGAATACATAACCGTGTATTTACTGGGAACTGTGTTTGCTCTTTTGTCTACGGGCATGAACCAGTTTATCATCTGTCAAGGATTTGCAAAAGTGGGAATGAAGTCCGTTCTGTTAGGCGCAGTACTGAATATTCTGCTGGATCCGGTCTTTATTTTTGTATTGGACATGGGAGTGGCCGGAGCTGCGGTGGCAACAGTAATTTCCCAGATGGCGTCTTGTGTTTACGTTCTGCGCTTTTTATTCAGCAATCGTCCAATGATTAAAATTACATTTGGCGGTTATGATTTAAAGGTAATGGGACAGGTTCTGCTGCTGGGCTTAACGCCGTTTTTAATTATTGCCTTTGATAATATCCTGATTATTTCCCTAAATGCCACGATTCAGAAGTACGGCGGAGCTGGACGGGGAGATATGCTTTTGACCTGCAATACCATTTTGCAGAGCTTTATGCTGATTGTAACCATGCCTCTTTCCGGTATTACTGGTGGAACCCAGACGATTCTGGGCTATAATTACGGTGCAAAAAGGCCGGATCGGATCAAAAAAGCGCAGAAGCATATTCTGGTTTTGGCGCTGGCGTTTACGACAATCATGTTTGTGGTTGCGCAGCTGCTTCCCCAGTATTTTACCATGATTTTTACCAGGGATCCGGAGTACATACAGATGACAGTAAGAGCCATTCGGATTTACTCCCTGATGATCATTCCTCTGGCGGTCCAGTACACCATTGTAGATGGATTTACCGGTATGGGAATTGCAAAAGTAGCCATTTCCCTGTCCACGTTCCGGAAACTGATTTACTTTGCAGGAGTATTTCTGATTCCGCTGTGGTTTGACATTACCAATGTATTTTATACAGAGCCCATTTCCGATTTGATTTCGGCAATCGTTTCCTCGGTGGTATATATCCGGTTAATTGGTAAAATAGAAGACGGAACGTTATAGGGAAATTCTTACGATTTATGGAAACATATTGATAGCATATCCGGATACATGATAAAATGAAGAATGAAAAACAGATACCAAAAGATTCATCCTTGAAAAAGGGATGGAAAGAGCTTGCTGCGGCAGTTGGGTTTTGCAGCGCAGCGGCGCTGATATGCGGGACAGCCTCCTTTTATATGGTAAAAGCCCAGTACTATGAGGAACATTTTTTTCCAAATACGGAAGTAAACGGCGTTTTAGTAGAGGGACTTACCCCAAAAGAAGCAGCTGTCCGGATATTGGAAGGATTGTCAGAGTATGAGCTGACGGTACAAAGCCGGAGCGGGGATGAGGTCATCCGAGGCAGTGAAATCGGGCTGCAGGCAGAATGTACAGATGAGTTAAAAGCGATTATAAGAGAACAAAATCCGTATGGATGGGGAAAAGGGCTGATGAGCCCGAAAGCTTACCAGATTTCGGCAGATCCGTTTTTCGAGGAAGAGCGTCTGAAAAAGAGGACCGAAGAGCTGGCCTGCTTTCGCGGGGATTTGGCTGTCGGGCCGGAAAATGCCAGGATTTCAGACTATATCCCTGGAACGGGGTATGAAATCATTCCGGAAGTACAGGGGCAGAAGCTGGATGGCACAAAAGGTTACCAGGCTGTTGAAGCTGCCGTAAAGCGGCTGGATACAACCGTAGATTTAGATGCGGCCGGATGCTATCTGGCTCCGGAGATTCTGTCGAACGATGTCTTGCTTGAGCAGCGCTGCGCAGAGAAAAACCGCATGATTCAGACTGCAGTTGTGTACCAGTTCGGAGAAAATCAGGAGATACTGGATGGGGAGATTACCCATCAGTGGATACAGACAGGAGAAGATGGATCCTTTTACTGGGAAGAACAGATGATTGCCCAGTATGTATCGGATCTGGCTTCCAGATACAATACTTCCGGTACCAGCCGGTATTTCCAGACCAGCTACGGCCCTACGGTAAAGGTAAGCGGCCCTTACGGCTGGAAAATCAATGAAAAAGAAGAAACCGACCAGCTTATCAAGATTCTGGAAGCAGGAGAAAGCCAGACCAGGGAACCGGTGTATGCAGCGAAGGGCGCTTCTTACAGCGGAGCCGATTATGGGAATACGTATGCGGAAGTCAATCTGACTGCCCAGCATCTGTTTTTTTATCAGGATGGGAAAAAGGTATTGGAATCCGATTTTGTCTCCGGAAATGTAAGAAAAAACCATACGACGCCGCCAGGGATTTTTGGACTGTCTTATAAACAGAGGGACGCAGTGCTGAAAGGCGAAGGATATGCCAGTCCGGTAGACTTCTGGATGCCGTTTCATGGCGGCATCGGCTTTCACGACGCTTCATGGCGTTCCAGCTTCGGCGGAAGTATTTACAAAACCAATGGCTCACACGGATGTATCAATATGCCTTATGCCAAGGCAGAGGAATTATACAATCTGGTATATCCCAACGTTCCGATTATCTGTTATAATCTGGAAGGCACCGAAAGCAAAAAAGCGCAGGGGAGTTCTGGAACAGGAGCCAGTACTCCAAAACCTTCCCAGCCTTCGGCTCCTTTGCAGGAGATGACGCCGGTTCCTCCGACGATTCCAGCGCCGGAAACGGGGACAGATATTCCGGTTATTACGCCGGCAGAGCCGCCAAAAGAAACCCTGGCAGAAACGCCGGCTCCAGGCCAGACTTTGCCGGCAGCCCCTTCTGTGCCGTCAGGTCAGGGCGATGGGCCGGTCATCATACCAGTAGAAGAAAGCGGAGAACCCCAGCCATAAAAATCAGAGAAGAGATCATGAGAAAAGGAAAGACAAGCCAATGACGATAAGAAAGCGAATCAGCAGAATATGGATCGTATCCTGTATACTTTCCCTGATGATAGGAAACACAGCGTTTGCTGCGCCGGCGTGGACCGATGACTCCAATGTCATACTGGAATCCGAAGCAGGGATTGTAATGGATGCCCAGTCAGGAGCTGTAATATATGGAAAAAATAGTGAAGAGCAGTATTATCCAGCCAGTATTACGAAGATTATGACAGCTCTTCTGGTTCTGGAAAACTGCTCGTTAGATGAGACAGTTACGTTTTCCAGAGACGCAGTATACAACGTAGAATCCGGAAGTACCAACGCAGGGATTGACGAAGGAGAGCAGATGACCGTAGAGGACTGCCTTTATGCCATGATGTTAAAGTCTGCCAATGAAGCTGCCAACGCATTAGCCGAGCACGTGTCGGGAAGCAGGGAGGCATTTGCAGAACTGATGACTAGACGGGCAAAGGAATTAGGCTGTGAAAATACCAGTTTTAAAAATCCAAGCGGTTTAAACGATCCGGAGCATTATACTACTGCAAGGGATTTTGCCTTGATTGTCCAGGCCGCATGGGAACTGGAAGAATTCCGGAATATTGAATCCCAGTTGTCTTATAAACTTCCGCCGACAGCTAATGATCCGGAAGGGCTTACCGTCCGCCAGGAACACAAGATGATGCTGGAAGACTGGAGCCAGTATTACGATCCGGACGTAAAGGGAGGAAAGACTGGTTACACAACCCTCGCCGGCAACACTCTGGCTACAGTTGCAGAGAGGGACGGAAGAACGTTAATCGTAGTAATTTTAAAGGGAAGCAAGCCGGATCATTATACTACCTATACGGATACCAGACAGCTTCTGGACTATGGATTTGAGGGATTTACCAATTTTTATCCGGCTGAGGAAGAAACGGATCCGGCCAGCCTGGCAGAAACAATCAAACAAGTAGGGATCACGCTGGAAGAAGGAGTAGAGCCGGTTATAGAGGAAGCCGGAGCGATTACCGTACCGGCCGGAGCTGCATTTACCGACGCTGCCGTATCCGTTTCCGCCGATCTTTCAGAAGAAGCGCCAGAAGGAGCAATCGCCCGTCTGGATTATACCTATGAAGGACGTCCGGTGGGAAGCGCCTATGTGAAGACAAAGCAGACAGCAGTCCAGCCGGTTCCGGAAGAAACAAAAGCGCCTGCAGAAGAGGAGACTTCCGGACAGGCAAAGACCGCTCTTCCAGTCTGGATGATCTTTGTGGCGGCCGGAGGTCTGCTTGCAGCTGCAGCAGTGGGGCTGATTATCTGGTTTCGGATCCAGCAGGCAAAAAAGGAAGCCCAGGCAAGACAGGAGAGAATCAGGGAGCGCAGACGCAGACTCCAGGAATCCGGAGTTTCCATGGAAGAATTTGATCAGCTGCTGAAAGAGCGGCAGGAAAAAAAGAAAAAAGAAAAAGGATAATGTAATATGAGGCAGGAAACGTATCATACCTCAAAGAGAACGCCTACCGGTTTGGAATACGCCAGAAAAAGACAGGTTCAGATTCACAGGGAGGGAGGATACGATTCCAGGAAAACCAGAAGGAGGAGACGGCCGGAGGAAAGAAAAAACCAGAAGGCAGCGAACCTCTTTCTTGTTATTCTGGCCATTGCCGCAGCAGTTTCAGTGGGAAGTTTTATCCAGGCTTACGGCGCCTTCATAAAAGGACAACACAGTCAAAAACTTTCCGGAAAAGAACTGGAAAATCCACTGATTGCCGATCGTGACGGCAGGAGGGAAAACTGGACCATAGCCGTATTTGGAGTGGATTCTGTAGACGGCCGTCTGGGAAAGGGAGCCAATGCAGATACCATCCTGCTTTGCAGCCTGAACCAGAAAACAGGAGCTATCCGTATGGCGTCTGTTTATCGGGATACCTGCATGAAAGTAGGAGAAAACGGTCCCTACCGGAAGATTAATGAAGCTTATGCCAGGGGCGGAGCCGCCCAGGCAGTCCAGGCCTTAAATGAAAACCTGGATTTGAAAATTGATGATTACGTGGCGGTCAACTGGAAAGCGGCAGCAGACGCCATCAATCTGCTGGGAGGAATCGAAGTGGATGTAAGCCAGGCAGAGTTTGAATATATCAATTCCTATATTACCAGTACGGTAGAAGGAACGGGAGTAGGATCCCACCAGCTAAAGTCTGACGGACTCAGCCATTTAGACGGAATCCAGGCAGTCGCTTATGCAAGGCTGCGTAAAATGGATACGGATTTCCAGAGAACGAAAAGACAGCGGGAAGTGCTGCAGAAGGTTTTAGAAAAGGGGAAAACAGCCGATCTTGCAACCCTTATCAATCTGGCAAAAGGAGTACTGCCCCAGCTGGCTACCAGCCTGGAACTGGACGATTTGATTCCCATAGCGGTTCAGTTGAAAAACTATCATTTCGAAGCGGCAGAAGGCTTTCCCTTTGACTTAGAAACCAGGAGACTCAAAGAAAGAGGAGTCTGCATCGATTATGTATTTCCGCTGGATTTGGAAAGCAATGTTGTAGAACTTCATAAATTTTTATATGGAACTGCCCAGTATCAGGTTTCCGGACAAGTAAAAGAGATTAGCCGGAACATTGAAAATAAAAGAAAAGCACCATAAAGGAGGATGTAATGATGTTAGAAGCAGGAAAAAAAGCGCCGGAGTTTTGTCTGGCCGATCAGGATGGAAACCAGGTGAATTTATCCGATTTCAGAGGAAAACGGGTAATTTTGTATTTTTATCCAAAAGATAATACGCCAGGCTGCACCGCCCAGGCCTGCGGATTTGGAGAGCTGTATCCCCAGTTTCAGGAAAAAGGGGCGGTTGTGCTGGGAGTCAGCAAAGACAGCGTAGCTTCCCATAAGAAATTCCAGGAAAAGTACGGACTTCCATTTACCCTGCTGTCTGATCCGCAGCTTCAGGCAATCCAGGCTTATGACGTATGGCAGGAGAAAAATATGTATGGGAAAAAGACCATGGGAGTAGTCCGCACCACGTATCTGATTGATGAAGAAGGCGTGATAATAGAAGCCTTTGGAAAGGTAAAAGCAAAGGAAAATCCGGCAAAGATGCTGGAGGTTTTATAACCGCCTATGAAGATTATTATTTCGCCTGCAAAAAAGATGAACGAACAGAACGACTTTTTTCCACCAGAAGCCCTGCCGGAATTTCTGGAAAAAAGCAGGGTTCTTTTAGCAGCCCTGAAAAGTCTGACTTATGAAGAAGCAAAGCAGGTCTGGCAGTGCAATGAGAAACTGGCAAAATTAAATTATCAACGGATCCAGGAGATGAATCTGGGGCAGAAAGAAACCCTTTCTGCATTCACGCCGGCTCTGATGGCTTACGAGGGAATCCAATACCAGTATATGTCCCCCATGACCTTTGAACAGGCGTCATGGGAATATGTCCAGAAAAACCTCCGGATCCTGTCCGGATTCTACGGGATTCTGGCCCCTTTAGACGGGATTACGCCTTACCGTCTGGAAATGCAGGCAAAGCTTTCCATGAACGGATGTGCAGATTTGTATGAGTTCTGGGGAAGACAGCTGTACGACAGCCTGATTTCTAAAGAAACGGGAGAGGCGGTAATTTTAAATCTGGCGTCTAAGGAATATTCCAGATGTATCGAGACTTATCTGACCCATCCGGTCCGGATGATTACTTGTGTCTTTGGGGAAAAGGCCAATGGAAAAGTCCGCCAGAAAGCGACGATGGCGAAAATGGCAAGAGGAGAAATGGTCCGTTTCCTGGCAGAACATCACATCGAACGTCTGGAAGGGGTCAAAGAGTTTAACGGACTTGGATTTTCCTATTCGCAGTCAGATTCAGACGAAGAGGCGGGAATCTATACGTTTATTAAAGAAGAAGGATCGTCATGTACATAGCAGATTTACATATTCATTCCAGATATTCCAGAGCTACCAGTAAAGAAGGAACTCCAGAGCATCTGGATCTCTGGGCGAGAAAAAAAGGCATTCAGATTGTGGGAACCGGAGATTTTACCCATCCGGCATGGCGGAAAGAGCTGGAAGAAAAGCTGGTTCCGGAAGGAAACGGGTTTTACCGTCTGAAGGAAGAATACGCAGTGGAGGATCAGACGGCAGGAGCAAAAGAGGTACATTTTGCAGTCAGCGGAGAGATTAGTTCTATTTATAAAAAAGACGGCAAGGTGCGGAAGGTGCACAGCCTGATTCTGCTGCCAAGCCTGGAAGATGCAGAAAAAGTGTCTGCAAAATTAGAAACGATTGGAAATATCCATTCAGACGGGCGGCCAATTTTAGGGCTGGACTGCCATGATCTTCTGGAAATTCTTCTGGAATTATCGCCTCAGTCCATTTACATTCCGGCTCATATCTGGACGCCGCATTTTTCTTTGTTCGGGGCATTTTCTGGATTTGATACCGTAGAAGAGTGTTTTGGCGATCTGACTCCGTACATTCACGCAATGGAGACCGGCCTGTCTTCGGATCCGCCGATGAACTGGAGACTGTCTATGCTGGATTCTTATCAGCTGGTATCCAATTCGGATGCCCATTCTCCGGCAAAGCTGGGAAGGGAAGCCAATCTCCTTCAGATTCCAATGAGTTATGAAGGGCTTTACCAGGCAATTCAGACTGGAGACGGCTTAGAAGGAACCATTGAATTTTTTCCAGAAGAGGGAAAATACCATATGGACGGCCACCGGAAATGCCATTTGTGCCTGACGCCTTCCCAGACGGCAAAGTATGGAGGAAAATGTCCGGTTTGCGGAAAAAAGATTACCATTGGAGTAGCCAATCGGGCCGAACAGCTTTCCGACAGGGCAGAAGGCTTTGTAAGGGCGGGAGCAAAGCCCTTTGAAAGCCTGGTTCCCCTTCCGGAAGTGATTGCTTCCTGCACAGGGCGCTCATCTGCCAGTGTCAAAGTGCAGCAGCAATACGAAGAACTGTTAAAAACCCTGGGGCCGGAGTTTGTGATTTTACGGGAAACACCGATTCCGGACATTGAAGCGGCGGCAGGACGGCGCGTAGCGGAGGGAATCCGCCGCTTGAGAGAAGGATGTGTGGAGAAAATCTCCGGCTTTGATGGAGAATATGGAACCATCCGCCTGTTTTCGCCGGAGGAGTTAAGCAGTACGGAAGGGCAGATGGATTTATTTGCTTCTTTTGGAATCGAAAAAAAGGCTGGCAAACCAAAAGAACCAGGGCAGAAAGAGCGGCTGGATCCGGAGCAGTTAAAAGGCCAGGAAGAGACTGGAAGGGCGCCGGAAGTCTCAGAAAAGACAGAAGCCCTTCTTCCAAATCCTTTTCAGAAGGAGGCCATAGAAACGCCTGGGCGGGCCGTTGCAGTTTTTGCAGGCCCTGGGACTGGAAAAACCAGGACAATGATTTTACGGATTCTCTGGCTTTTGCAGAACCGGAAGGGAAAGCCGTCGGAGATTACTGCGGTTACATTTACCAACAAAGCGGCGGCAGAGATGAAAGAACGTCTGAAAAAAGGACTGGGAAACAGCAGAAGCCTGAATAATATGCAGATCGGAACCTTTCATTCCATCTGTCTGAATCTGTTAAAAGAACGACTTGGAACGTGTCTCATTGCAGATCCAAGAACCCAGCAGATTTTAGCAAAAGAGACAATCAGCCGGTTTGGACTGTCCTGTCAGCCGGAACAATTTTTAAGAGAGGTATCCAGGCGCAAAAACGGATGGTGGGAAGGCCAGATTCCGGAAACGCTGTTTGAAGGCAGACCGGAAGCAGCAGACGATTATCAGAAGCTTCTGAAAGAAAAAGGCCTGTTTGATTATGATGATCTGCTGATAGAAACCCTGAAGCTTTTAGAAGCAGGGGAAGAATTTGGCAGCAAACGGTTTTCCTATCTCTTTGTCGATGAATACCAGGACGTCAGCCCGCTGCAGTTTCAGCTGATTTTAAAGTGGAACCAGAGAGGAAAAGAACTGTTTGTAATCGGCGATCCCGATCAGTCTATTTATGGATTTAGAGGAGCGGATGCCAACTGTTTTGGGAATCTGGAAAAACAGTTTCCAGACATGACAAAAATCCGTCTGGAAGATAACTACCGGTCTGCTCCAGCCATTATCCGCTCTGCGGCTGCATTGATTTCCCACAATCACGGAGCTCCCAGGAGCTGGACGGCCCGTCAGAACGGGGAACAGCTCATACGTATCGCTGAGACAGAAGGAGATTTTTCGGAAGCGGTCTTTATTGCAAAGGAAATCAACCGGATGACGGGAGGCATTGATATGCTGGATGCAGCAGAAAATGCCAGAACCAGAGACGGGCTGCCGATTCGGAGTTTTGGGGAGATTGCGGTGCTTTACCGGACCAGGCATCAGAGCGCAGTGCTGGAAAAATGCCTGCAAAAAGAAGGAATCCCCTATACCATAGCCGGACAGGAAGAATTTTTATCGGATCCGGCTGTCCAGGGGGCTCTGGCCTTTTTCCGTTATGCACAGAATCCTAAGGACTTGCAGGCGGCGGAAACGTGCAGCAGCCTGCTCTGGGAACTGGAAGGAGATCAACTGGCAGAAAGCGTACAGAAGCAGGCCTTGGAGGCAATGCTTCCTAAAATAAAGCGGAAAAATCCGGCAAAAATACTGGATTTGTGGATAGAAGAGTTTGGAAGCAGGTCTCATATAGAAGCGCTGAAACAACTGCGTTCCGCTGCCTTGTTTTACAAAACCATGCCGGAATTTCTGGACGCCATGACATTAAGAGAAGAAGGAGACATAAAACGGCTGGGAGGTAAGACCTACGTATCCGATGCCGTAAGCCTGATGACTCTTCACGCTTCCAAAGGCCTGGAATTTCCAGCTGTGCTGATCTGCGGCGTCAATGAAGGAAAGATTCCTCTGGAGACAGAGAAACATACGGTTGACAGGGAAGAGGAACGGCGTCTTTTCTTTGTAGGGATGACAAGGGCAAAAGAAGAGCTGATTCTGACCTGTTCCGGCAGGCCGTCTCCATTTTTGCAGGAGATTCCAGAGAGGTTCTGCAGCGTTGAACAGGCAGGAAAGCCGGCAAAAGAAGAAAAGGTTCATCAGATGAGCCTGTTCGAATTTTTGTAGCAATCTCCAGAACGAAAAAATAAATAAAAAGCGGTTGTTGGAACTCCCGCTTTTGTGTTATAATAATAGCTACTGGATTTAAAATATGATAAAAGGAGGAATTCTTATGCCAATGCAAATGGGTTTTCGCTGGTATGGAGAAGGCAATGATAAGATCAAGCTTTCTGACATCAAACAAATCCCTGGAGTAACCAGCATTGTCTGGGCATTGCACAACAAGATGCCAGGTGAAGTATGGGAAGTAGATGAAATTGCAGAAGTGCAGAAGCAGCTGGAACCATACGGATTTAATATGGATGTAGTTGAGTCTGTAAATGTGCATGACGACATTAAGATTGGTCTGCCGACCCGCGATAAGTACATTGAAAATTATATTCAGACAATTCGCAATCTTGCGAAATTTGGAGTAAAGGTAATCTGTTACAATTTTATGCCGATTTTTGACTGGACCCGTACCGATTTATTCCATCCGGTAGGAGACGGTTCCACTGCTTTATATTATGAGGCAAGCCGCATTCACGACGATCCAAAGGAGATGGCAGATTATATTTTAAACAATTTAAATGGTCTGACCTTCCCAGGATGGGAGCCGGAGCGTATGGCAAAGCTGGACGAGCTGTTTGCTGCTTATAAGCCGGTAACAAAAGAAAAATTGTGGGAGAACCTGAAATATTTCCTGGAGGCATTAATGCCGGTCTGCCACGAAACCGACATCCGGATGGCAATCCATATGGACGATCCGCCGTGGGATATTTTTGGTCTGCCGCGTCTTCTGACCTGTTCTGAGAACATTGACCGGTTCCTGTCAATGGTAGACGATCCATACAACTGTCTGACCCTGTGTTCCGGCAGCTTAAATGCAGATCCAAAGAATAACGTTGCTTCCATTATCCGCAAGCACTGCGACCGCATTGCCTTTGCCCATATCCGCAATGTAAAGCATTTTGAAAACGGAGATTTCTCAGAGGCAAGCCATCGTGACTGCGATGGAGATACCGGAATTCTGGATATTCTGAAAGCATACCATGACTGTGGATTTGAAGGATATATCCGTCCGGATCATGGACGTCATCTGTGGGATGAAGGTCCTGGCAACGTACGTCCAGGCTACGGTTTATACGATCGTGCACTGGGAATCATGTATATGTTGGGTGTCTGGGATATACTGGATAAACTGGATGCTGAAAAGTAATCAGACCAGCTGAGAACGCGAAAAATCGCTGTAAATAGATGAGTCCATCATCTGCTTTGCAGCGTTTTTTTTAGCTTTTTTCATTCAAATAATAGAATGGGATATAAATGAAAGGATTACAATGTAGAAATGGAAAAAACACAAAAGACAGCCCTTTTTGAGCAGACGCCGATTCCCAAGGCGGTGATGCAGCTTTGTATTCCTACGATTTTAAGCTCTCTGGTCATGGTACTGTACAACCTGGCAGACACCTATTTCGTAGGAATGCTAAACGATCCGGTACAAAATGCAGCGGTAACCCTGGCGGCGCCGATGCTTCTGGCTTTTAATGCAGTTACCAATCTATTCGGAGTCGGAAGTTCCAGTATGATGAGCAGAGCTCTGGGACGGAAAGACTACGATATGGTAAAAAGAAGCGCAGCATTCGGATTTTACTGTACCTTGTTCTGCGGAATCTTATTTTCGCTGGGATATACGATTTTAAAGCAGCCGGCTCTGGCGGTTTTAGGAGCAACCGAACTGACAGAAGAAGCCACGGCTGGTTATCTGATGTGGACGGTCAGCTGCGGTACGGTTCCGGCCATGCTCAATGTGGTAATGGCCTATATGGTCCGTTCAGAGGGAGAAGCCCTTCACGCCAGCATCGGAACCATGAGCGGCTGTCTGTTAAATATGATTCTGGATCCGATTTTTATTTTGCCCTGGGGACTTAATATGGGAGCAGCCGGCGCAGGGTGCGCTACCTTTTTGTCAAACTGTGCAGCTTGTATGTATTTCTTCGTACTGCTTATCGTGAAGAAAAAACGCACGTTTGTCTGCATCAATCCTAAGATGTTTAGTTTTAAAAAGCAGATTGTTTTAGGGGTATGCGGAGTAGGGATTCCGTCCTCCATTCAGAACTTATTAAACGTAACCGGTATGACGATTTTAAACAATTTTACTGCTGTATATGGGGCGGACGCAGTAGCGGCAATGGGCATTACCCAGAAAGTGAACATGGTTCCTTTGTATGTCGCAATGGGAATGTCCCAGGGAATTATGCCTCTTATCAGTTATACTTATGCCAGCGGCAATTATAAACGAATGAAGGGCAGCCTGAAATTTGCACTGAAGGTATCCCTTGGATTTATTACGACAGCGGCAGTCCTTTATTTTGTTGGAGCCGGAACCATTACCCGTATGTTTATGGACAATGAAGCCATTGTGGCATACGGTACCAGATTCCTTCGGGGATTCTGTCTGGGCCTTCCGTTTTTGTGCATGGATTTTATGTCCGTCGGGGTGTTCCAGGCAACTGGAATGGGAAAAGAAGCTTTGATTTTTGCAATTATGCGGAAGATTTTATTGGAAATTCCGGCGCTGTATCTGTTAAACTATTTATTCCCGCTGTATGGTCTGGCTTACGCTCAGTTTGCAGCAGAGGCAGTTTTAGCCGCAGCCGCAGTCGTGGTGCTGGCGAAACTGTTCAGACGGCTGGATCATCCGGAGACAAAGGAGAGAGAAGAAGCGTGCAGGGATTAGAGGATCCAGGACCTGCTGCCGCCCTGTTCCGGAAATACAGGGATACCATGGTAAAGTCCTGTCTGGAAACAACGATGGGGAAAGTGTTTGCAGACGACCCCAGTTTTCCGCAGACCGCAGCGGCGTGTCTGGGAGAATTTTGTTTTCTGGCAGGAAAGGCAGACAGGAAATTTTTAGAAGAACTCAGGGACAAGCATCCCCAGGCAGGGATTCTGGTTCCCAATGGAGAAGGCTGGTCTGAGGTAATTGAACAGACTTACGGCAGCCAGGCGGAGCGGATTACCCGATATGCCTTTTTGAAAGAAGAGCACGTCTGGGATCTGGATTATCTGGAAAATCTGGCTCAAAGCCTGCCAAAAGGATGTTATCTGAAGCAGATGGATGAAGCGATTTACCAGTACGCAGAAAGCCACGAGTGGGCCAGAGACTGGGTATCCCAGTTTCCGTCTTATGAAGAATTTGCGGAAAAAAGCCTGGGCATAGCGGTAATAAAAGATGGAACCCCAGTGTCGGGAGCTGCTGCTTACTGCGCCAGCCGGAAGGAAATTGACATCCAGATTGACACACTTCCGGAATTTCGGAGAAAAGGGCTGGCGCTGGCCTGCGGGGCAAAGCTGATTCTGGAATGTGAAAAAAGGGGGCTGTATCCCAGCTGGGACGCCCACAATCCGGCTTCCGCAGCACTGGCCCAAAAGCTGGGATACCACATGGAGAAGGAATATCCGGCTTATGTGGTTTCGGGGAGTTGTGAAAAGAATAATGGAGGATGAAAGATGCGTATTTTGCATACAGCAGACTGGCATCTGGGAAAATCACTGGAAGGGAGAAGCCGGCTGGAGGAACAAAGCCGGTTTCTTTCTGATTTTACGCAGATTGCAAAAGAAGAACAGGCGGATCTGGTAATCGTTGCCGGAGATGTATACGACAGTTACAACCCGCCTGCAGAAGCAGAAAAATTATTTTACCGGACCTTAAAGGAGATAACGGAAGGGGGAAAAAGACTGGTGCTGGTCATTGCAGGCAACCATGACAGTCCGGATCGTCTGTCTGCAGCCGGACCTTTAGCCATGGAACACGGCATTCTGATGGCGGGTCTGCCTGGAAGCGTGATTCCGGCGGGGACGTATGGCCGTCATCAGGTCATAGATTCCGGAGAGGGCTATGTGGAAATAGAAATAAACGGAGAACGGGCAGTGATTTTGCTGCTTCCCTATCCCAGCGAAAAACGGCTGAACGACGTGATTTATCAGGAAATGGACGAAGAAGAGAAACGGGCGTCTTCCTATGGAGAGAGAATTGGACGATTTTTTTCTGCTCTTGAAGGAATATACAGGGAGGATACGATTAATTTGGCTGTCGCCCATTTATTTGCCATGGACGCGTCTGCAGGCGGATCGGAACGGGGAATCAGCCTGGGCGGATCCTATGTGGTAGATGGAAGCTGTCTGCCCCAGAAAGCCCAGTATATTGCATTAGGCCATATCCATAAACCTCAGCAGGTTCCCCATACAGATGGAAGGGCATTTTACAGCGGGGCGCCGATGGCCTATCACCGGAACGAGGCAGGCGCCAGGCGGCAGTGTATTCTGATAGAGGTTCATGCGGGAATGCCGTTTGTAAAAAAGGAAATTCCCCTTCCGGTATATAAACCGGTCCAGATCTGGCGTGCAGAAAGCGTGGAACAGGCCGTTGGAATGTGTACGGATCATAGCGCGGAAGACTCCTGGGTGTATCTGGAAATTGAAACAGAACGGGGGTATATCCGGCAGGATGAAATCCGGATGATGAAGTCTTTAAAAGAAGATTTGCTGGAAATACGCCCTATTCCAGTGGGAAAAGCAGGAGAAAAACAGCCTGCAGACGCAAGGAAAGAGAAAGATTTAAAAGAACTTTTTACAGAATATTACCGTGGGAAAAACGGCGGGGCAGAGCCGGATGAAGAACTGATAGAGCTGCTTTTAGAACTGAGCCAGAAGAAGGAAGGAGGGAAAACGTGAAGCCGTTAAAACTGACAATCAAAGGATTAAACAGTTTTGCAGAAGCCCAGACCATCGACTTTGAAGAACTGTCTTCCAAAGGGATTTTTGGGATTTTCGGCCCGACAGGAAGCGGGAAATCCACGATTTTAGACGGAATTACCCTGGCGCTGTACGGAGACCTGGCACGCAAAAGCAACGGATTTGTAAACTCCAAAGAAGAAGTCCGTCAGGCAAACATTTCGCTGGTCTTTCAGATTTCCGGCCCAAATCCCAGGATCTTCCAGGTGGATCGCACGTTTGTAAAAAATAAAGACGCGTCCAGGAAACCCGTTTCCAAAAGCGTGTTAAAGGAGATTCAAAACGGTCGGATAGAGATTTTAGAAGAAGGAACGTCAGCCGTAAACGAAGCCTGCGAAAGGCTGATAGGATTAAAAAAAGAGGATTTCCTGCGAACGGTCGTACTTCCGCAAGGAAAATTTTCTGAGTTTTTAATGCTTGCTGGAAAAGAGCGGAACGAGATGCTGGAACGTTTGTTTCATCTGGAAGAATACGGAGAACAGCTGTCAGAACGAATTGGGGAAGAAAAAAAGGTTCTCAGCCATGAAATGGAGAATTTACGGGGGCGTCTGTCTGGATATGAAGAGATTTCCAGAGAAATTCTGGAGGAGAGAAGGAACAACAGGACAAAGTGGGAGCAGGAATACCAGGCGTTATCAGAAAACGCAGAACAGCTGAAACAGGCGCTGGAAGAAAAGCAGGCGCTTAGGAAGCTTTTAGAAGAACAGTCCCTTTACGAACGCCGGCTCAGCAAACTTCTGGCAGGAGAAAGCCAGGTTTCGGACTGGGAAAACAAACTGGCGCTGTCAGAAGAAATACAATCCGTAAAACCGGCAAAAGAGCTTTGCAGGCAGAAAGAACAGGAACTTGGGAGAGCCCTTTCTGCCCTTGCATCCAGAAAGAAGGAAGTCAGCCTGGCGGCAGCAAAGAAAGAATCGGCTGAAAACAGTTTAAAGAACGCAAAACAGGAGGAAGCCAGAATACCGGAACTTCTGGACAGAAAGCAGAAAGCAGAACTGGCGCTTCCAAAGAATCTGGAACTGGATCGGCTCTGGCAGGAACAAAATCAGCGAAACGGACAGATCCAGGAGCTGGCTCAGGAACTGTCAGAGATCAGGCAGAGGGAAGTTTTCTGTCTGGAGCAGAAAAACAGAGCGGCTAAAAGACAGAACGATCTTCAGAACAGACTGGAAGAAAATCGGGTGTCTGCCAGTCTGCGAAAGAACGTCCAGGAGGGAGCGCTGGCAGAGCGGGAACTTAAGAAAAATGACCAGGAGCAAAAAAAGACAGAGGATTTGCGGGCGGCCCTGCTTGAACAAACAGAGGGACTGGAACAGGAATGGAACCGGAAGAAAAAGCAGGAGGAACGTCTGACAGAAGCAATTGCCCAATGCCGGAAAGATGAGCAGGAACGGATCATAAAGGCGTTCCAAAGCGCGCTGAAAGAAGGCGAGCCATGTCCGGTCTGCGGATCCATCTGCAAAGATTTGTCCGGTATGTTCCAGGAAGGCGAAAACACGGATGCCAAAGCGAAAGATTCCTCCCGTCGGATAGAACAGTTTGAACAGGAAAAAGAACGATTACAGAAGGAAGTTTCCCAGATTCAGCTGAAATGGTCGGCGGGAAAGGCAAAGCTGGAGACAGAGGAAGACCGTCAAAGAGAACTTTCCCATAAGAGAAGAGAGTGGATCCTCCGGCTGAAGCAGCTGTCAGAAGAAACTAAAGGGGAACCAAGATTTTCCGGCCTGACGTTTGAAACCATGCAGAAACAGGCAGAAGATATGGATCAGCAGTCGGAAAGCCTTCGCACAGAACTGGAATATGCAGAAAGGGAAATGAGAAGCGTACAGGAAGAACTGGAAGCAATCAGCCGCAAAACAATGGAGCTAGAACTTTCTAAAGCCAGATTTGAGACCAGACAGGCAGAGACAGAAGCGGCTATGCTCCGGCTTCAGGCAGAGATTGTGCAGCTGATTGGGCAGGAGAAAGGAAGTCAGAAAGAACTGGATAAAATTTCAGAAGAAATTGAAACCATCCAGAAAGCCGGACAACAGGCAGAGGCAGAGTTTGAAAGCAGAAGGCAGGCGGAAGCAAACGCAAAAGAAGCCGTAAAAGTGGCAGAAGCAGGGGCCGCTTATGCAAAAACGGCTTGGGAAGAGGCAGAAAGCCGGCTTCTTCAAGGAATTTCCAATTGTCCCAGATTGAAAAAACAACTTGCAGGAACAGACCATTACATGGAAGCGGTTTTGGAAAATTGGGAACTGGAACCAGACAAGGCAGAACAGCTGCAAGAGAAAATCCGCAGATACAGAGAGGAAATGGCAGCCCTTTCCGGCCAGATTGAAGAAAAAAAGAAGCAGATACAGGGCCAGACTTTGGACGAGACAGAGTGGCAGACCTTAACCGCGGCAGTTCAGCAAATGGAACGGGATTTGGAAGAAAAGCGGACGGAAGGGATACGGCTTTTGGACAGCGTGGCCCAGGGTCAGATCCGATTAAAAGAAAAAGAAAACCTGCTTCGGGAATATGAGAAAAAAGAGCACCGCCAGGCGCTGGTTTCACAGCTGGAAGGCCTGATAAAAGGAAAGCGGTTTGTGGAATATGCGGCAAAGGAAAAACTCCAGTACGTTTCCAGGGAGGCGTCGGAACTCCTTTATCAGCTTTCCTGCGGAACCTATGAACTAGAGTGCGGTGAGCAGGGATATTTCCAGATTGTGGACTTTAAAAACGGCGGGATCCGGAGGGCAGTCAATACGCTGTCCGGAGGAGAAGTGTTTCTGGCGTCCCTTTCCCTGGCCCTGGCTCTTTCCGCCCAGATCCAGTTAAGCAGCCATGCCTCCCTGGAACTGTTTTTCCTGGACGAGGGATTCGGCACCTTAGACGACAATTTACTGGACGTGGTAATGGAAGCCCTGGAGAATCTGCACAGCTTAAGCAGCAGAGCCATTGGCCTGATTACCCATGTAGAACGGATCCAGAACCAGATGCCGGTAAAACTTCTGGTAAAACCTGCGGAAAGCGGAGGAAAGGGAAGCAGGACAAAACTGGTGTATTCCTAGGGGCGCGCGGCGCTGTTTTTCTGCTGGACCTTTCGCCGGTATTCCCCAGGCGTCATATGGCAGCTTTTCCGGAAACTCTGGGAAAAATAGCTTTGGGAAGCAAAACCAGAAAGCTGTGCTACTTCGGCGATGCTGTGATCGGTGGTTTCCAGCAGTTCTTTGCTGACCTGGAGCCGCCGTTCGTTAAGGTAGCTGATGGGAGACAGGCCGTAAGCCTTGGTAAAGGCGTGAACAAAATAATATTTATTCAGATGGGCCAGGGAAGCCAGGGAGTCTAACGTAATGGTATCCTGGTAGTTGGAGTCAATGTGCCGTTTGATGCGGGCGCATATCCGGTTGGAGCGTTCCGATACCATGACGTCAAAAGCCGAATGGGTAATCCTCTTTAGATGGATGGTCAGGATGTTCAGCATCGAAATACAGATTTCCTGATATCCATCTGCCTGATGCTCCATTTCAGAAAGCATGGAATTAAAGTAAAAAAGAAGATTGTCCTTGACCTTGGCACAGTTAAAAATGCTGTATTCTTTTTCTTTCTGGAAGGAGAAGTTCAGGCCTTCCACACCGATGGTAATATAACTCAGAGGCTGCCTGGGATCGGAGCATTCCGTATGGGCCGTGTTGGGGTTGACGATAATCAGGTCGTCTTTTTCAATAGGAATAGACTGGTCTTCCACAAGAAGGCGGCCGCATCCGGACTTTACATAGAACAGCTCTGTAAAATGATGGGAATGCATAAAACTTGGCCAGTCGCCTTCGTCGTTGGCAACGGTTACGTAAAGAAGACGGATGGAATGGACTGCATCCGGATCCAGGTTTAAAGGATATTTTAAACTGCTCATAAGGATTCCTCGCTTTAGATTTAGAAATATTGTCCCGCTAAAACAGACGGTTTTGACTGATATGGCAAAGTGTTAAAGAATGAAATTTTTATAAAAAATCATATGTGTAGAAAATGTACAAAAAAACAACAGGGACAGAAAGGCGGTTTGATAGAAGTCGACAAAAATAGAAAAATTGCAGAAAAAGCAAATTTCTGTTTTGTATAATACCATAAAAACTAAAAAAAGACAAGAATTATAAAAAACTGAGCAAAATAAGCGTTGAAAAAAGACGCTTAAAAGGGTAATGTTAGTATAAGAGTTCAAGAAATCTCTGATTTTAGAAAAAGGAGGAGTTTGTATTATGAAAACCAAGAAAGTATTAAGTCTTACTCTGGCAGCAGTGATGGCAGCCAGCCTTACTGCCTGCGGCGGCGGCAGCACAGAAGCTGATACCACTGCAGCATCCCAGACCGAAGCAGCTACTACAGCAGCAGAGGAAAAAGCAACAGAAGGGGAAGAGAGCAAAGAGACCGAGGCAGCAGCAGGCGGTTCCATTACCGTAGCGGCAGTAGAGACCGCATATGGCAAGCCAATGTGGGAGTCTGTAGCCAAGGCATTTACAGAGGAGACCGGTATTGAGGTAAATCTGATTGTAGATAAGAAGCTGGAAGACATCATTACCCCAGATATGAAGGCAGGAAACTATCCGGACGTTATTATGCGTGCAGTAGGTTCTGAGCAGGCTCTGACCGAGACCTTCGTAAAGGACAACAACGTAGTAGAACTGACCGATGTATTAGAGATGACCGTTCCTGGCGAAGAAGCAAAGGTTGGCGATAAGATTCTTCCTGGATTTACCGAAAACTCCATTACCAATCCATATGGAGACGGCAAGACTTATCTGATGCCAATGTTCTACGGCCCATGCGGACTGTTCTACAACGCAAACCTGTTTGAGACCAAGGGCTGGGAAGTTCCTGAGACCTGGGATCAGATGTGGGAGTTAGGCGACAAGGCAAAGGCAGAAGGCATTGCCCTGTTTACTTATCCGACTACCGGCTATTTTGACGCATTCTTCTATGCACTGCTTCATGAGAGCATGGGCAATGAGAAATTCCAGGAAGCACTTCGTTACGGCGAGGGAATCTGGGATACTCCGGAAGCACAGCAGGCATTTGATATTGTAGCAAAACTGGCTACTTATACAGAGAGCACCACTCCTGCAAATGCAAACGACAACGACTTCCAGAAGAACCAGCAGTTAATTCTGGACAACAAAGCGCTGTTTATGCCAAACGGCAACTGGGTAATCGGCGAGATGGCAGAGGCTCCTCGTGCAGAAGGCTTTGAATGGGGCTTTACCGCACTTCCGGCAATTACCGAAGGCGGCGAAAGAGCTTCTTACACCTTCTTTGAGCAGATCTGGATGCCAAAGGGCGCTGTAAACCAGGATGCAGGCAAGCAGTTCATCGCATTTATGTATTCTGACAAGGCAGCAGAGATCTTCGCAAAGGAAGGCGGAGCAGTACAGCCAATCGAAGGTATGTCTGCAAAACTGGAAGGCGACGCAGCAATTTACTACAGCATTTATGATACCGGCGCAGTAGCTGTTATGGATGCATTTGCAACTACAGAACCTGTTGAAGGAATTACCATTCGCAGCACCTTCTTTGATCCGGTAAACGCTTTGGTAACTGGCGATAAGACACAGGAAGAGTGGGTTGAGCAGATTAAGAAAGACAGCGAGACTCTGAGAGCAAACCTGAAATAAAAATAACAGTCTGACCTGCGGATAATCTTACAGGCAGGAAAAGGCAGCCGGTAACAGAAAACCAGATACCGGCTGCTTTTTCTCTGAAAATGGGAGAAGACGCTTTCGGAAGAATGGAGATGAGCAGATGCGGAATAGAGGGAAAGGACAGGGCAGGTTTGTATTTTTCTGTCTGGCTCCTGCAGCCATATTGTTTATTATTTTTATGATCATTCCATCATTTGACGTATTCCGGATGTCCCTGTATAAATGGGGCGGATATACGGCAGAAAAACAGTTTGTTGGATTGAAAAACTTTAAAACCCTGTTTCAAAGCGATAAGTTTTACCAGTCATTTCAGAATACAATACTGCTGATTGTAGTGGTTACGATCGTAACGTTTTCCATGGCGCTGATTTTTGCGGCAATTCTCAGCAGAGAGAAAATTAAAGGACAGAACTTTTTCAGAATCGTATTCTACATCCCGAATATCTTGTCCGTTGTAGTTATCAGCGCGATTTTCTCTGCAATTTACGATCCAAGCCAGGGACTTTTGAACTCAATTTTAAACCTGTTCAGAGGGCCGGCAGGAGCGGAAGATCCGATTCTGTGGCTGGGCAGCCGGAAGCTGGTTATCTACAGTATTGCCATAGCCATGGTGTGGCAGGCAATCGGCTATTACATGGTTATGTATATGGCAAGTATGGCCAATGTGCCGGAAAGTCTGTATGAATCTGCCAGTCTGGAAGGCGCTGGAAGAATTACCCAGTTCTTTTCCATTACCCTTCCGTTAATCTGGACTAACATCAGAACTACGCTGACGTTCTTTATTATCAGTACCATCAACATGAGTTTTCTGTTCGTAAAAGCCATGACCAATGGCAATCCGGACGGTGCATCCCATGTATTCTTAAGTTATATGTATCAGGAAGCTTATACCAACTCTTCTTATGGATATGGTATGGCCATTGGTACCGTTGTATTTCTCTTCTCCTTTATTCTGGCCGGTATTCTCAATGCGGTCACTAAGCGAGAAGAAGTTGAATTTTAAGGGAGGGACGAGAGATGAGCAAAACCCCGAAGGGTGCAATCAAAGAAACATCAAAGTTTGCCAAGGTTCTGATTTATCTGATGTTATCCTTCCTTGCACTGTTAATCATTGTTCCTGTGGCCTGGGTATTTATGGCCTCAATTAAGGAAAACTCTGAATTTTACAGAAGCCCCTGGGCGCTTCCAGCCGGATTCTACTTCCAGAACTTTGTGGACGCATGGCAGAAGGCGAGCATGGGCTCCTATATGCTGAATTCCATTATTGTAACAGCCCTGGCAATTACGCTTCTGATTGTAATTGCGCTTCCTGCCGCTTATGTACTGGCAAGATTTAAATTCCGCAGTTCCAAATTCTGGAATGTTATGTTTATGGCAGGACTGTTTATTAATGTAAACTACATTGTAGTGCCGATCTTTTTAATGCTCAGCAATGGAGATACGTATTTAAGAAAGACCATCGGGCATCCGTTCTTCTTAAATAACCTGTTCATCCTGGCAGTTGTATATGCAGCAACAGCTCTTCCGTTTACCATTTATCTGCTTTCCGGTTATTTTAAATCTCTTGCAAGAGACTATGAGGAAGCGGCTTATGTAGATGGAGCCGGTTATTTCAGAACTATGGTTCAGGTAATTCTGCCTATGGCAAAACCAAGCATTGTGACGGTTGTACTCTTTAATTTCCTGGCATTCTGGAATGAATACATTATTTCCATGACCATGCTGACCAAGCCGGAATTAAAAACCCTTCCGGTGGGCCTGATGAATCTGATGGCGGCCCAGCGTTCTGCGGTTCAGTACGGCCAGATGTATGCCGGACTGGTAATCGTTATGCTGCCGACTCTGATTTTGTATATGTGCGTCCAGAAGAAGCTGACAGAAGGAATGACCCTGGGCGGTTTGAAGGGATAAGGAGGAGCAGAAATGAACGAGAGTACAAAGAAGATTCTTACCGGAATTCTGATAGCAATCGTATTTTTCGTATGTGTGGCCCTGGTCATCGTGGGGCAGCGCAACATTGGTCCAGGCGGGCTGTGCACCATGCTTCTTGGACTGGCAGGACTGATTTTCCTGCTTTGGCTTTATAACAGACAGTATAAGTAAAAAGACATATTTTTTAGGAGGTAATGAATTAGATGGAACAAAAGAAAGGACGGGTAACCATTCCCACAGATTTGGATGTAATTCCGCAGACTTTAGAAATTATGGAGCAGTGGGGAGCAGATGCCATTCGGGACTGTGATGGAACGGATTTTCCAGAAGAACTTTGCAATGTAGATGCAAAGATTTATTCCACATATTATACCACCCGAAAAGATAATAAATGGGCGCTGGAGAATCCGGAAGAAATCCAGCAGATGTATGTAATGACCCCATTTTATACAGCCGATGGGGAAGAACTGAAAATTAAGCTGATGAAGGGCCTGTATCCGGATATGTTAAAGCCTAACACCAGAGACGATATTACCCGCTGGTGGGAAGTCGTAGACCGTACAACCGGAGAAGTTGTTCCAACAGCCCGCTGGAGTTACAGCGAAGAAACCGGAGAAGTAACGGTAGCATCGGAAGCATTCCATGACTATACCGTCAGCTTCCTTGCATACATTATGTGGGATCCGGTCCATATGTACAATGCCGTTACCAATGGCTGGAAAGATGTAGAACACCAGATTACCTTTGACGTCCGCCAGCCAAAGACCCATGCATACACCTTAAAGCGTCTGCGTAAGTTTATTGAAGAACATCCATATGTAAACGTACTGCGCTTTACGACATTCTTCCATCAGTTTACGCTGATTTTCGACGAACTGGCCAGAGAAAAGTATGTAGACTGGTACGGATATTCTGCATCCGTCAGCCCATACATTTTAGAGCAGTTTGAAAAAGAAGCAGGATACCCGTTCCATCCGGAATACATCATTGACCAGGGATACTACAACAACCAGTACCGGATTCCAAGCAAAGAATTCCAGGATTTCCAGGCATTCCAGCGTCGGGAAGTTGCAAAAATCGTAAAAGAGATGGTAGACATTACCCACGAATGCGGCAGGGAAGCCATGATGTTTTTAGGCGACCACTGGATTGGAACCGAGCCATTTATGGAAGAGTTTAAGACCATGGGCTTAGACGCGGTAGTAGGAAGCGTCGGAAACGGCTCTACCCTTCGTCTGATCAGCGACATTGAAGGCGTAACGTATACGGAAGGCCGTCTGCTTCCATACTTCTTCCCAGATACCTTCCACGAAGGCGGAGATCCGGTAAAAGAAGCAAAGGTTAACTGGGTAACTGCCAGAAGAGCAATTTTAAGAAAGCCGATTGACCGCATTGGATACGGCGGATACTTAAAGCTGGCATTGGAGTTCCCAGACTTTATCGAGTATGTAGACTCTGTGTGCAAGGAATTCAGAACCTTATATGACAATATGAAGGGCTGCGTACCATACTGCATCAAGAAAGTAGCCGTATTAAACTGCTGGGGCAAGATGAGAGCATGGGGCTGCCATATGGTTCACCACGCCATCTACCACAAAGAAAATTATTTCTATGCCGGCGTTATCGAGGCTCTGTCCGGCGCGCCATTTGACGTGAAATTTATCAGCTTCCAGGATATTCTGGACAATCCGGCTATTTTAGACGATATTGACGTTATCTTAAATGTAGGCGATGCAGATACTGCCCATACAGGCGGCGACTGGTGGAGCAATCCGGTTATCGTTTCTGCAATTAAGAAATTTGTTTATGAAGGCGGCGGCTTAATCGGAATCGGTGAACCTACCGGCCATCAGGCAAACGGACGGTTTATCCAGTTAGCCAACGTATTTGGAATTGAAAAAGAGACAGGCTTTACGCTTGGATACGACAAGTACAACTGGGATACCCACAGTCACTTTATTACCGAGGACAGCAAGGGAACTATCGATTTTGGTGAAAACCAGAAGAATATGTATGCCCTGGAAGGCGCAGAAGTGCTGGTTGAAACAGACAAACGTGTCAACCTGGCAGTAAATGAATTTGGAAAGGGCCGTGCCGTATACATGAGCGGACTTCCATACAGCTTTGAAAACAGCCGTCTGCTGTACCGTTCTATTTTGTGGAGCGCCCATGATGAGGACAACCTGCACAAATGGTTCAGCACCAACTACAATGTAGAAGTTCATGCATATGTAGAGAACGGCAAGTTCTGTGTTGTAAACAATACCTATGAACCTCAGGAAACCACTGTTTACAGGGGAGATGGAACCAGCTTCCACCTGGATATGAAGGCCAATGAGATTATCTGGTATGAGATTTAAGAGGAAGTTTCCAGAAGCTTCTTCCAGCTGGGATCAGGGGATTCCCTTGGGAAATGGAAAGACAGGCTGTCTGATATGGGGGCCTTCCAATGGAATCCGCTTCAGCCTGGACCGGACCGATATCTGGGATCGAACCAGGCTGGAGCACACCGCTGCTCCCGAATTTACCTACCGTAATCTGGTGCGTCTGGCAAAAGAAAAAAATACAACAGAGATCCGTCGTATTTTCGATGCGCCTTACCAGGAACCGGCGCCGACCAAGCTGCCCTCAGGAACGCTGATTCTGCATTTCCCTGAGAGCGCTTCAGTGGAATACAGCCTGGATCTGAAACAGGCGCAGGCAGAGCTGAACGTAAAGGGAAACGAGCAGACTATCTGCATCCAGGCAGTCTGCCATGCGGAAAACAAAACCGGCATGATTCGGGTGGGAGCAGTCCCACCCCTTTTTTCTCTGGAGCTGGAACATCCTGCTTTTGGAACACAAGAAGAAAAAAACACCCGAAAATACGATCCGGATCACAGGGAAATTTCCCAGGGCAGTCTGAAAAATCTGCACTACCCCTGTCCGGTACAAGAGGAACGGATTGCTTCCGATGGAATCCGTATTCTGCGTTATGTCCAGCCGGTAACGGACCGGTTTTCTTATGGTGTGACGGCGGCTGTCCGCGAAGAAGAGGGGAAAACCCTGATCTTTTACCGGATAAGCAGTTCAGACGACGGAGAAAACTGGCTTGAGGAGACAGAAGCGCTTCTGCGCAGCCAGATAAAAGCCGGCTATGAAGCTTATCAGGCCAGTCACAGGAACTGGTGGAAAAACTTCTGGAAGAAAAGTTCGGTTCATCTTCCGGAAAAGCTGGCAGAAGAACAATGGTATATGACCAACTATCTGTTTGCATCCTGCTCCAGAAAGGGCTGCTTTCCCATGCCTCTCCAGGGAGTATGGACAGCGGACGACGGCTGCCTGCCGCCCTGGAAAGGGGACTACCACAACGATTTAAATACCCAGCTTTCCTACACCCATTTTTTTAAGGCGGGTCATTGGGAAGAAGGAGAAGCATTCCTGGATTTTCTATGGGAGTTAAGACCTGCCGCCAGAGAGTTTGCAAAGAAATTTTACGGTACAGAAGGAATCTGTCTGCCAGGAGTAATGACCATAGACGGCCAGCCTTTAGGCGGCTGGCCGATGTATTCGTTAAGCCCGACCCAGCAGATCTGGCTTTGCCAGTCCTTTGACCTTTATTACCGCTATACAGGGGATCGAAACGTTCTGATCAAGCGGGCCTGGCCTTATATGCGGGAGACGGCAGTCTGCATAACCAGTCTTCTGGAAGAGGGCGAGGATGGGAAATACCGTCTTTTGGTGTCCAGTTCGCCGGAGATACACGACGACGAAACAGAGTCCTGGGTAACGCCTAACAGCAACTACGATCTGGCGCTGCTTCGCTATCTGTATCAGACACTGACGGAGTATGCCAGAGAACTGGGGGAAGAAAAAGAGCTGGAAAGGTGGCAGAATATTCTAAAAAAGCTTCCGGATCTGGCAGTAGACGACAGAGGAGTGCTGATGCTGTCTCCCGATGGAATCCTGACAGAATCCCATCGCCACCTGTCCAATGCCCTGGCTATCTGCCCGCTGCATCTGATTGGCTATGACAAGCAGGAAGACCGGCGGATTGTGGATGCAGTGGTATCGGATTATGAGTTTTTAGGCACTGGTATGTGGGTTGGATTTTCCTTTGCCTGGATGTCCCACCTGTACGGAATTCAGGGCAATGGGGAAGGAGCCTGGGACAGACTGCGGATTTTCTGGGAAAGCTTCTGTTCCTCCAATGGATTTCACTTAAATGGAGACTACAAAAAGCGGGGTTACAGCACCTTCCATTACCGGCCGTTTACCCTGGAAGCCAATATGTATGCAGCGGACGCCCTGCAGGAAATGCTTTTGCAGACAGAAAAAGGACGGGTGATTCTGTTTCCTGCCGTACCGGAAGAATGGAAGCAGAAAGGTCTTTCCTTTCAGGGCTTTCAAGGCTTTGGGGGAATTTGTATATCTGCCCGCATGAAAGAAGGAAAAGTAATGTCCATTACCCTGACTTCCGCGATAGACCAGGACGTAACCGTACAAGGCATTTTTGGGGCAGCAAGGCCAGAGAAGCCGGAAAAATCCGGTTCAGAAGAATGGACGCTGGAAACAGACAGACTGCAGGTAAGGCTAAAGGCAGGGGAAACCTGGAACTGGCAGGCTGGGGTGCAGAAAGAGAACGATGCGAGGAAGGGGTAATATGGCAAGAAACTTCTCAGAATGGCTGTCCGGATTTCGGGACAGCATTGCAGATTACGGCTATTATACGGACTTTGAAAAGGTACACCGCAATGTAAAGGACGTTACGGTGGAGTTAAACATTTTAAATTCCCTAATCGGTTCTAAAACCATAGAAGAGGATTTCCTGGATCTGCTGAAACGGTATCCGGAAGTTTTAAGATGCATTCCTTTGCTTCTGGCTGTGCGGGCAGATGAGATTTACTGTCAGGACAGTGACGGAGGGGTCTTATACTCCTTTAAAAAGCCGGAAAATTTCCTGTTTACAGAAGAGGACTATTCAAAATACGCATATTTTATGCGGCAGACCGGATTATTTGACCTATTGGAACACCACATGATACACAGTCTGGTGGATTATGCCACAGGCGTGGAAACGGGACTGGACTCCAACGGCAGGAAAAACAGGGGCGGTCACCTGATGGAAGATCTGGTGGAACAGTTTATCCAGAAAGCTGGATTTATAAAAGATTCCACGTATTTTAAAGAGATGTACATTTACCAGATCACAGAAAAATGGGGAATCGACCTGTCTGCTGTTTCCAACCAGGGAAAAATGGAAAAGAGATTTGATTTTGTAGTAAAAACGCCGTCCATGATTTATGGGATTGAGACGAATTTTTACGGGAGCGGCGGTTCCAAGCTCAATGAAACAGCGCGAAGCTACAAGACCCTGGCATTGGAAGCCAAAGAGATCAACGGATTTACGTTTGTCTGGTTTACCGATGGAAAAGGATGGGGAAAGGCCCGCCACAACCTGGAAGAAACCTTTGATGTGTTAGAGCATATCTATCATATCGGAGATATGGAAAACGGGATTATGAAAGAGATTTTTGTATAAGAAAAGCGCGGAACAGTCGTTTTCGAGACTGATCCGCGCTTTTGGCGGTTATCCTTCAATGGCAATCCGATGGGTATCTTCTACCTGCGCAACGGTTTCCTTTTTGGGAATCAGAAGCTTTAACGTACCGTTTTCAAAACGGGCCTTAATGTCTTCTTCCGTAATCTGATCTCCTACGTAAAAACTTCTGCTGCAGGAACCGCTGTAACGCTCTTTCCGGATGTAGCGGCCGGAACGGTCGGTTTCTTCTTTATTGGAATTGGAAGAGGCATGAATCGTCAGATAGCCGTCCTGCAATTCGGCTTTGACGTCTTCCTTCTGGACGCCAGGCAGATTCATGGTAACTTCATATCCCTGATCGCCTTCCTTCACATCCGTACTCATCAGTCCGGTCTCTTGATAGCTTCCAAAATCAGCAAATGGAAAATCAAAAAAGTTCTGGAATAGGTTTTCATTAAATAGTCTAGGCATTAACATAAATCATCGCTCCTTTTTGCAATACCAGATTTTGAATGTAGATGTTGTTTGAAAACATCTGTATCATTTGTTCTATATGTAATATAACACATAAAAATTAAAAGTCAAGACCAGACAGAAAAGTTTATATATTTTTTAGAAATTTGGGAATGTGAAAAGGAAAAAAGTGAACGGTTGAAAAAATCCTCTCCGGATATTCGGCGCCTTATTGATTTGAGCCTGTTATGATGATATTATAGAACAGAAAATGGTATGAGGCTGCTCAAATACAGCAAGGAGGATAACAGTGAAAAAAACAGTTCAAGAGGGGCAGGAGCTTTTTTATATAGAAGAAAATCAAATTTATTCCGGTCATGCAGTAGAAGTAATGGATACGCCTCAGGGACAGACGTTCAGCATCGATACGATTGGCGCCTGCGAAGGCCTGTGCGTATTTTCTGATACGGTAATTGGAAATACCGTCTTTTTTACCAGAGAAGAGGCAGAAAAAAGATGGAACAAATAAGAAAAAGGAGACCAACTATGTCCAAACAATACCTTCTTTTTGATTTAGACGGGACGCTGACCGATCCTATGGAAGGAATAACCAAATCTGTCCAGTACGCGCTGGAACGGTTTGGGATCAGCGAACCGGAATTAGAGAATTTATGCTGTTTTATCGGGCCGCCGTTAAAGGACAGTTTTATGAACTATTATGGCTTTTCAGAGAGCCAGGCAGAGGAAGCCATCCAGGTATTTAGGGAGTATTTTTCCGTAACAGGCCTGTATGAAAACAAAGTGTTTCCTGGCATGGAGGAGATGTTACAAGCATTAAAAGAAGCAGGAAAAACCCTGCTGGTTGCGACTTCCAAACCAGAGCATTTTGCCAGACAGATCCTTTCCCATTTCCATTTGGATTCCTATTTTTCCTTTATTGGCGGGGCTGATATGGCGGAAACCAGGGTAAAAAAAGGGGACGTAGTCCGCTATGTATTAGAAGAATCCGGCATTCCGGAAAAGGAAGAAGCCGTCATGGTAGGAGATCGGGAACATGACATTTTAGGAGCAAAAGAAAACGGCCTGGACAGCGTAGGCGTACTGTTCGGCTATGGAGACAGAGAAGAATTAGAACAGGCAGAAGCAGACTGGATTGTGGAAACGGTAGAAGAATTAAAGCATCTGCTTTTGACCATTTAGAGGATAAGAGAGATTATGTTAAAAGACGATATGATAATGAAAACCGGCATTATCCACATATTGGATTCCTCTATGGGAATGCCGGTGCTTTCTGATTATGAGATGGAAATGGGCACCGATTTGTCAGACTTTCTGAAGGGACATATTGAGAAATTTACAGAAAGCGACGAGGTAAAAATCTGTCAGTTTTCCGATACTTCTGAGGCCATGAGACTGATTCAGGAGTGTACGCCAAATAACTTTGCACAGACCAGTAAAGACCTTGCCAACCGGCTGTTCGGGATTATGAATTCCAACATTGAGATACCGTCAGGAGACCTGGCAGTTGTGGTATTTGGCTGCGAAGGAAAGGATTATCTGGGGATTTTAAAGCTGAATTACCGGACGTCCTATACCCATCAGACAAAGACGAAAGAAGACGGAAGCAACGGCAATCACATTATTCTTCAAAGGGCGCTGCTGCCGGCCCAGGGCCAGAAGCTTTCCGAAGCCTGCGTAGTAGATTTGTCTAACGGTTCCATTCTTCTGACAGAAAAAAAGTATGAGATCAATGGGGAAAAACGGCTGTATTTTTCTGAACTGTTCTTAGAATGCCAGGCACCGTTATCCCAGAAAAGCCGGATGGATATTGTCACAAAAGCAGTGGAACAGGTCAACAAAAAGTATTATGGAGATGACGATGCAGAGCGCAAGATGGAAGTGAAGAACGTCATCTACAAAGAGCTGGAAGAAAGCGGAACCCTGCGGGTAGAATCGGTAAAAGAAAAGGTATTTCCAGACAGCCCCGAAATGCAGGAAGAGCTGGTGGAAAAGCTGGATAAATACAATCTGGCAGACGCCGTCGTAGAGCCGAAGACAGAAAAAACCATTAAAAAATTCCAGAAGCAGCATCTGACTACAGATACGGGGATTGAAATTACCATTCCAATGGAAGAGTATGGAAATCCGGATCGGGTGGAATTTATTACCAATCCGGATGGGACAATCTCGGTTTTGATTAAAAATATCGGCCGTCTGTCCTCGAAGTAGGGCAGTTAAGGGATTGTTTTTTCTGCCTGCCCGCGCTATAATAGGCAGGAATAAGATTGTGTCATTAACAGACAAATGGAGGAACCCATGAGTAAAAAAGTAAGAACCAGATACGCACCCAGTCCAACTGGACGGATGCACGTAGGAAATTTAAGAACCGCATTATACGCATACCTGATTGCCAAGCATGAGGGAGGCGATTTTCTTCTTAGAATTGAAGATACCGATCAGGAACGCTACGTAGAAGGGGCAGTAGAAATCATTTACCGCACCCTGGAAAAGACAGGTCTGATCCATGATGAAGGACCGGACAAGGACGGCGGCGTAGGCCCATATGTACAGAGCGAGCGCCAGGCTTCGGGCATTTATTTAGAGTATGCAAAGAAGCTGATTGAAAAAGGCGAGGCTTATTACTGCTTCTGTACCCAGGAACGTCTGGATTCTTTAAAAAAGAATGTAAACGGCGAAGAAATCATGGCATATGACAAGCATTGCCTGAACCTTTCCAAAGAAGAAATCGAAGAAAAACTGGCTGCAGGCGTACCTTACGTCATCCGCCAGAACAACCCGACAGAAGGAACGACTACCTTCCATGACGAGATTTACGGAGATATTACAGTCAATAACGATGAGCTGGACGACATGGTACTGATCAAATCGGACGGTTATCCAACCTACAACTTTGCCAACGTAGTAGACGACCATTTAATGGGAATTACCCACGTAGTGCGGGGCAATGAGTATTTATCCTCTTCTCCAAAATACAACCGCCTTTACGACGCATTTGGATGGGAAGTGCCGGTTTATGTACACTGTCCGCTGATTACCAATGAAGAGCATAAGAAGCTGAGCAAGAGAAGCGGCCATTCTTCCTATGAAGACTTAATCGACCAGGGCTTTATTTCAGAAGCAGTTGTCAACTACGTAGCCCTGCTTGGCTGGTCTCCGGAAGACAATCGGGAGATTTTCTCCTTGGATGAGATGGTAAAAGAGTTCGATTACCGCAGAATGAGCAAGTCTCCAGCCGTATTTGATATGACCAAGCTTCGCTGGATGAACGGCGAATACATGAAAGCAATGGACTTTGACAAATTCTATGAAATGGCAGAGCCATATTTAAAAGAAGTCATCAAAAAGGATCTGGACTTAAAGAAGATTGCTGCAATGGTAAAGACCAGAATCGAAGTATTTCCAGACATTAAAGAGCATATTGATTTCTTTGAGGAACTGCCAGAGTATGATCCGGCAATGTATGCCCATAAGAAGATGAAGACTACACAGGAAAACTCGTTAGAGACCCTGCGTGAAATCCTGCCGATTTTAGAGGCACAGGAAGATTTCAGCAATGACGCTCTTTACGAAAGGCTGTCCCAGTATGTCAGCGAAAAGGGAGTGAAGACCGGATTTGTCATGTGGCCAATCCGTACCGCCGTGTCCGGCAAGCAGATGACTCCGGCAGGCGCTACCGAGATTATGGAAGTGCTGGGCAAGGAAGAATCTTTAAAGAGAATCCGCAAAGGAATAGAACGTTTGGAGAATTAATATGGCATTTAACGAGGCGCAGAAGCAGGCGATTCTGCACAAAGAAGGCCCGATGCTGGTACTGGCAGGCCCTGGTTCCGGAAAGACAACGGTCATTACCAACCGGATCCGTTACCTGACCCGTTACGGCGGCGTCAGCCCGTCTTCCATCCTGGTCATTACCTTTACCAGGGCAGCGGCCAGGGAGATGGAAGAGCGCTACAATAAAATGTCCGAAAAAGAAGAAACAGCAAGCAGTGGAAGGGTCAGTTTTGGCACCTTCCACTCTGTCTTTTTCCGGATATTAAAGCTGGCTTACGGGTTTACCGCAGATAATATTGTACGGGAGGATCAGAAAATCCAGTGTATCCGGAAACAGATGGAACAGCTGGATTTGGACGTAGAAGATGAAACCGAATTTATTTCTTCTATTCTGACAGAAATTAGCATTGTAAAAGGAGAAATGCTGAGTCTGGAGCATTACTACTCCAAAAACTGCGGGGGAGATATTTTTAAAGGTTTGTATCAGGGATATGAACACTTTTTGAGAACCAATTCGCTGGTGGATTTTGACGATATGCTGACCATGTGCTATGAGCTGTTTCGCCAGAGAAAAGATATTCTGGCAGCCTGGCAGAAAAAATACCAGTATATTCTCATTGACGAATTCCAGGACATTAATCGGATTCAGTATGAGATTGTGAAAATGATGGCCCTTCCGGAAAACAACCTGTTTATCGTAGGGGACGATGATCAGTCCATTTACCGGTTTCGGGGATCCAGGCCGGAAATTATGCTGGGATTTGAAAAAGACTATCCCCAGGCAAAAAAGATGCTGCTGGCAGTCAATTACCGTTCTTCCAGGGAAATTGTAGAAGCGGCAGGACGGTTAATCCGTCACAATGAAAAGCGGTTTCCCAAAGAGCTTCAGGCGGTGAGAGGCCAGGGAAAGCCGGTCATTTCCAGGGTATTTGAGGATGCCAGGGAAGAAGTGGTTTCCATTGCAGAAGAAATCAGGGACTATCATAAAGCCGGACTGTCTTATGGGGATGTGGCGGTACTGTTTCGCACCAATATCGGGGCAAGGCTTCTGGTGGAAAAGTTTATGGAATACAACATCCCTTTCCGGATGAAGGATCTGCTTCCCAATATTTACGAACACTGGATTGCAAGGGATCTGCTTTCTTATATGGAGATTGGAGAAGGAAGCAGGGACAGAGGCCTTTTTCTTCGGATTATCAACCGTCCAAAGCGGTATGTCAGCAGGGACGCCTTTGACAGCCCCCAGGCAGATCTGGAACAATTAAAATCGTTTTATCAGGACAGGGGATGGATGCTGGACCGGCTGGATCAGCTGGAATACGATTTGGCGATGCTGAAGGGGATGGCTCCGGTGGCAGCTGTCAACTATATCCGGAAAGCAATCGGATACGACGACTATTTGAAAGAATATGCGGAAACCAGACGGCTGAAGGCAGACGAACTGATGGAAATTGCCGATCAGCTGGCAGAAAGCGCGGCAGGTTATAAGACGTTAGAAGCATGGAAAATCCATATGGCAGAATACAAGGAACAGCTGGCGCAGAAGTCTCAGGAAGCAAGGGAGGCTTCGGAGCACGAGGAAGAAAGCGTAGCAATTATGACCATGCATGGGGCAAAAGGACTGGAATTTCCCGTAGTCTATATTCCGGACGCCAACGAAGGGGTTGCGCCGCACAACAAGGCGGCTCTGGACGCCGATATGGAAGAAGAGCGGCGGATGTTTTACGTAGCCATGACCAGGGCAAAAGACCGGCTTCACGTATATTATACCAAAGAGCGCTACCATAAACGCCAGGAAGTCTCCAGATTTGTGCGGGAATATATGGGGCGTTAACCAGATTCTTTCATAGGGAGAAGCTAACTATCACAGGAGGAAGAAATGATTCAGATTTATTGCGGAGATGGAAAAGGAAAGACAACAGCAGCGTTAGGTCTGGCTGTTCGGGCGGCAGGAAGAGAAAAGAGGGTACTGATTGCCCGTTTCTTAAAAACAGACGATTCAGGAGAAGTGCCGGTGCTTTCCGGAATCCCGAACATTCAGGTCATGCCATGTAAAAAGACATTTGGGTTTTACTTTCGCATGACAGACCAGCAGAAAAAAGAAGCGGCAGACTATTACAGCCATCAGTTTGAAGAGGTAAAAGCCCAGGCAGGAGAGTTTGACCTGGTAATTTTAGATGAAATCATGGCAGCCTGCAACTACCAGCTGGTTTCAGAAGACGCAGTAGTCCGGTGGTTAAAGCAGCAAAAGGAGCAGGACGTTCACGAACTGGAAATTGTTTTAACAGGCAGGAACCCATCCCAGAGGATGCAGGAACTGGCAGATTATATAACAGAAATGAAAATGATCCGCCATCCATACGAAAAAGGAATTTCAGCCAGAATGGGAATAGAATATTAACAATATGGAAGAAACTGGGATTTATAGATAAGATATTCGGTTTTTAACTTGACAGAAAGGAAAAGACCGAGTAAAATGAACACTGTTCATGTTGAGATAGTTACCAGCATAAAGGAGGAGTTTTCTTGAATACAGCTGTGACTTCCAGAGAAGCGATTTTAGCGAAAAGCAGAGACAGAATGAAGCATCAGGGGTGGGCGGCGGTAAGCATTCGGGCGCTGGCTGCAGACTGCGGAGTTTCGGTCGGGACGATTTACAATTATTTCGATTCCAAATCAGAACTGGCGGCCGCAACCATAGAAAGCATCTGGCAGGACATTTTCCACTTTTCAGAAGTTCAAGGAACCTTTGAAACGTTTCCGGACTGTGTCCAGTGGCTGTTTGACAGTATGAAGCAGGGGGACGAGCGGTATCCGCAGTTTTTCCAGTCTCACCCCATGAGCTTTCTGGAAGAAGAAAAGCGGGACGGCAAACAGAGGATGGAACAATCCTGGAGCCATATCCTAAGAGGGCTGTACCAGGCTTTGATGAATGACAAAAAGGTGTGTATGGAAGTCTTTGACGAGAAGTTTTCTCCCGAACAATTTATTGAAATCATTTTTTCTCTGATGCTTTCGGCCATTATGACCAGAAGGTATGACTGCAGAGGAATACTGGAAATGATTTCGAGAGTCATTTATAAAGAATCATAAAAAGAAAGAAGGAATTGTATGCAGGCGATTGCAGAAACAACATTTGACGCAGTATATCTGATTTTTGTTATTGCAGTAGGAATTTACATGATTGCAAAGAGCAGAGGAAACCGGCAGTACCAGCTGTTCGGCATTATGGCGGTTGTACTGGGAGTGGGGGATTCTTTCCACCTGGTTCCCAGGGCCTACGCGCTTTGTACCACAGGTCTGGATAATTTCACTGCGCTTTTAGGAATCGGAAAATTTATTACTTCCATTACGATGACGGTTTTTTATGTGATTTTATACTACATCTGGAGAATCCGTTACCGCGTAAAGGGGAAAAACGGACTGACTCTGGCAGTGTATGGGCTGGCGGCTGCCCGCATTGCCCTGTGCCTGTTCCCGCAGAACCAGTGGACAAGCGCGTCAGCGCCGCTGTCCTGGGGAATTTACCGCAACATACCCTTTGCTCTGTTAGGGCTGCTTGTGATTGTATTGTTTTATCAAAGCGCCAGAACCCAGCGGGATCAAGCCTTTCGCCATATGTGGCTGACCATTGTGCTTAGCTTTGGATTTTACATTCCGGTCGTTTTATGGGCAGATGCGGTTCCAATGATTGGGATGCTGATGATTCCCAAAACCTGCGCCTACGTGTGGACCGTTCTGATTGGCTTTAACGCTATGAAAAAGGAGAATTAATATGAAAAAGATGATAAATACTTCCATGGTGTATTTTATTTTGGCGATTCTGGCAGGAGTATTTTACAGGGAGTTTACAAAATATAACGGATACACGGGAGAAACCATGCTGGGCTATATGCACACCCACCTGTTTGTACTCGGAATGTTCCTGTTTTTAATAGTGGCGTTATTTTGCAGAAATAAAGAATTGTCAGAGAGCAGGATGTTCCGGAACTTTTACGTATTGTACAATATCGCGCTTCCGTTTGTTGTAAGTATGATGCTGGTCAGAGGAATCATTCAGGTAAAAAATATCGCTCTGACCAGAGCGGCAGACGCGGCAGTTTCCGGTATGGCAGGGATTTCCCATATTCTGATTACCGCAGCGTTGATTCTGCTTTTTGCAGCGTTAAAAAAGAATATCAGAGAATAAGAAAGCAGGGCTGACGGCCGGAGACTTCCGGTTATCAGCCCTGTCTGCAAATAGCTATTTTATGATTTATACGTTGAACCGGAACAGAACGACATCGCCGTCTTTTACAACATAGTCTTTTCCTTCCAGGCGGACCAGTCCTTTTTCCTTAGCGCCGTTATAGGAGCCGCAGTCTAACAGATCCTGGTAGTTGACTACCTCAGCGCGGATAAATCCTCTCTCGAAATCGGAGTGAATCTTGCCTGCAGCCTGGGGAGCTTTGGTACCTACTTTGATGGTCCATGCGCGGGTCTCGGTTACGCCAGCAGTCAGATAACTAATCAGGCCTAAAATACGGTAGCTGGCAGCGATCAGCTTGTCCAGACCAGACTCAGAAAGGCCCAGGTCTTCTAAGAACATTTTCTTTTCATCGTCTTCTAATTCTGCGATTTCCTGTTCAATCTGGGCACAGATAACGAATACTTCACTGTTGTTTTCAGCGGCAAATTTGCGGACTGCAGCCACGTGCTCATTGGAGTTTCCATCATCCGCAACATCGTCTTCGGATACGTTTGCAGCAAAGATAACCGGCTTTGCAGTCAGGAGATTTAACGTTGCAATAAAAGCAGCTTCGTCATCGTCTGCAGCTTCATAGCTTCTGGCAAGCTTTCCATCTTCCAGATGGGCTTTTAAAGCCTTTAAAGTCTCTAACTCTTTTGCCAGGGATTTATCGTTCATGGCGCTTCTGGCAGTTTTGGAGATGCGGCGGTCCAACACTTCAATGTCAGAGAAGATCAGCTCTAAATCAATGGTTTCAATGTCTCTTAACGGATCCACGCTTCCGTCTACATGGATTACGTTGCCGTCTTCAAAACAGCGGACTACGTGGACGATGGCGTCTACCTCGCGGATGTTGGAAAGGAACTGGTTGCCCAGGCCCTCGCCCTTGGATGCGCCTTTTACCAGACCTGCAATGTCTACAAATTCAATGACGGCAGGGGTGATTTTCTCAGAATCGTACAGAGCGGCAAGCTGTTTTAAACGGGGATCCGGAACGCTTACAACGCCTACGTTGGGATCAATGGTACAGAATGGGTAATTGGCAGATTCTGCGCCGGCTTTGGTCAGGGAATTAAAAAGTGTACTTTTTCCCACATTTGGCAATCCCACGATACCTAATTTCATTTTATCTTTACCTGTTCAGAAACCCTGTAAATTGTGGGTCTCTGCCTTTCCTTATATTGTTCGTATACATTTTCTACACACTTTTGCAAATATAAAGTATAACATAAGGAATGGGCTTTTTCAATCGTATCAGAAAAATATTTCAGCATTACAGAGAGAAAAACGGATCGGGAAAGAGATTGCATTTTGGCGGTTTTCGGAGTAAAATGGAGGAGATTTGCTTTTGCAGAAGGAAGAAGCAAAAATAATAAGAAGGAGTGTTTGATATGGCAGAAGGATATGATCTTAGTTTTGTAAACCTAGGCATTACCATAGAGCATCTGAACAACAGCATATCCATATTTGGGTTCCGCATTGCTTATTATGGAATCATTATCGGTACTGGAATGCTGGCCGGTATCTGGCTGGCACAGGCAGATGCAAAGAGAAGAGGCCAGAATCCGGAGGATTATCTGGATTTTGCACTGTATGCCATTATTTTTTCCATTATTGGAGCAAGACTGTATTACGTGATTTTCCAGTGGGACGCTTACAAGGATAATCTGCTTCAGATTTTCAACCTGCGTGCAGGAGGACTTGCCATTTACGGCGGTGTGATTGGAGCCGTGCTTACATTAATTGTATTTACGAGAGTGAGGAAGCTTTCCTTTTTCTCCATGGCGGACAGCGGAGTGCTGGGGCTGGTTCTGGGCCAGATTATTGGAAGATGGGGCAATTTTTTTAACGCAGAGGCATTTGGCGGTTATACGGACAATCTGCTTGCTATGCGGATTAAGATGTCCATCGTAAATCCCGCTATGATTTCCCAGGAACTTCTGGATCACAAGATTGTGGAACAGGGGATTGAGTATATCCAGGTACATCCGACTTTTTTGTATGAATCTTTGTGGAACGCAGGCCTGCTGATATTTATGCTGTGGTACCGCAAGCGGAAAAAGTTTGACGGAGAGATGCTGTGGATCTATCTGTTAGGCTATGGAATCGGCCGCACGTGGATTGAAGGCTTAAGGACCGACCAGCTGATGCTGTTTGGTACCGGCATTGCAGTTTCCCAGGCGCTTTCCATGGTATTGGCAGCAGCGGCAGCCATTATCCTGATTGCAAAACACCGGTCCCTGAAAAAGAAAACAGCGGCCGGATGCTGATTTTTTGGAATGCTATGTAAGAACTGTCTTGTAAAAGGCGGTTCTTATTTTTTTTATGTCAATTTTGAAAAAATCCTTGCCAATTCAATGGTTCTGTAATAGAATAAATGTACAAGTGGTAAAAAGTGGAGTAAAGTGGTAAAAAATGGTGGCCAAGTGGATTGGTTGTACCAGAACGGCAATAGGTGATGCGTATGTTCATGGGTGAGTACAATCATACAGTCGATGCGAAGGGACGTCTCATCGTACCTTCTAAGTTTCGGGAGCAGCTAGGGGATGAATTCGTGGTAACGAAGGGATTTGATAGCTGCTTGTTTGTGTATGGGAATCCAGAATGGACAGAGATGGAAAAGAAACTGACCGCCCTGCCGGTAACCAATGCCAGCGCCAGAAAACTGACCCGCTTTTTCTTAGCAGGAGCTACCACCTGTGAAGTGGACAAGCAGGGACGTATCCTGATTCCCTCCGTACTGAGGGAGTACGCCGGTATCGAAAAGGAAGCAGTGCTGGTAGGCACCGGCAACCATCTGGAGATCTGGAGTAAGGAAAGATGGCTGTCCATTAACTCTTATGATGATATTGAAGACATTGCAGAAAACATGGAAGGGTTCGGAATATGACATTTGAACATCGATCCGTTCTTCTTTACGAGACCGTAGACAGTTTACAGGTAAAGCCGGACGGAATTTACGTGGATGGAACCCTGGGAGGCGGCGGCCATGCTTTAGAGGTATGCAGACGGCTGGGAGAACACGGAAGGCTGATCGGCATTGATCAGGATGCAGACGCTATCGCAGCGGCATCTGCCAGACTGGAAGAATATCGGGATAAGGTAACCATCGTCCGGAGCAATTACGTAGAGATTGACAAAGTCCTCAGGGACTTAGGGATAGAAAAAGTAGATGGGATTTACCTGGATCTGGGAGTTTCCTCCTATCAGCTGGATACGCCGGACAGAGGATTTACTTACAGAGAAGAAGACGCGCCGTTAGATATGCGGATGGATCAGAGAAAAGAAAAAACGGCGGCAGATATTGTGAATCATTACAGCGAACAGGAACTGTACCGGATTATACGGGATTATGGGGAAGACCGGTTCGCGAAAAATATTGCAAAGCACATTGTGAAGGCCAGGCAGGAAGCGGAAATTACGACTACCGGCCAGCTGAATGAGATTATACGGGCCGCAATTCCGGCAAAGGTGAGAGCCACAGGCGGGCACCCGTCTAAGAGAACCTACCAGGCCATCCGGATTGAGCTGAATGAAGAACTGGAAGTCTTAAATCAGGCGATGGACGCTATGATTGACCATTTAAATCCAGGCGGGCGACTTTCGATTATTACCTTCCATTCCCTGGAGGATCGGATGGTAAAGACACGGTTTAAAACCAATGAACATCCATGCGTATGCCCTGCAGATTTTCCGGTATGCGTATGCGGCAGAAAAAGTAAGGGTAAGGTTATTACCCGCAAGCCTATTTTGCCTTCCAAAGAGGAATTAGAAGCCAATTCCCGTTCCAAAAGCGCAAAATTGAGAGTATTTGAAAGGCAATAAAAGTCAGGAGGTTTTATTATGGCTGCTAAGAGACAGAATACACACCGCAGAACTGAATATAGTACCTATGTAGAGGGAAACACTGTCCGGAAAGCAGCGCCTGAGAGACATTATGAAGGAGCTGTACCCAAGAAAAGACGCCGTCCGGTCAGCGCAGCTGTAAGACGGAATCGGGCAAAAGCGTTGTATATGGACGCTCCGTATGTCATCGCGTTAACCATTGCAGCAGTGTGCACGCTGTTTTTGTGCATTAATTACATCCAGCTTCAGTCGTCCATTACTGCAAAGGTAAAAAGTATTGCCAGTGTAGAGCAGGAGATTCAGAACTTAAAAGCAGAGAACGATGCGTTAGAAACCAGAATTAAAACTTCCGTAGATTTGGATTACGTGTACAAAGTCGCAACTGAAGAACTGGGTATGGTCTATGCAAATAAGGATCAGGTGCGTTTGTATAACAAGACGGAAAGCGAGTATGTAAGACAAAATGAAGGGATCCCGAAATACTAATAAAAGACTTTTTACGCAAACCATGCAGGAAAAGCTGGCGATTACCGTTCTGGTAATAACGCTGGCTTTGTTTGCATTAGTTATGGTTTTATATAATCTGGTAAAAAATAAGCAGGAAGACTACAATCAGATTGTTTTGGATCATCAGAATTACAGCAGCCAGGTCATACCATACCGGCGAGGAGAGATCATGGATCGGAACGGAACCTATCTGGCAGCCAATGAACAGGTTTATAATCTGATTCTGGATCCGAAGGTAATTTTATCCAATAAGGATAAATACCTGGCTACTACGGTTTCTGTGTTAAACCAGACCTTTGGGTACGATACAGGGGAACTGACCAGACTGATTGAGGACAACCCCAAGAAATCGTATATTAATTATGAAAAACAGCTGACCCAGGATCAGAAGGAAGCGTTTGAGGCCAATACGAAGGCGGCAGAAACGGCGGCAGCGGAGCAGAAGCTGGACAATAAAGTAGCAGGCGTGTGGTTTGAACCGCAATACAAGAGAGTCTATCCATATGGAGATTTGGCCAGTACCGTTATCGGATTTTCCTATGAGAACGGCGCCAAAGGCATGAACGGAATCGAGCAGTATTACAATGACGATCTGATTGGCATCAACGGCAGGGAATACGGCTATTTAAATGAAGAAACCAATTTGGAAAGAGTCATCAAAGAGGCGGAAAACGGAAGTACGGTGGTGTCTACCATTGACATCAATATCCAGAAAATCGCAGAAAAGTATATTGATGAATGGGAATCCGGAATCGGCAGTAAGATGAGCGCCGCCATTGTAATGAACCCGCAGAATGGCGAGATTTTAGCAATGGCTACCAAAAACAGGTATGACTTAAACGATCCGAGAAATATAGACGGAAAATTTACGGATGAGGAAATCCGGACATTTGGAAAAAAAGAAGCGGTAGACGATTATAAGCGGAAAAACAGGGACAAGGGTCTGACCATTACGGAAGAGGAAGTATCAAAATACTATACCGATGAGGAGATTTACTCCCTGGGCCAGCAGGTGGCCTGGAATACGATGTGGCGTAATTTCTGTGTCAGTGATTCCTATGAGCCTGGTTCCCCGTCAAAGATATTTACGGTGGCAGCGGCTATGGAAGAAGGATTTATCAACGGCAGCGAGACCCTGGAGTGCGGCGGCGTGCTGGAAGTAGGCGGACATCAGATCCACTGTGTCAACCGGTACGGCCATGGTCCCTTAACCATTACCGAATCCCTGATGCAGTCCTGCAACGTTGTAATGATGCGTCTTGCAGCCATGACAGGCGGAGAAAATTTTGCAAAATACCAGCATATTTTTGGATTTGGACAGAAGACCAATATTGACCTGCCAGGCGAGGCCGATACTTCGGCTCTTATCTTTCCGGCAGAAGAAATGCGTTCCTCTAACCTGGCAACCAACTCTTTTGGCCAGAATTATAACTGTACCATGATTCAGATGGCGGCTGCCTTTGCTTCTGCCATTAATGGAGGCAATTACTATGAGCCTCATATTGTCAAGCAGATTTTAAATGAGGAAGGCGCAGTAGAGAAGAAAATCGAACCGGTTCTGGTCAGGGAGACCGTGTCAGAAAATACGTCGGCTTTCTTAAAACAGGCTCTGGAAAAAACGGTAAGCGAAGGCACGGGAAGCGCTGCCCAGGTAGCAGGCTATGAAGTCGGCGGAAAGACCGGTACTGCAGAAAAGTATCCAAGAAGCGCTAAAAACTATCTGGTCTCTTTCGTGGGATTTGCGCCGGCAGACAATCCCCAGGTAATGGTATACGTAGTCATCGATACGCCGAATCTTCCTGGAAAAGAACAGGCCCACAGCAGCTTTGCTACCCAGGTTGTCCAGAAGATTTTGACAGATTCCCTTCCATACTTAAACGTATTCCCGACTACAGACATCGAAACCGTTCCAGAAGAACTGCAGAACCAGCTTCCCGAAGAAGATGGAATTGTCAATGAGGAGACGGAAGGAAGTACAGAACCGGAGACCGAAGCAAAGGTATATGAAACGGACGAGTATATTGTAGGCGAGGAAGAAAGCGAAGCGGAGCTTCCTGGAAGTCCGGCCGGAATCGAAGAAGTGGAGACGCTGCCTGAGCCGTCAGAAGGAACAGAAGAAACTTCAGAGGAAGAAACGTTGTCGGAGACAGTCAAAGAAACATCCGAAAAGCCGTCGGAAAGCAGCCCGCCGGAAAGCAGTTCGTCCCAAAATGCCCAGGAATAACCGAAAGGCATCCGTCATATATATAAAGGGATGACAGTGCGCAGGCAGGGAGCGCCATGAATACAAACCAGACTTGCCATAGAGGAAAAATAGCCCTCCTGTTTGTTCTGTCGTTTTTAGCAGCGGCAGTGCTTTTAGGAAGGCTGTTTTTTCTTATGGTTTATCGGGCGGATCATTACAGTCAGATGGCAGAAGACCTTCACCAGAGAGAGCGGACCATTAAGGCGGCCAGGGGAAGGATCCTTGACCGGTCGGGAACCGTAATTGCAGACAACCGGACGGTGTGTACGATTTCCGTTATCCACAACCAGATTACCGATCCGGATCGGGTGGTGGAGGTGCTGTGCCGTTACCTGGACAGTTCGGAGGAAACGATTCGCAAAAAGGTAGAAACTTACAGTTCCAGGGAAATTATCCGTACCAATGTGGACAAAGAGACGGGAGATGCCATCCGGAAGGAAAAACTTGACGGGGTTAAGGTGGATGAAGATTATAAGCGGTATTATCCTTACGGAAATCTGGCCTCCAAGGTTCTGGGATTTACTGGCGGGGATAACCAGGGAATCATCGGCCTGGAAGTAAAGTATGAGAAATACTTAAAAGGCCGGAACGGGCGGATCCTTACCATGACGGACGCAAAAGGAGTGGAGCTTGAGAATGCAGCGGAAGACAGGGTGGAGCCGGCGGCTGGAAATGACCTCTATATCAGCCTGGATCGGAATATCCAGTCATACTGCCAGCAGGCCGCTTGCCAGGTAATGGAAAAAAAGCAGGCCAGGGGAGTTTCCGTGATTGTGATGAATCCCCAAAACGGCGAAATTCTGGCTATGGTCAACGCTCCGGAATTTGATTTAAACGCTCCTTTTGAGTTAGACGGAAACACCGGAACGCGAGACGCAGCGGAAGATGGGAAAACGACCCAGGAACTGCTGAATCAGATGTGGAGAAATTCCTGCATTAACGATACCTATGAGCCAGGATCTACTTTTAAGATTATAACCGCAGCTGCAGGCCTGGAGGCAGGCGTGGTCGGACTGGACGATACCTTTTCCTGTCCTGGATTCCGGATTGTGGAAGACCGGAAAATCCGGTGCCACAAAACAGGGGGACATGGAGGAGAGACGTTTCTGCAGGGGATGATGAATTCCTGCAATCCGGTGCTGATTGACGTGGGACAGAGGCTGGGAATCGACCGGTATTATCACTACTTTGAGCAGTTTGGCCTGAAGGAAAAGACGGGGATTGACCTGCCAGGAGAAGCCGGTACCATCATGCACAAAAAGGAGAATATGGGACTGGTGGAACTGGCCACGGTGTCCTTTGGACAGTCGTTCCAGATTACGCCCATTCAGCTGATTACGACGGTGTCTGCCATTATCAATGGAGGAAACCGGATTACGCCCCATTTTGGAGTGAAAGCCGTCAGCGCAGATGGGGAAACCATTCACAAATTTTCTTATCCGGTAAAAAAAGGGGTGCTGTCAGAAGAAACCAGCGCTTCCATGCGTTATATTTTAGAGCAGGTTGTATCAGAGGGAAGCGGGAAAAAAGCGGCCCTTCCAGGGTACCGGATTGGAGGAAAGACCGCCACGTCGGAAAAACTTCCCAGAAGCCTGAAAAAGTATATTTCATCGTTTATCGGCTTTGCGCCGGCAGACAATCCCCAGGTAATTGCCCTGATTACCATTAATGAGCCGGAAGGGATTTATTATGGGGGAACCATTGCGGCGCCGGTAATCGCCGATATTTTTAAGAACATTCTTCCCTATCTGGGAATTGGGGAAGAAGAGGAAGAAAGTACCGGAGCCTTTCGAATCTATGGTTGATTATTCTAAGAAAAAGACGTATACTACCTAATGTGTACGAGAAAACATAATACATAAGAAACTGAGGTGCGACATGATTAACGAAACAATCTTAGCAATTATTATATCTTTTGCCATAAGCGCTCTGCTGTGCCCCATTGTCATTCCCTTCCTGCACAGGCTGAAATTTGGCCAGCAGGTCAGGGATGACGGCCCTCAGGCACATTTGAAAAAGCAGGGCACTCCTACCATGGGCGGACTGATTATTTTGTCCAGCATCATCATTACATCTATTTTCTATATTCCCAGATACCCGAAAATCATACCGGTGCTGTTTGTGACCGTAGGATTTGGCATTATCGGCTTTCTGGACGACTATATCAAGATTGTGATGAAGCGTTCAGAAGGATTAAATCCCAAGCAGAAACTTCTGGGACAGATTGTCATTACCGGCATTTTTGCCTGGTATCTGATGAGCAGCGGGGAAGTGGGAACCGATATGCTGATCCCATTTACCGGAGGCTTTGACAATGGATATTTCCTGGATTTAGGCATTTTCTTCCTTCCGGCTCTGTTTCTGATTGTGCTGGGAACCGATAACGGCGTGAATTTTACAGATGGGTTAGACGGCCTGTGCACCAGCGTTACCATTCTGGTTGCCACGTTTTTTACCATTGTCGCGATTGGGGAGAACAGCGGCATCAGCCCGATTACGGGAGCTGTGGTAGGAAGCCTTCTGGGATTCTTGCTGTTTAACGTATATCCGGCAAAGGTGTTTATGGGAGATACCGGTTCCCTGGCCCTGGGCGGTTTTGTGGCGGCCAGCGCTTATATGATGCGGATGCCGATCTTTATTGCGATTGTGGGCATGATTTACCTGGTGGAGGTGCTGTCTGTCATTATCCAGGTAACCTATTTTAAGAAAACCGGCGGCAAGCGGATTTTTAAGATGGCGCCGATTCATCACCATTTTGAACTGTGCGGATGGTCTGAGACACGGGTGGTAGCAGTATTCTCCATTATTACCGCAATTTTGTGTCTGGTAGCATACTTAGGATTATAGGAGGTTTTACTATGAGTCAGGGACAAAAGGTTATTGTAGCAGGTACTGGCATCAGCGGTATTGCGGCGGCAAAACTGCTGCTGGAGATTGGCGGAGAGGTAGTCCTCTATGATGGAAACGCAGATCAGGATCCAGAAAAAATTAAAGCATCCTTTAAAGAACAGGCGAAAGTAACCGTTGTGCTGGGAGAGCTGAAGAGGACGGATTTAGTAGGCGTGGAGCTGTGTATTGTAAGCCCTGGCGTGCCTATGGATTCTCCCTTTGTGGCTACGATTGTAGACGCAAAGATTCCGATTTGGGGAGAAATCCAGCTGGCTTACCACTGTGCAAAAGGAAAGCTGGCAGCCATTACCGGAACCAATGGAAAGACGACTACAACGGCTCTTACAGGCGAGATTATGAAGGCTCACTACGAGAGCGTATTCGTAGTGGGAAACATCGGAATCCCCTATACCCAGGTGGCCTTAGAGACCCAGGACGAGTCTGTGACAGTAGCGGAGATTTCCAGCTTCCAGCTGGAAACCATTATGGATTTTCATCCCAATGTCAGCGCGATTTTAAATATTACGCCGGATCATTTAAACCGTCATAAGACGATGGAAAACTACATTGAGATCAAAAAGAGCATTACGTTAAACCAGACCGAACAGGACAGCGTGGTGTTAAATTATGACGATCCGGTGTTAAGGGAATTTGGCGAAGATGAAGAGAAAAAGCCGAAAGCAAAGGTCATTTTCTTCTCCAGCAGGGAAAAGCTGAAAGAGGGCTTTTACTTAGACGGGGATGATATTATGTACCGCCACAACGGACGGGAAACCCTGGTCATCAATGTCCATGAAATGAATCTTCTGGGACGTCACAACTATGAAAACGTGATGGCGGCAGCGGCAGTCAGCCTGGAGATGGGTGTGCCGATGGACATTATCCGCAAGGTTATAAAAGAGTTTAAAGCCGTTGAACACCGGATTGAGTTTGTTCTGGAGCGTTCCGGAGTGAAGTATTACAATGATTCCAAGGGAACCAATCCGGATGCGGCAATCCAGGCAGTAAAAGCCATGCCTGGCCCTACCATTCTGATTGCTGGAGGATACGACAAGGGCAATGAGTACGACGAGTGGATTGAAAGCTTTGGCGATAAAGTAAAGTATCTGGTTTTAATCGGCCAGACCAGGGATAAGATTGCAGAGTGTGCAAAAGCCCATGGATTTACAGAGATTATGTACGCGGAAGATATGTCAGAGGCGGTTAAGGTGTGCGCGTCTTATGCCAATATGGGAGACAATGTGCTCTTAAGTCCGGCTTGCGCAAGCTGGGGAATGTTTAAAAATTACGAAGAACGGGGCCGTATTTTTAAGGAATGTGTGCGGAGCCTGTAAAAAGACAGAAAAGCAGTAAGTAGGAGGAAAGTGGATGGCCGAGCATCAGGGAGGAAAGAAAAAAGGAAAAGTACGCCGGTTTTATGACTACAGCCTGGTATTTACCATCATTTTTCTGACGGTATTTGGTCTGGTAATGATTTACAGTTCCAGTTCCTATTCGGCGCAGCTGGCGTATAAAGGGGACGACTTCCATTTTGTACGCCGCCAGGGTTTTATTGCTCTGGGAGGACTGGTACTGATGCTGATGATCTCCAAGGTGGATTACCATTTCTGGGCCAGATTTGCAAAGCTGGCATACATACTTTCCTATATTATGATGTTTCTGGTTATGACAGTGGGAATTGAGCGGAATGGACAGAGACGGTGGCTGGGAATTGGAGGACTTTCGTTCCAGCCTACCGAGTTTGTAAAGATTGCCCTGATTCTGCATCTGGCTGTCGTGATTGTCAAACTGGGAAAACGGGTGGATCAGAACGAAGGCCTTATGGCCATTGCCATCCGGACGTTTCCAATCGGCGCAATCGTTGCCATTAACAATTTAAGTTCCGGTCTGATCATTATGGGAATTGGATTTGTAATGGCCTTTGTGGCCAGCAAAAAGAAAGCTCCTTTTATTATCTGCGCGGTAATCGGCCTGACGGCCTATTTTTCAGCCGGCCCCATTGTCGAATTTATTTACAATAAAGATCCGGATATTGGCTACCGGTTAAGCCGGATTCTGGTATGGCAGGATCCGGAAGCTTTTGCATCCGGCGGCGGTTACCAGGTGCTTCAGGGCCTGTATGCCATCGGATCCGGCGGGCTTTGGGGAAAAGGCCTGGGAGAGAGCGTCCAGAAGCTGGGATTTCTTCCGGAGGCCCAGAATGATATGATATTCTCAATTATCTGTGAAGAACTGGGACTGTTTGGGGCAGTATCAGTAATTCTGGTGTTCCTGTTTATGATTTACCGGTTTATGATTATTGCCAACAATGCGCCGGATCTTCTGGGAGCCATGATTGCAGTAGGGGTCATGGGGCATATTGCCATTCAGGTTATTTTAAACATTGCAGTTGTAACCAACACCATTCCCAATACGGGAATTACCCTGCCCTTCATCAGCTACGGAGGCACGTCGGTTCTGTTTTTGATGGCGGAAATGGGCCTGGTGCTTGGCGTTTCCAACCAGATTAAGCTGGAACGATAAAATCAGCAGTTCAGCCATGCGAAGATTTAGACAGGAACAGAAGCTGAGTTTTCATAAAATTTTTCTCACGGGACGAGATACCAAATCGCTTTCTGGCTCATAAGATAGGATATGAGAAGGAAAAGGAGCGATGGCGGTGATAGTAGTCCAGAATACAGGCCCGCTGACAGGCGAAATAGAAATTCAGGGTTCCAAAAATGCGGTGCTGCCCATGATGGCGGCCGCGCTCCTTGCAGAAGGGCGTACCACATTTACCAATGTCCCCAGGATACAGGATGTGTTCTGTATGATGGGGATTTTGCAGTTTTTAGGATGCCCCTGCAGTCTGGAGGAACATACGTTGACAATTGATGGAACCCATGTGGAAAAATCCTGGATTCCACAGGAATCAGTGGCGGCCATGCGTTCTTCAATTATGCTTTTAGGGCCTCTTTTAGCAAGGAATAAAGAGGCAAAGACCTGGTATCCAGGCGGCTGCCTGATTGGAAAAAGGCCCATTGATCTCCACGAAAAGGCGCTGACCTGTCTGGGTGCAGAAATCAGGGAGGAAGATGGAAAAATTCTGGCAGAGACAACCGGACTGACCGGAGGAGACATTGTATTTCCCTACCCAAGTGTAGGAGCTACGGAAAACGCAGTTCTGGCAGCGGTTATGGCAAAAGGAGTTACCCATATAACAGGGGCGGCAAGGGAACCAGAAATACAGGAATTATGTCTGCTGTTAAACCAGATGGGAGCAGACATTAAAGGGATTGGAAGCGGGGCTCTTACCATAACCGGAGTACAGCGGTTATCAGCAGTTACCAGAAGGATTACCGGAGACCGGATTGTGGCAGGAACCTATCTGGCGGCGGTCATGGCCTGCCGAGGAAGGGCGGTTTTAAAAGGGGTAAATGCCAGCCATCTGAAAACGGTTTTAGAACGCTTTTCCCAGAGCGGGGCCAGGTTTACGGTCAGGGAAAACGACATCCAGATCATTATGGAACGGCCGCCTGAAGGATTTGAAATTATTACAGGGCCTTATCCGGAGTTTCCAACGGATCTCCAGTCCCAGGCAATGGCAGTGATGGCAGCAGCTTCTGGAAACTCTAAAATTGTTGAAACTGTATTTGAAAGCAGATTTGGCGCGGCAGAACAGCTCAAAAAGCTGGGGGCCAGGATTCAGATTTGCGGGAAACAGGCGGAGATTTCAGGTATCTGCGGCTGCGGCGTTTTAAAGGGAACCAAACTGGAAGCGACGGATCTCAGGGGCGGGGCGGCAGCCGTAATCGGCGGATTGGCAGCAGAAGGAAGAACGGCTGTAACAAAGTCCAGACATATCAAACGAGGGTATGAAGACATCTGCAGGGATTTGCGCAGCCTTGGGGCAGACGTATGGGAACAGGTTTCGTAAGAAAAGAAGGAGAGACGCATCATAGATGAAACGTGAAAGAAATTGGAAAAAATGGATTCTGGCAGCAGCGGCGGTGCTGTTGTTTGGAATTCTGCTGTGGTCAGTGCGGATTAAGGAAATCGTCATAACCGGAAGCACCAGGCACACTGAGGAGAATATGGTGGAACTGCTGTTTCCGGAACCCATTGACCGGAATACCCTGTACTGTCTGTATAAAGAAAAATTCCAACCCCACAAAGAAATTACGTTTGTGGCAGATTATGATGTGATTTTCCGCAGTCCTTTTAAAGTAGAAGTTATGGTTTATGAAAAGAGCATTGTAGGATATGTGGCTTATTTAAACAGCTATATGTACTTTGATAAGGACGGTATTATCGTAGAGAGCACCAGCCATAAGCTGGAAGAGATTCCCCAGATTGACGGACTGGAGTTTGGGCAGATTGTGCTGGGGGAACCGCTCCCTGTCGGGGATATGAATATTTTTACGGAGATCTTAAACTTGACCCAGGTGCTGTCTTTGTATGATATGGAAGTGGATCGGATCCATTATGATGCAAAGGGACAGGCAACCCTGATTTTAGGAGATGTCAAAGTATTTCTGGGCAGCAGCGACAACATGAATGGAAAAATATCAGAGCTGCACGATATGATGCCCCAGTTAGGAGGACTGAAAGGAACGCTTTATCTGGATACTTATGACGAATTAAAAAACGATTCCATGTATTCCTTTATCCAGGAATAAAAAGAACTGTGAATTTATTGAAAAAGAACTTGATATTTTTCTGGAAATCAAATATAGTATAAGATGAGTTGAAAGTGGAATCGACAGAATGAGATAGATACAAGAATAGAAGAAGATTTAAAGGAGGATAACGTCTTGTTGGAGATTAAAATAAATGAGGCAGATAACGCCGCGAGAATTATCGTAATTGGCGTAGGCGGAGCAGGAAATAATGCTGTAAACCGTATGATTGAAGAAAGTATTGCAGGTGTGGAGTTTATTGGAATTAATACGGACAAGCAGGCCCTGCAGTTCTGCAAGGCCCCTACGGTACTCCAGATTGGAGAAAAGCTGACGAAGGGACTGGGCGCAGGCGCAAGACCGGAGATTGGCGAAAAGGCAGCAGAGGAAAGTTCTGAAGAACTGTCTCAGGCAATGAAGGGCGCGGATATGGTATTTGTAACCTGCGGTATGGGAGGCGGTACCGGTACTGGCGCAGCTCCAATTGTAGCAAGAATCGCAAAAGACATGGGTATCCTTACAGTAGGCGTGGTAACCAAGCCGTTCCGTTTTGAGGCAAAAGCGCGTATGACCAACGCATTAGCAGGAATCGAGCGCTTAAAAGAAAACGTAGACACTCTGATCGTGATTCCAAATGACAAGCTGTTAGAAATCGTAGACCGCAGAACCACAATGCCGGATGCATTAAAGAAGGCAGACGAGGTACTGCAGCAGGCGGTTCAGGGAATTACCGACCTGATTAATGTACCTGGCTTAATTAACCTGGACTTCGCAGACGTAGAGACCGTTATGGTAGATAAGGGCATTGCCCATATCGGTATTGGTAAGGCAAAGGGCGATGATAAGGCATTAGAGGCTGTAAAGCAGGCCGTATCCAGTCCGCTGCTTGAGACCACCATTGAGGGCGCAAGCCATGTAATCATCAATATTTCCGGCGACATCAGCCTGATCGAGGCAAACGAAGCAGCCAGCTATGTTCAGGAACTGGCTGGAGATGATGCAAACATTATCTTTGGTGCAATGTATGATGAAAATGCACAGGATGAAGCAAGCATTACCGTAATTGCTACCGGCCTGGATGCCCATGGCGCCAATACTCCGGTTGCCAAGGCAATGACCGGATTTAATCCTGGAAACTTTAAGCCGAAAACTTCTGCAGCAGCACCGGCACAGAACGCTGCACAGCCGCAGAGAACAACTCCAAGGACCAATCCGGAGGCAGCGGCTACCGCTTCTGCATCCTCCTTTACTTCCCAGCCTGGACAGACTCCATATCGTCCGGTAAACCGTGGAGAAGTACAGATTAACATTCCAGATTTTTTAAAGAACAATAGAAGATAAGCATTTTGGCATATTTTGAAAGGCTGTCGTACTGAGGATTTGAAATCCTGGTGCGATGGCCTTTTTTTGACCCTTTTTGCAGAACGATGCCAGGAAAACTCGTTTTGACTGGAAATAGGACGTTTTTTGGCGATAAAAAAGCCGAATATGCCGAGGTATTTTGACAAATTTTACAGGGACGCAGGAGTATAATGATGAGGTCAGGCGGAAGGGAGGCAGAGTTGACGGTAAAAATCTACGTGGATCAGTGGCTGATGATCAATGGAGTTATCAATACGCTTCTGCTTCTGCTGCTGAAAGGGTTTATTGGCCTTCCGGCAAAAAACAGCCGGATCTTTATGGGAGCTTTGACAGGATGCGCAGTCTCAGGGCTGACTCTGCTTGGTGCAGCCGGACTGTATAGGCTGTTTGCTGCCAGAGGGCAATGGGGAAACGGATTCTTTCCATATGGAGCGGCAGCTCTGGTTTTGAGAGGAATCGGAATGCTGTGGGGCGGCGGTCTGATGATTCGGGCAGTCTGGGGAAGGCTGAATATTCCCACTTTTTTTAGAGCCATGTGGGGACTGTTTCTGATAGCAGTTTTATTTGGCGGACTGCTTTACGGGATTTCTTCCTTTCTGCCCCAAGGGATTTGGTCCACAGGAAGCCTTTTGTGCGCGGCTGGAGGAAGTTTTTTTCTGTCCAGGGCCGCTGTCCATTTGGTAACGGAAAATCGGGAGAAGAAAGAGAAGCTTTATCCGGCTGTCCTGATTTACCAGGGAAGGGAATGCCGGATTATGGCGTTGTGGGATACGGGCAACCAGCTTACAGATATGTTGGGCAAAAGGCCTGTGCATATTTTAGACAGCCAGACCGCCAAGAAAGTAGTAACAACCGTCCGGCAGGTTCGCTACATTCCCTATCAGACTATTGGACAGCCGGAAGGAGTAATGCCGGCTACTTTTTTTGACGCCATCCGGATTGAGTCAGAGAAAGGGCAGGTTTTGCTTAACAACCCTCTGGTTGCTTTTTCACCCCAGCCAGTCTCTCCAAAAGGAGAGTATCAGCTTCTGCTTCACGGAAGCGCTTTTGAGAGAAACCAGTAAAAATGATGAAGGAGGATATTATGATTATTAAAGTTTCAGCACCCAGTCGTTTCCAGTTTAAAACAGCATCTGGTTTTCGGACGTTTTTGATGCAGAAACAGGGAGAAGTCCATTACATAGGAGGTGCTGACATTCTGCCTCCGCCGCTGGATTCCGGAAAAGAAGCAGAACTCATTGCAAGACTCGACGATGAGAGGGACAAAGAAGCCCGTTCCAGACTGATTGAACATAATCTGCGTCTGGTGGTTTACATAGCAAAAAAGTTTGACAACACCGGCGTAGGGGTGGAAGATTTGATTTCGATCGGAACCATTGGCCTGATTAAGGCTATTAACACCTTTAATCCGAAGAAAAATATTAAGCTGGCGACCTATGCGTCCCGCTGCATTGAAAATGAGATTTTGATGCATCTTCGAAGGAGCAGCAAAACGAAAATGGAAGTGTCCATTGACGAGCCTTTAAATGTAGACTGGGATGGAAACGAATTGCTGTTGTCCGATATTCTGGGAACCGACGAAGATGTAATCTATAAAGATATTGAAGACGAGATTGAGAAGAATCTGTTAAATGCCGCAATCAGCCGTCTGGAACCAAGAGAACGCAAAATTGTAGAACTTCGGTTTGGCCTGACCAATGAAGACGGAGATGAAATGACCCAGAAAGAAGTAGCAGATCTGCTGGGAATCTCCCAGTCTTATATTTCAAGACTGGAGAAAAAGATTATGAAACGGCTGAAAAAGGAAATTGTGCGGTTTGAATAGAGAGCAAAAAGGGCTGCCGGTTATTTGACGGCAGCCCGATACTGGGAAGGAGTTACTCCGTAGTATTTTTTAAAGAGACGGCTGAAATAAAGCTGATCATCAAAGCCAACGGAAATGGCGACCTCTTTGATATAATAGTTTTTGTCCTCCAGAAGCCGGACCGCTTTGGCCATCCGGAGATTGTTGATATAGGTGTTGATATTAACTCCGGTTTCTTCTTTAAAAACCCGACAAAGGTAGCTGGAGCTTAATCCCACATAGTCGGCAATGTCAGTCAGACTGATTTTGCTGTCATAATGATCTTCAATGAAGGAAACGGCCTGGGAGATTTCGATGCTGAGGGGGGGCTTGGAAATCTCTTTGGTATTGGGAGAAAAGATCAGCGGAAGGGCAGAGGCAACGAATCCTGCCAGTTCTTCTGCGTGTCTGGCTTTCCGCATGGAATCTGCCAGATCTGCCAGCTGTTCATGGACAGGAGACGTTCCGCCAGGAATCTGGTATTCTAAGCTGCCTAACAGGCGGATGCAGGATTGGATGGCGTTTGCCGGAGGAACATGGTCTTTGCGGCATCTATCTAAAAACTCTGTAATTTTCTGAAATGCAAAGGACATCCGGTTTTCTCCCGTATAATCCAGAATCCTGGAAGCAAGCTCCTTGTAGGAGAGGGCGGGAGCAGTCTGGGTCAGAGAAGAGGCGTCTGCTACTCCCAGGGGTTCGTAGAAATTCAGACCAAACAACGGCTGAAACGTCCCGTAAACCTTTCTGGATTCTTCCAGGCTGGCCAGTCTGCTTTGATAGAGAATCGACGGAGCCAGCGACATATAGTAGCCAAATAACTGGGAAATTCTGGCGCACAGGCTGGAAAGCGTGGTTTTGTGAAGGGACAGTTCCTGATCCGGAAGAACCAGGAGAACGTTGCTGTCATCTAAAAAGATGATGACCCGCCGTTCGATTTGTTCCAGAGCATTTTTTAATGTGCTACAGATTAAATCCGTGTCGGGAAGAGTGACCGAATCCCTGCAGTTGTCAAAGGAAATCTGACAGAGGGAGATGGTATTGGACTGTTCTGCTTCGGAAGAGTCAAAAGGAAGCTGGGAGTTCTGGATGGAACAGTCGGCAGAGTGGGTAGGATGAATGAAAAAATCCCTCCAGGCAGCGTGTTTTTGCTCATTGGAAACTCTGTTCAGATACTGACGTTCCGTATAGGCAGGGACTGCGTGTTTTGCATCCAGCTTGAGCCGGATCTTTTTTAATTGTTCTGTAAGAGCTTCCGGACTGATGCTGACTTTTAAAAGATAGTCAAAGGCTCCCAATACAAGGGCAGTCCGGACTGAGTTAAAATCTTCGTAGTTGCTGATGACCAGGAATTCACAATCCATACCAGTTTCTTTAGCGGTCCGGATCAGCGCAAGCCCATCTAAAACCGGCATTTTCAAATCACATATAATTAAATCCGGATGAAACCGCTCTGCCATGTCTAAGGCTTCTTTTCCATTGGAAGCCAGGGCGCAGATACAAAATCCCAGATCTTCCCAGTTTAACATGGACTGAAGCGCAATTTTTACAATTGGTTCATCATCAACAATCAGTACCTGATACATAAAATCCTCCTAATTGGTATGGGTGTAAGGGGGAACCGTCTGGGAAGAAGGAATGGCGGGAATCAGAATCCGGCAGCAGGTCCCTTTCTCCGGCTGGCTCTGGACGGTAAGCCCGTATTGTTCGGAAAAATAAAGGTGGATCCGGTCGTTGACATTGCGGGTTCCAATACCCCCTAAGCCTTTGGACTGGGCGGCTTTTTTTGACGGATCAAAGCCTTTTCCCTCATCCTTTATTTCCAATACGATGTCCGAGCCTTCAAAACGGCTGGTTACATAGATTTCCATCACGGTGCCGTCATTATAGGAACCGTGGAGAACGGAATTTTCGGCCAGGGGCTGGAGGATTAATTTCGGCACCAGAAAGGAGGCGGTTTCCGGAGAAATTTCATAGTTTACGTGGAAACTTCCGGCATAGCGGATCGCCTGTATGGAAAAATAGTGTTTTAAGTTGTCGGTTTCTTCCTGGATGGTAATAAACTCGTTGTCATTGACCAGAGTGTTTTTTAAGAGTTCGCTTAGTGACAGGATTCCCTCAGCCACCACCTTATCGTGGTTCATCAAGGCTACCAGACGCAGTGTGTTTAATGTGTTAAAGAGAAAATGAGGATTAATCTGGTATTGAAGCATTTTTAGTTCTAATTCCCGCTTTTTCGATTCGCTTTCCTGGCGCTGTTCTAAAAGAAGCTGGATTTCTGTAATCATACCGTCTATGTTGTCGGAGAGGAAGGCTAGTTCATCGTTGGCCAAGTCCTGTATCCGCACATCTAAATTTCCTCCGGAAACAGCCTGGCAGGTATTGACCATCTGGCGGATGGGATGGGAGATGCTGAAATATGTATAGGTGGTCAGAGCCAATGGAACGCACATCAGAAGGATGCACATAATCAGAAGCCGTCCCGCCGGTTCGCTGTTCCCGTAAAGAAACAGGGAATACAGGTAGACCACCAGAAGGGGAAACAGGGTGGAAAGCAGAAATGAGAAAATAAGACGGTAATGAATCTTTAAATTTCTCAGCTTTGTCAGGAAAAATTCCCTGTTCGGGAATTTCTTTTTGGAAAATGAAATCATAGGGATCCTTTCTGGAGCTTTTGAATAATAAAAGAAGCTGTTTTTTGTACAACATAGATATTTTACCCGATAATCTTAAAATAATCCATAGAAAAAACAAAAAAATCTATATGAATATTTCATAAAAAGTTATTAGAGTTTAGGAAAATTTAATAAATCAAGATTATCCATAGATAGGATAAGATTATGGATGTACAGGTTTTGTGAAATTGTTATAATTATAACATAATAATAATAAGGAGGGAACGTAAATATGATGAAATATTTACAAAAACTCGGTAAATCCCTGATGCTGCCGGTTGCTTGTCTTCCGATTTGCGGTATCTTAATGGGAATTGGTTATGCACTGTCTCCAAACGCAATGCAGGGAGGAGAGATTGCAGGCGTTGGTCCGGTTATCGGCTTCTTCTTAATTAAAGCCGGAGGCGCTCTGATTGACAATATGTCCTGGCTGTTTGCAATCGGTGTTGCAGTTGGTATGTCTGACGACCATGAAGGTACTGCTGGCCTGGCAGGTCTGGTATCCTGGCTGGTTATCACAACCCTGCTTTCCAGCGGAACCGTAGCAGTCTTAGTCGGTGGCGAAGCAGATCCTGCATTTGCCAAGATTCAGAACCAGTTTATCGGTATTATCTCCGGTATCATCGGTTCTTCCTGCTACAACAAGTTTAAGGGAACCCGTCTTCCGGACGCACTGGCATTCTTCTCCGGCAAGCGTTTCGTTTCCATTGCAACTGCAGTGGTATCCATTATCGCAGCAGCAATCCTGTTCTTTATCTGGCCTATGGTTTACGGCGCCCTGGTAACAGTTGGCGAGAGTATCGTTGGATTAGGCGCAGTAGGCGCTGGCATTTATGCATTCTTAAACCGTCTGCTGATTCCAACTGGTCTGCATCATGCATTAAACTCTGTATTCTGGTTTGACGCAGCAGGCATTAACGACCTGGGCAACTTCTGGGCAGGCGAACTGCTCAACGGCGCAGGCGGACAGGCTGGTATGTATATGTCCGGCTTCTTCCCATGTATGATGTTCGGTCTTCCGGCAGCAGCTTTAGCAATTATCCATTCTGCAAAGCCAGAGAGAAGAAAAGAAGCAGCAGGTCTGGTTGGCGCAGCAGCTCTTTGTGCATTTGTCTGCGGCGTTACCGAACCGTTTGAGTTTGCATTCATGTTCTTAGCTCCTGGTCTGTATGTAATTTACGCATTGCTGTATGGTATTTTTACTTTCATTACCTTAACCGTGGGATTCCGCGCAGGTTTCTCCTTCTCCGCAGGTTTAACGGACCTGGTATTCAGTTCCCAGCTTCCGGCAGCACAGAAGACCTGGCTGATTATTCCGTTAGGTATTGCGGCAGCTATCGTATTCTACATCGTATTCCGCTTTGCTATCAAAGCATTTGATCTGAAGACTCCTGGACGTGAAGACGACAGTGAGGATGAGACCAAGATCGTTCTGGCAAATGACGACTTTACCACCATGGCATCCATTATTCTGGAAGGTCTGGGCGGTAAAGAGAACGTTGCCAGCGTAGATAACTGTATTACCAGACTTCGTCTGGAAATCAAAGACTATACAGCAGTCAATGAAAAGAAGATTAAATCTGCAGGCGTAAGCGGAGTAATCCGTCCAAGCAAGACCGCGGTTCAGGTTATTATCGGACCAAAGGTACAGTTTGTAGCAGATGAATTTAAGAAATTGCTGTAAGGAATAAGGCGTAACCTTACGGGCCGGAAGACAACCATCTTCCGGCCCTTTTTGTCAGTTATCCCAGGTAGTTCCGCATGATTTTCAGCGCATTTTTTTCCAGACGGCTGACCTGGGCCTGACTGATGTGAATTTCTTCCGCTACTTCGGTCTGGGTTTTTCCCTCAAAAAACCGCATGTCGATGATATGGCGTTCCCGCTCTGGAAGGCGTTTCATAGCTTCTTTCAGGGAGATATTTTCTACCCAGTTTTCTTCTACGTTCTTTTTGTCGCTAATCTGATCCATGACATAAAGCGGATCTCCGCCTTCGCTGTAGACTGGTTCGTACAGGCTGACCGGACTCTGGATAGCGTCTAAGGCATAGGTAATTTCTTCTTTGCTGATTCCAATTTCATCGGCAATTTCCATGATTGTCGGTTCCTTCATATTTTTGCGCATCAGGCCTTCTTTTGCGTAAATGGCTTTGTAGGCCGTATCCCTCAGAGAACGGCTGACCCGAATGGAGTTGTTGTCTCTTAAATACCGCCGCACTTCTCCTAAAATCATGGGCACCGCATAGGTAGAGAAGCGGACGTTCTGGGAAATGTCAAAATTATCAATGGCTTTGATGAGGCCGATGCATCCAATCTGAAATAAATCGTCCAGGGTTTCATTGCTTCCGGCATACCGCTGGATCACGCTTAAAACCAGGCGCAGATTGCCTTTGATGTACTGTTCCCTGGCATCCATGTCTCCGTCCATAATCCGCCGGAACAGGGCTTCCTTTTCGTCATTGGTAAGAAGAGGAAGCTTTGAGGTATTTACTCCGCAGATTTCTACTTTATATCCGGACATAATTCTTCCCTCCGCATTGGTTATTTGCGCAGCCATGTGACAAGGCTGCCTTATAGGAAAATGATGGACGGATTCTGGAAGAATTATACGGATTTTTTCCTGGAAAAATTTTGGTTGACGAAAGTTTCGTTTGGGCGTATACTCTTGAATTCGAAGAAGAAAGACAGGTGGAGGGCGAATGCCATGACAAATGATATGAGCAGGGGAAATCCGGCCAGACTGATTATTTCCTTTATGCTTCCGGTGCTGGCCGGCAATATTTTCCAGCAGTTTTACAATGTAGTGGATTCTGTGATTGTAGGCCAGTTTCTGGGCGTCAATGCCCTGGCTGCCGTAGGCTCTACGGGAAGCGTAGTATTTTTGGTCTGGGGACTGGTAACCGGCCTTACCAGCGGATTTTCCGTAATCCTGGCCCAGCAGTTTGGAGCAGGAGACAAAAAAGGACTGTGCCGCTATGAAGGAGCGTCGGTGTGGCTGTGCGGGGTAATAGGCATCCTCATGACGGTAATTTTAATGCTGGGATTAAATCCGATTTTAAGACTGATGAATACGCCGGATGAGATTTTTGGGGAAACCAGAGCCTATCTGGGCGTGCTGTTTGCAGGAATCCTGATTACCTTTGCCTACAATATGTTAGCAGGTATGTTAAGGGCCTTGGGAGACAGCAAAACCCCGCTGCTGTTTCTGGTCATTGCCTCTATTTTAAATATTGTTCTGGACATTGTGTTTATTTTATACTGCAATACCGGAGTGGCGGGAGCTGCGTATGCAACGCTGATTGCCCAGGCAGTCTCCGCTCTTTTGTGTGTACGCCACATTGCGAAAAAGTATGAGATTTTAAAGATTTCCAGACAGGATATCCACTGCAGCGTATCCAGCGCAAAGAAACTTTTAAACGTAGGAATTCCAATGGGGCTTCAGTTTTCCATTACTGCCATTGGAACCATGATTGTACAGGCTGCGTTAAATGGATTGGGACCAGTGTATATTGCCGGATTTTCTGCAGCAGGAAAGATTGGAAATATTGCGACCCAGCCCTTCCCGTCTCTGGGGGTTGCCATGGCCACTTATACAGGCCAGAATATGGGAGCGAGAAGATTTGACAGGGTAAAGAAAGGGGTATCAGCAGGATTTGCCATCTGCATGGTATGCAGCGTCATAACCGGAGCAGCAGTCTACCTGTTCGGCCCTTATATGATGAAGATATTTGCTTCAGGAGAAAGCGGACAGATGATTGAATACGGCGTAGAGTATTTAAAGATTTCCGCCTGGTTCTATCCGCCGTTAAGTCTGATCTTTTTGTACCGGAATACCTTACAGGGGCTGGGAGACGGCCTGGTACCAATGCTTGGCGGCGTATTTGAACTGGCCGCCCGCTTTGGCGCTATTCTGGTTCTGGCAGAGCCGTTTGGCTATACCGGAATCTGCTTTTCCGATCCGGCTGCCTGGGTCATGGCTCTCATTCCCCTGGTTCCGGTGTATTACTGGAGAATGAAGAAAATTATTTAGTCCGTCGTGTTTTTCCGGTACAGAGCCAGAAGGCCTTTGAGAAGCAGGGCCTGGTCGTAGTGAATGTTATGACGGCACAGAGGGGTAACGAAGCGGGAGAGGCCGCCGGTGGCAACTACAGAAGCGGTTTCTCCCAGCTCTTCTTCCATCCGATCGATGATGCCGTCCATCTGGGCGGCATTTCCATATAAAATACCGCTGCGCATACAATCGATGGTGTTTTTGCCAATGACTTTTCCAGGAATTTCCAGGCTGATAAAGGGAAGCTGGGCGGCATTGCTGCTTAAAGAATCCAGGGAAACTTTCAGGCCAGGGAGGATCACTCCTCCAATGTAATTGCCGTTTTTGTCGATGACGGACATGGTAGTAGCGGTGCCCATGTCAATGACAATAATGGGGCAGGGATATTCTTTCAGCGCGGCAACCGCGTCTACAATCTGATCGCTTCCCACAGTCTTGGGATTATCCATAATAATATTCAGTCCGGTTTTCATGCCGGAACCTACCATCAGGGGACGTTTTCCTAAAATTTTCTTTAAGGCAGACTGGATGGGGGCGTTTAAAGGCGGCACAACGGAAGAGACGATGCTTCCTTCAATCTGGCTTTTGTCAATGTCATGAAGATCTAAAATATCTTTGATTAAAAGCGCGTATTCGGTACTGGTACGGGAGTGGATAGTGGTAATCCGCTCTTCAAAGTAGGTCTGTTTTTCATCAATACCGCCGATGACGATATTGGTATTGCCCATGTCGATTGTTAAAATCATATGGAAACTCCTTTCCATCATATTGGAATTATGTTATGATGGAAGCAATTGTAGCATAGGAAAAGTCGGCTGTAAAGCGGACTGAAGGAGGAAATTGCCATGAATTTAGAGGGAAAAACGGTGCTTTTAGGAGTGACCGGAAGCATTGCCGCATATAAAATTGCAGGTCTGGCCAGTATGTTGGGAAAAGCAAAGGCAAGCGTCCATGTCCTCATGACAGAGAACGCCACAAATTTTATTAATCCCATTACCTTTGAGACTCTGACCGGCCACAAATGTCTGGTGGATACCTTTGACCGGAATTTTGAGTTCAGCGTGGAACACGTATCGTTAGCGAAAGCAGCCGATGTGTGCCTCATTGCGCCGGCTTCTGCCAATGTGATTGCAAAGCTGGCCCACGGTATTGCAGACGATATGCTGACAACCACCGTCCTTGCCTGCAGATGCCCGAAAATCATTGCTCCGGCCATGAATACCAATATGTACGAAAATCCCATTACCCAGGACAATTTAAAGGTTTGCGAGCAGTACGGCATGGAAGTCTTAAAGCCTCAGGTAGGCCGCCTTGCCTGCGGGGATACAGGAGCCGGAAAGATGCCGGAACCAGAGGAGCTGTTTGACTATCTGGTAAAAGCAGTCGGCTATCCCAAAGACCTGGCCGGAAAGAAGATTTTAGTTACCGCAGGACCGACGCAGGAATCCGTGGATCCAGTGCGTTATCTGACCAATCACTCTACGGGGAAAATGGGATATGCCATTGCAAGGACAGCGGCTTACCGTGGGGCACAAGTAACCCTGGTAACCGGCCCGACATCCTTAAAACGCCCAAGATTTGCAGAAGTTGTGGAGATTACCACAGCCAGGGAAATGTTTGAGGAAGTAACCAGACGGGCAAAAGATCAGGACTGGATTATCAAGGCGGCGGCAGTAGCGGATTACCGTCCCGCCGCAGTCAGCACAGAAAAGGTCAAGAAAAAAGACGGCAGCCTGACCCTGGATCTGGAGCGGACAGATGATATTTTAGGGTATCTGGGAAGCCACAAGAAAGACGGGCAGGTGCTGTGCGGATTTTCTATGGAAACAGAGCATATGCTGGAGCATTCCAGAGAAAAATTAAAGAAAAAGAACCTGGATCTGATTGTAGCCAACAACTTAAAAGTAGACGGAGCGGGATTTGGCACAGACACCAATGTGGTAACCATTCTGACAAAAGACCAGGAGCTGGAATTGGAAAAGATGAGCAAAGAAGAGGTGGCAGACCGGCTTCTGACAGAGATTTCCAAAATAACCGTTTAGCCATGCGAAGATTTAGACAGGAAAAGGTGTTGAAAACTTGTTTTCATAAGAGTTTTCCTGTCTAAATCTTCATAGGGCGGACGCCCAGCGCTTCTTGTCCGCTATAAGCGGGCAAGAAGACACATGGCTGAACGGTTTCTTTCCAGGAATTTTTTATAGAGTATTGACTTTATAAACCAACAATATTACAATAAAGCGGTATTATAGAAAGTTTGCGGGACGTCCGAGTGTTTGCTTTGGACGTCCATCTTTTAGATAGCGTCTGTGTACATGGACGATGATAAGAATTTTGGAGGAAAGACCCTTGGCGAATATTGCGGAAGAAATTAAAAAACGAAGAACCTTTGCCATTATCTCCCATCCGGATGCCGGTAAAACCACATTGACGGAAAAGTTCCTGCTTTACGGCGGAGCTATTAATCTGGCCGGTACGGTTAAGGGAAGAAAGGCGGCGAAATACGCAGTCTCTGACTGGATGGAAATTGAGAAAGAAAGAGGTATTTCTGTTACCTCATCGGTTATGCAGTTTAACTACGACGGATTCTGCATTAATATTCTGGATACGCCTGGACACCAGGACTTCTCAGAGGACACTTACCGTACCCTGATGGCAGCAGACTCTGCTGTCATGGTCATTGACGGTTCCAAAGGTGTGGAGGCCCAGACCATTAAGCTGTTTAAGGTATGCGTCATGCGCCATATCCCCATCTTTACCTTTATCAACAAGATGGACAGAGAGGCCAGAGATCCCTTTGAGCTGATGGATGAGATCGAGGAAGTATTAGGCATCCGTACCTGTCCGATTAACTGGCCCATTGGCTGCGGCAAGAATTTTAAAGGCGTTTATGATCGGAATACCAAGAAAATCACTACGTTTACAGCAGCAATGGGCGGTCAGAAGGAAGTGGCGTCAAAGGAGTTCGGCTTAGAAGAAACGGACGTGGACGCCCTGATTGGCCCAGACTATCATCAGCAGCTGTTAGACGAGATTGAGCTGTTAGATGGAGCCAGCGATGAGTTTGATATGGAGCGGGTGCGGGCAGGACAGCTATCGCCGGTATTTTTCGGTTCTGCGCTGACCAACTTTGGCGTAGAGACGTTTTTACAGCACTTTTTATCCATGACTACCTCTCCTCTGCCAAGAAAAGCCATCACAAAGGAAATCAATCCTTTTGAGGAAGAGTTCTCTGCATTTGTATTTAAAATCCAGGCCAACATGAATAAGGCCCACAGAGACCGGATTGCGTTTATGCGAATCGTTTCCGGAAAATTCGAGGCAGGCATGGAAGTAAACCATGTCCAGGGAGGCAAGAAAATCCGTTTAAGCCAGCCCCAGCAGATGATGGCCCAGGACCGGAAGATCGTGGAAGAAGCGTATGCGGGAGATATTATCGGCGTCTTTGATCCAGGCATTTTCTCCATAGGAGATACCCTTTGCCTGTCCAATGAAAAGTTTGAGTTTGAAGGCATTCCGACTTTTGCTCCGGAGCATTTTGCAAGGGTGCGCCAGATTGACACCATGAAGAGAAAGCAGTTCTTAAAGGGCGTCAACCAGATTGCGCAGGAAGGCGCTATCCAGATTTTCCAGGAATTTAACATGGGTATGGAGGAAATCATTGTAGGAGTAGTAGGCGTTCTCCAGTTTGAAGTATTGACTTACCGCCTGCAGAATGAGTACAATGTAGAAGTACGGTTAGACCGTCTGCCTTATGAATATATCCGCTGGGTTGAGAATAAAGAAGAAGTGGATGTAGAGCGGATCCAGGGAACTTCTGATATGAAGAAGATTCGGGACTTAAAGGGCAATCCGCTGCTGTTGTTTGTCAACAGCTGGAGCGTAGGCATGGTAGAGGAACGGAATCCAGGCCTGGTGCTCAGTGAATTTGGAAGAAATTAACGACTGTGGAAAGTTAAGAAAGGGGAAACATTATGAGCAAAATTGATGTGGTAAGAGCAGCTATGGTAGAGGCTATGAAGGCCAAGGACAAAGAGCGCAAAGATTCCCTGTCTATGCTGTTAAGCGCGCTGAAAAATGCAGAAATCGACAAACGGGCGCCTTTAACAGAGGATGAAGAAAACGCCATTGTAAAAAAAGAAATCAAGCAGGTAAAAGAGACCATGGACACCGCTCCGGCTGACCGAGAGGACATCCGCGAAGAAGCTGCAAAGAGACTGGCTGTGTACCAGGATTTTGCACCGGCAGATTTAACGCCAGAGCAGATTTCGGAAGTGATTGAGAGCGTCTTAAAGGAACTGGAAATTGAGACTCCAAGCCCCAAAGATAAGGGCAGGATCATGAAGGTGCTGATGCCGTTAGTAAAGGGCAAAGCAGACGGAAAAGTGGTTGGAGAGATTCTGGCCGGCATGATGAAATAACCGCATTTGGAGAAAGGACTGGAACGAGTGATGTATAAGCAGCAGATTAAAGAATATATCGAAGCGCACAAACAGGAGATGTTGGAAGACATCGCCACTCTGTGCCGCATTAACAGCGAAAAAATGGCATACAAAGTAGGAATGCCGTTTGGAGAGGGTACGTTTCGGGCTCTGGGAGCAGCGCTTTCCATGGCAGAAAAGTACGGCTTTGCCACAACCAATTACGACAGCTATGTAGGAACCGTAGATTTCGGCGCTTTAGAGCGCCATCTGGATATTCTGGCTCACTTAGACGTAGTTCCGGCAGGAGAAGGCTGGACAGTAACCGAACCATTTGAACCCCTTGTAAAAGACGGAAAGATCTACGGCAGAGGAACGGCAGACGATAAGGGACCGGCAGTGGCAGCTTTGTATGCAATGCGCTGCGTCAAGGATCTGGGTATTCCGTTAAAGAAAAATGTCCGCCTGATCCTGGGAACCGATGAAGAGTGCGGAAGCGCCGACATCGCTCACTATTACGACGTAGAGCCGGAAGCTCCTATGACCTTCTCCCCAGATGCGTCTTATCCGGTTGTAAACATTGAAAAGGGCCGTTTCCCAGGCCACTTTACCGCAGAATGGGAAGAATCCCAGGCTCTTCCAAAGCTGGTTTCCCTGGAGGCAGGAATCAAAGAAAATGTAGTTCCAGGCAAAGCGTTTGCAACCATCGAACTGGGAAATAAGACCTTAGAAGACATCCGTCCGGTAATTGCCCAGGCAGAAAAAGAGTTTGATATGGAATTTGTGCTGACTGCACAGGATTCCTTAGAAGACGATCCGATCTATACCATTACCGCCATTGGAGCAGGCGCTCATGCATCTACTCCGGAAGCAGGAAAAAATGCCCTGACGGCCCTTCTGACCTTGGTCAGCCGCCTGCCTCTTGCAGACTGCCCTCAGGCTGAATACGTAAAGAAACTGGTAAAACTATTCCCTCATGGCGATGTCAATGGCAAAGCCATGGGAATTGATATGAAAGATGATTTGTCCGGAGAGATGACCGTGGCATTTTCCATGTTAAAGATTGACGAAGGCAGCTTGGACGGAACCTTTGACAGCCGCTGCCCGATTTGCTCTACAGAGGAAAATACCCTGGAAGCAGTGCGGAAGCTGATGGCAGAAAATGGAATGACTCTGCTAAATAAGTCCATGACTCCGCCTCACCACGTAGACGGCAATTCCGATTTTGTAAAGACCTTATTAAAGGCATATGAAGAATACACGGGCAGAAAAGGCGAATGCCTGGCAATCGGCGGAGGCACTTACGTTCACCATTTAAAGAACGGCGTGGCTTTCGGCGCTGCTATGCCGGAGACGGAAAACCGGATGCATGGGGCGGATGAGTTTGCAGTGATTGACGAGCTGGTAGCCAGCGCTGAGATTTTTGCCCAGGTAATCATTGATTTATGTGCGTAGTTTAGCCATACGAAGATACAGACTGGAAAAATGGTTGAAAGCTTGTTTTCATATGTCAGAGAAAAGACTTGACAAACTGGTTGGTCTGTACTAAAATCGTTACAACTCAGTCAGACAGGCTGGGAAAGCAGCAGGAGGACTTGATTATGCGTCAGTTTTTATTCATGGAGATGAATATGGACATGATGAACGGTATGTGGGATATGTGCCGAATGTTCGTGTGCCAAAAAAACTGATAAAAGTCCAAATGTATAGATGATGTGATGAACCCTGAGGTTGTTGAAAAAATAACTTCAGAACAGATAGGAAGAAATGAGAAAAGGGGTCGCGGGTCTGTGCAAGGGCTTGCGGCCCTTTTTACGTTGCCAGGTATGAACAGCGCCGGCAACCGGTTTTCTCAGCTTCACAGAACTGCGTCCTATGAATGGACGGATGGAAAAAGAAAGGAAGTATGAAATGTCAGCAGAGGCGATTATCAGGCTGGAAGGGCTGGGCAAACAGTTCCTTACCGCCAATGGAACGGTCAAGGCTCTGGATAACATCAATCTGGAGATTGAAAAAGGCGAGATTTTTGGAATTATCGGCCTGTCTGGTGCAGGCAAAAGCACTCTGGTCCGGTGTATCAACTTTTTGGAGAAGCCGACGGCAGGAAAGGTAATTTTTGAAGGACAGAGTTTAGGAGATCTGGGAGAATCGGGGATTCGGGCAGCCAGAAGATCCATGGGAATGATTTTCCAGCAGTTTAACCTTCTGGCCCAGAGAAACGTCCTGCAGAATGTATGTTTTCCATTGGAGATTGCAGGCGTACCAAAGGCAGAGGCAAAAGAACGGGCAAAAGAACTGCTGAAAATGGTAGGGCTGGAGGAACGGATGAAGGCCTATCCGGCGCAGCTTTCCGGCGGACAGAAGCAGAGGGTGGCCATTGCAAGAGCCCTTGCTACTAACCCGAAGGTGCTTTTGTGCGACGAAGCTACCAGCGCGCTGGATCCGAATACCACCAAATCGATTCTCCAGCTGTTAAAGCAGATCAACAAGGATCTGGGCGTTACCGTGATTGTGATTACCCACGAGATGGCGGTAATTGAAGCAATCTGCGACCGCGTTGCCATTATCGATAAAAGCCACATTGCAGAATCTGGAAAGGTATCGGAGATTTTTTCAGAGCCAAAATCCAAAATCGGCCGCCAGCTGATTTTAGGAGACGCAGTGGAAACCGGCAATTTTGGCGGAGGCCGTCAGATCCGTATTATCTTTGACGGACGGGCTTCTTCTGAACCAGTGCTTGCCAACATGATTCTGGCCTGCAAAACACCAGTTAATATTATGTATGCAGCGACCAGGGACATTAACGGCACAGCGATGGGACAGATGATTGTCCAGCTTCCGGAAGACGAAGCAGACGCCAGAAGAGTGACCAATTACTTAAGCACTGCCAAGGTGCCGTATGAGGAGGTAAATGAAGATGCAGTTTGATTCCACAACCCTTAGTATGCTGGGGACAGGAATTTGGGAAACCATTTATATGGTGGCAATGTCCTCTCTTTTTTCCTATCTGATTGGAATTCCGTTAGGCGTAATTCTGGTTGTAACGGCAAAGGACGGCATTAAGCCGGTTCCGGTTCTTGAAAAGATTTTAGGACTGATGATTAACCTGCTCCGTTCCGTTCCCTTTATTATCCTGGCCATTATGGTTCTTCCAATAACCAGAAAAGTAGTGGGAACCACCATTGGCCCCGAGGCGCTGATATTTCCGTTAATCATCGCAGGCGCTCCTTACATTGCCAGAATGGTAGAGTCTTCTTTTCGGGAAGTGGACGCAGGCGTTATCGAAGCGGCAAAGTCCATGGGAGCTTCTACCTGGCAGATTATTTATAAAGTCCTTCTGCCGGAATCCAAGCCGTCTTTACTGGTAGGCGCGGCTATTTCCGTCACTACGATTTTAGGCTACACCGCTATGGGCGGATTTGTAGGCGCAGGCGGACTGGGAGCCATTGCCATCAACTATGGATATTACCGGTATGAGACAGAGATTATGTTTGTAACCGTTGCCATTATGGTAATCATTGTCCAGATTATTCAGGAATCCTTTATGAAACTGTCTAAGGTCAATGACAAGAGAATCCGCTGATTTGGCGTATACGCCTGAATCATAAATACCTTTAATGAGGAGGAATAATTATGAAGAAAGTAAGTCTTGTACTCGCAGCCGTCCTGACTGCAGCAACATTATCTGCCTGCGGAGGAAATGGCGCCGCTGAAACTACCGCAGCATCTGCGGCAGAAACCACTGCACAGGCAGAAAGCAAAGCAGAGGAAACAAAGGCAGAAGAAACCAAAGCAGAAGAGTCTAAAGCATCCGGCGACTTAGAAAAGATGGTAGTCGGCGCAAGTCCGGCTCCCCATGCAGAGATTTTAGAGGCAGCAAAACCTCTGATGGCAGAAAAAGGATATGATCTGCAGGTAATGGTTTACAGCGATTATGTCCAGCCAAACAATGCCTTAGACGCAGGGGATCTGGATGCGAACTACTTCCAGCACCTTCCTTACTTAGAGTCCTTTAATGAGCAGCACGGAACCAAGCTGGTATCCGCAGCAGCCATCCACTATGAGCCATTCGGTATCTATGCAGGAAAGACCGCTTCTTTAGAGGAAGTGGCAGACGGCGCAGTGGTAGCAGTTCCAAACGACGTGACCAATGAGGCAAGAGCGCTTCTGTTATTAGAGGCACAGGGCTTAATTACCTTAAAAGAGGGAGCCGGTTTAGAGGCAACCAAAAATGACATTGCAGAAAATCCGAAGAACTTAGAGATCATGGAAGTAGAAGCTGCCCAGATTCCGCGTGTTCTTCCAGACGTCGATCTTGCAGTTATCAACGGCAACTATGCAATTGAGGCCGGCTTAAAGGTAAGCGATGCCCTTGCAATCGAGGATGCAGAATCTATTTCTGCAACTACCTACGGCAACGTGCTGGCAGTAAGAGAAGGCGAGGAAGAAACTGATAAAACCAAAGCCCTGGTAGAAGTTTTGACCAGCGAAGAGATTAAGACTTTTATGGATGAGACGTATGAAGGAGCAGTCGTTCCGCTGTTCTAATCCATGAAAGGAATCAGCAAGATGAAGGAAGGCTGTCCGCCCCTTTCTGTGAAAATGCAGACTGGGCGGCAGCCTTTTTGCATATACTGTCAAAAAAGACGTTTGCGAGGCAGGGTATGCGAATCTGCGAATTAAAAACAAAAGAAGTAATCAACATCAAGAACTGCCACCGGCTGGGCTTTGTAGGAGATGTGGATTTTGACATGAAAACTGGGTGCATCATTGCCCTGATTGTTCCTGGACCAGGAAGTTTCTGCGGATTTTTATGCAGGGAAAAGGAATACATTATTCCGTTCTGCAGGATCTGCCAGGTAGGAGAGGACATTATTCTGGTGGATTATGAGGAAAAAGAAGAGCGGTGCAAGGGAGGATGAAACAAAAAGGCTTGCGGAACCGGCGTCCTTCATGTAAAATAAACCTAACGGATTCGGGGATAAAATGCCCTTTCAAAACAGGACAGGAGGTAGAGAAGGTGAAATGTCCATTTTGCAATGCAGCAGACACAAAGGTAATTGATTCCAGGCCAGCAGACGACAACAGCTCTATCCGGCGGCGCAGACAGTGCGAAACCTGCGGGAAACGGTTTACCACTTACGAGAAGTTAGAGACCATGCCGCTGATGGTAATTAAAAAAGATGAGACCAGAGAGCCGTATGATCGGGCGAAAATTGAGAATGGAGTCGTTCAGTCCTGTCATAAGCGTCCGGTGTCTACCCAGCAGATTGACGCTGTCATTGACAGCATTGAAAATCAGATTTTTAATATGGAGGAAAAGGAGGTTCCCACCTCTGTGATTGGAGAACTGGTCATGGATAAGCTGAAGGAACTGGACGAGGTAGCCTATGTCCGGTTTGCATCCGTGTACAGGGAATTTAAAGATGTGAATACCTTTATGGAAGAGCTGGGAAAACTGCTGAAGAAATAGGAGAACAATGTTAAAACAATTTTATCCAGATGAGCGGGCAGAAAGCACGTATCAGATTCCCTTTGAAGCATTTTACCAAAAGGGCATCCGAGGAGTGATTTTTGACGTAGACAATACCTTAGTACCCCATGACGCCCCTGCCGACGACCAGGCGAGACAGCTTTTTAAACGGCTCAGAACCATGGGAATGGAGTCCTGTCTGGCCTCCAACAACAAAGAACCCAGAGTCAGGCAGTTTGCGGAGGATGTGGGGACCCGTTATATCTTTAAGGCAGGAAAGCCGAAACGTAAGGGATATCGGGAAGCTATGGAAAAAATGGGGATCAGACCGGAAGAGACGATGGTGGTAGGCGACCAGATTTTTACAGACATCTGGGGAGCCAACCGGACCGGACTGTACAGCATTCTGGTGGATCCAATCAATCCAAAGGAAGAAATCCAGATTGTGCTGAAGCGGATTCCGGAAAAACTGATCTTATATGCGTATGAGAGGAAAAAGAAATGACAGAAGCAGTAAAGGTAAGGGGCGTTTTCATTGGAAGCGGACGGCCTAAAATTTGTGTTCCCATTGTGGCAGCCACCAGACAGGAACTTGTCAGCCAGGCAGAAAAGCTGCGGGACGTGCCGTTTGATCTGGTAGAATGGCGGGCAGACTGGTACGAGGATGGAACTTGCCGCGAGAAGGTAATCCAGGCCCTCAAGGATCTCAGAAACAGCCTGGGCAATGTCCCGCTGCTATTTACCTTCCGTGGAAAACAGGAGGGAGGAGAGCGGGAACTGGATGCAAAGGAATATCTGGAACTGACCCTTCAGGCGGCAGTATCCGGAACAGTGGATCTGGTAGATCTGGAGCTGTTTACCGGTCTGAAAGCAGGACGGGAGCTGTTTATCGACGTGATCCGCCGGATAAAACAACAGGGCGTAACGATTATTATGTCCAGCCATGATTTTTCCAAAACCCCAGACAGCAAAGAACTGCTTTTGCGGTTTGAACAGATGGAAGAGCTGGGAGCGGATTTGCTAAAAGAGGCGGTTATGCCTCAGAATCCGGAAGATGTGGCGCGCCTGCTGTCCGTGACAGAGGCCGCATCCAGAATGAGAAAGCGTCCTCTGATTACCATGGCCATGGGAGGCCTGGGACTTATCAGCCGCCTGTCAGGGGAAACCTTTGGATCCTGTATAACCTTTGGAAGCGCAGGAACGCCGTCTGCTCCTGGGCAGATGGACGCAGCCTCTTTAAAAGCCATACTGGATGCGGTCCATCAGGGCATGAATCCGGAAAGGGGAAAACGGCAGCGTTCCTCTCTGTTTTTGATTGGCTTTATGGGAACCGGCAAGACGACAGTGGCGTCAGTTCTGGCAAAAGCCCTGTCCCGTCCGGTCATTGAGATGGATCAGCGGATTGAAGCAGAGACTTCTATGAAAATTACGGATATTTTTGAACAGTACGGGGAAGAATATTTCAGAAATCTGGAGACCGGACTGCTCCAAAAGATTGTAACAGAAGAGCCTTCTGTGGTCTCCTGCGGCGGCGGAGCCGTTTTGCGGGAAGAAAACGTAACGGCCATGAAACAGGCGGGAACCATTGTACTTCTGACTGCAAAACCAGAAACCGTATTAAAGAGGGTGGGACAGGATCGTTCCAGGCCCAATTTAAAAGGACGGATGAACGAAGAAGGGATCCGCCAGCTGATGGACAAGCGCCGCAGCGCTTACGAGACGGCGGCAGATCTGGTAATTGCCACAGACGGAAAGAATCCGGAAGAGATTGGAACGGAAATTTTGGCATTTTTTGAAGGAAATGTGAAAAAAGAGTTGAAAATACAATGATTATATTATAGAATAAACTAGATTGAAGAGTTTTGAACGACTTAAGGAGGAATATCTTTATGATATCAGCAGGTGATTTTAGAAATGGTGTTACATTAGAGATTGACGGCAACGTAGTACAGATTCTGGAGTTCCAGCACGTGAAACCAGGAAAAGGCGCTGCTTTCGTCCGCACCAAATTAAAGAACGTTATCAGCGGCGGCGTAATCGAAAAAACATTCCGTCCTACTGAGAAGTTCCCAGCAGCAAGAATTGACAGAGTAGATATGCAGTATCTGTATGCAGACGGCGATTTATTCCACTTTATGAATGTAGAGAACTATGATCAGGTAGCATTAAATGCAGAGACCATCGGCGATGCATTAAAGTTCGTAAAAGAGAACGAGATGGTAAAGGTTTGTTCTTACAACGGCAACGTATTCTCCGTAGAGCCTCCTCTGTTTGTAGAGCTGGAGATTACCGATACCGAGCCAGGTTTCAAAGGCGATACCGCAACTGGAGCAACTAAGCCAGCTACTGTTGAGACTGGAGCAACCATTGCAGTACCGTTATTCGTAAGCCAGGGCGACAAGGTTAAGATTGATACCAGAACAGGCGAGTATCTGTCCAGAGTTTAATCAGACAGATGGTGCCGGTTTGTAGCAGAAGCTGATAAACAGGCGAGACTGCCGCAGAGTGAAAAGGAGGATTTGATTTCCAGAATCCGATGATTCATTGTGCGGCAGTTTTTTGTGATAGGGGAGAAACAAATGAGAAAAAATTGGAGAAGGACAGTGGTTTTGATGGCCGTCTGCGGGGTAATGAGTGTGCCGTTTACAATGCTGTCTTATGGAGCAGGGCCAGTAGAACCTGCTGGTCAGGAGGAATCAGAAGAAATGATAGAGATTTCCCTGGACGTATCCATTGCAGAGATTACAGGAGATTATGAGGTCGCCATTTCTGACGCGCCCGAGGGACAGGGAAGTTATGGAACCGCCTATCCGAGAACGGTGTATCGGGTTATAGAGGATGCGGGAAACGGCTGGATTGAAATTGCCTATGACGGGCACAGCGCTTACTTAGACAGCAATTCCGGACAGATTACTGTGAAAAACACCTGGAGCATTCCCAAAGAAGACGAAGAACGTGCAGAACTGGTGGAAAAAGCCATGAATCTGTTAGGTTCCCGCTACCAGATGGGAGGTTCGGATCCGCAGACCGGTTTTGACTGTTCGGGTTTCGTGCGTTACCTGATGAAGGATTACGCAGGCCTGGATCTTCCCAGAACTTCCAGGGAACAGGCGCGCCACGGTACAGACAGGGCGGCAGAAGACATAAGGGTAGGGGATTTTGTTACATTTGGATCCTCTCTGGATGCAGTCAGCCATGTCGGCATTTACATTGGAAATGACAGAATGATTCACGGGGATGGAACTGGAAAAGGCGTTGCCGTCTGCGTATGGAACGACAGAAAGGATATTCCCAGAATTGCAGACCCGTTAGGAGTATAGATTGCTTTTCCGGTCAGGAGAAGTTATAATGATAGGAAATATAGAAGAAAAATAGGAGACACAGCGATATGAAGAAAATCCTTACCATAATGGAAGAGGAATTAAAGCAGGCATTTTCAGACTGCGGTTATGAAGAAAAGTATGCAAAGGCAGTGCTGTCTAATCGTCCGGATCTGTGCGAATACCAGTGCAACGGCGCAATGGCAGCTGCCAAAGCCTATAAAAAGAAGCCGATTGAGATTGCGTCAGAAGTGGCAGAAAAACTTTCCGGATCCAGGCTTTTTTCCATGAAAGAGGCAGTTATGCCAGGATTTATCAATTTAAAGGTCAGCGAAGAGTTTGCGGCAGCATATTTAAACCAGATGGCTGGAGAAGAAAAACTGGGACTGGATCCAACGGATCATCCGGAGACCATCATGGTAGACTACGGCGGAGCCAATGTAGCCAAACCTCTTCACGTAGGACATCTCCGCTCTGCTGTTATCGGCGAAAGCATCAAGCGGATGGGACGTTTCCTGGGCCATAACATGATTGGAGACGTACATTTAGGAGACTGGGGCCTGCAGATGGGTCTGATTATTGAAGAACTTCGCGAGAGAAAACCGGATCTGGTTTATTTTGACGAGTCCTATACCGGAGAATATCCAGAAGAAGCGCCGTTTACCATCAGCGAGTTAGAAGAGATTTATCCGGCTGCCAGCGGAAAATCCAAGGTAGATGAGGCCTTTAAAGAGAGAGCACAGAACGCAACCTTCCGTCTGCAGAATGGATATGCGCCGTACCGCGCAATCTGGAAGCACATTATGGCCGTATCCTTAGCGGATTTAAAGAAAAATTATTCCAACTTAAATGTAGAATTTGATTTGTGGAAAGGCGAAAGCGACGCCCAGCCATACATTCCGGCCCTGATTGACGACCTGGTAGAAAAGGGACTGGCTTATGAAAGCCAGGGCGCCCTGGTAGTAGATATTGCAGAGGAAGGAGATTCGAAGGAGCTTCCTCCATGCATCGTAAGAAAATCAGACGGAGCGGCTCTTTACGCAACTTCGGATCTGGCTACCATTATTGAGAGAGAACAGGATTTCCATCCGGATCGTTATATCTATATTGCAGACAAGCGTCAGGACCTTCACTTTACCCAGGTATTTCGGGTAGCAAAGAAAGCTGGAATCGTAAAACCGGATATGCCTATGTCCTTCCTGGGATTCGGCACCATGAACGGAAAAGACGGGAAGCCGTTTAAGACCAGAGACGGCGGCGTTATGCGTCTGGAGCACCTGATTGCCAACATCAATGAACAGGTATTTAACCGGATTATGGAAAACAGGACGGTTTCAGAAGAGGAAGCCAGAAATACCGCCAAGATTGTAGGCCTTGCTGCATTAAAGTACGGAGACTTATCCAACCAGGCGGCAAAGGACTATGTCTTTGACATTGACCGGTTTATTTCTTTTGAAGGAAATACAGGGCCTTACATTTTGTACACCATTGTGCGGATTAAATCTATTTTAAATAAATTTGCAGAAAACGGCGGAACTGCAGAAGCAGGAAAGATTCTGCCGGCAGCATCCGACTCAGAAAAGGGCCTGGCTCTTATGCTTCTGAAATTTAACGATGTTATGGAAACCAGTTTTGCAGATTTGGCGCCTCATAAGATTTGCCAGTATATTTATGAGCTGTCCAATGAGTTTAACCGTTTTTACCATGACACGAAAATCCTTTCGGAGGAGAATCCAGACCGTCAGGCAAGTTATATCAGCTTAATTATGCTGGCAAAGGATGTGCTGACAGCCGCTATCGGCGTATTGGGAATTGAGGCTCCGGAGCGGATGTAAAAGCAGATTGCGGGGAATGCAGGGTGAACGTTTCAGAAATGAAAATCAGCACCTTTTGGAAAGGCGAAGTCGGAGTAAAAGGTGTTTGTGAGGAACAGGGCAAAACCTATCGGGTAAGTTTATATATCAAGGGTAGTCAGCTTCGCGACTACTCTTGTTCTTGTGCAGAAGGAAACTCCTATAAGGGCCCCTGCGCCCATGCGAAGGCTGTATATGGGGCTTACCAGAAAGAATGCGGCGGACAGGCGCCTCGTCCAGTTTATACGGATCAGGAAGTCCGCACCATGATTCGGGAATATACCAACGGGGAAGTAGCCCGAATTATGCGGGAAAACGAAGCGGGCTCCGTCCGTCTGGTGCCGACGCTGGTAATCGACCGGAAGGGAAAAGAGACCCGTCTGGAATTTCAAATCGGAAGAGAGCGGCTGTACCGGATCAAGGATTTAAGCGCCTTTGTCCAGGCGATTGAGGCAGGGGCCCAGATGAACTATGGAAAGACCCTGTCCTTCCATCACAGTTTAGATGCTTTTGAGGAGGAAAGCCGTCTGTTAGCTGAATTTGTGATAGAGCTGGTCAATACCTATCACGAATATTACAGCCAGTTCCGAAAGACCTCCTTTGAGGTGCGTCCGCCTTTAAGGGAGCTGACTTTAAGCCGTGAAAACAGAGACCGCTTTTTTGCTATGTATCTGGACAAGGACTTAAATACTCGGCTGCCCAACAAAGGAGAAGAACCGTTCTTTATCAGCCGTTTAAATCCGGATTTTCGGATTCAGATAAAAAAACGGGGAAGAGAAGGGCTGGAGGCAAAGCTTCTGGATTATGAGTTCAGCTTTATGGGAGAGCGGTATCTCTATGTGGGAAGCCAGGGAAAGATTTGCAGATGCGATGAAGCCTGCAGCCATACGATGCGGGTGTTTGTTGAGCAGATGGCAGAGCGGCCGGAGACCAGCGTTTCCGTAAACGATCGGGACGTGCCGCTTTTTTACCAGAGAGTAGTAAAAAAGATTGAAGAATACAGTCTGATAGAAGCGCCGGAGATTGACTGGCAGGTTTATCAGACGGAACCGTTAAAAGCCAGCTTCCGTTTTGAGAGCACGGGGCCGGAAGAGATTTCCATGGAGCCAGTGCTTTCTTATGGGGATTTTTCTTTCCAGCCCATTGAAGACGAACTGGTTCCCAGACGTATCTGCAGAGACGTGCCGGAAGAATTCCGCATCAGCCAGACCATTGCCAAATATTTTCAATATAAAGAGCCGGAAGGAAAAAAGCTGGTAATCCGCAGGGATGAAGACGCGCTGTACCGCCTTTTGCTGGAAGGAATCGACGAATTTCGACAGCTGGGAGACGTATACCTGTCTGAGGAAGTGAGACAGTGGAAGATCCGGAAAGCGGGAGGCGTAAGAGTAGGCGTAAAAGCGGCAGAAGGCTGGCTGGATGTAAAGATAGAGGCAGACGGCATGAGCGGTGCGGAGCTGGCGAAAATCCTTAGCGCTTACAAACAGAAAAAGAAGTATTACCGCCTGAAAAATGGAGAATTTCTTCAGCTGGAAAGCGACGGGATTTTAGCGGTGGCCAAAATGGCAGGAGATCTGGCTTTCGGCAGAAATGAGATTGCGGCCGGCCATGTGCAGCTGCCCTATTACAGGGCTTTGTACCTGGATCATCTGTTTAAGGAAGAGCCTGGAGTTCCGTTTTACAGAGACCAGGCCTTTCGGGCAGTAATTCGGGGGATGAAATCTGTAGAAGATGCAGAATATCAGATTCCCACACAACTGGATCCCGTACTAAGAGGGTATCAGAAGTACGGATTCCGCTGGCTGAAAACCCTGGATGTAGGAAGGTTTGGCGGAATTCTGGCAGATGATATGGGACTGGGAAAAACCGTTCAGATTATTGCCCTGTTTGCCGACGAGTACGGACGTCAGGAAGAACAGGAAAAGGGGCTGGTATCCCTGATTGTTTCTCCGGCCTCCCTGGTCTACAACTGGGAACACGAATTTCAGAAATTTGCGCCGAAGCTTCCGGTGGTTACGGTAACCGGAACAGCCAAAGAACGGGAACAGATTTTAGAGCAGGCAGAACAAGACATCCAGGCTGGAAAACAGAGGATTTTAATTACGTCTTACGATCTGCTGAGACGGGATATTGGCCGGTATGAAAACCTGACGTTCCGCTTCCAGATTATTGACGAAGCCCAGTTTATTAAAAATGCAGGCACCCAGAATGCCAGGGCGGTAAAGAAAATCCGTTCCGTTACTCGGTTCGCCCTGACGGGAACTCCGGTAGAAAACCGGCTGGGAGAACTGTGGAGTATTTTTGATTACCTGATGCCTGGATTTTTGTTCAGCTATCAGAGATTTAAAAAGGATTTTGAGATTCCGCTGGTAAAGGAAAAAGACGAAGAAGTGCTGACCAGTTTAAAACGGCTGACGTCTCCGTTTATTCTCCGCAGAATCAAAAAAGACGTGTTAAAAGATCTTCCGGACAAGCTGGAAACCTGCATTTATTCCCAGATGGAAGGGGAGCAGAAGACCTTGTATGCGGCCAATGCCCAGGTGTTAAAAGAACTGCTGGAAGAAGGCAGCGAAGAGGAAGCAGCCGGAAAACTGCAGATTCTGGCCCAGCTTACCAGACTGAGACAGATTTGCTGCGATCCAAGACTTTATTATGAAAATTATAAAGGGGATTCGGCAAAACTGGAGACCTGCATGGAACTGGTGGAAAGCGGAGCAGCGGGAGGACATAAGATTTTGCTGTTTTCCCAGTTCGCTTCTATGCTGAAACTGATCGAACAGAGGCTTTTGGCTTCCGGAATCGGATACTACCTGCTGACGGGAGAGACCTCGAAAAAAGACCGGCTTCATATGGTGGATTCCTTCCAGAAGGATGATACGCCGGTATTTCTCATTTCTCTGCGGGCAGGAGGGACCGGACTGAACCTGACGGCTGCCGATACGGTTATCCATTATGATCCCTGGTGGAATATTGCGGCCCAGAACCAAGCGACGGATCGGGCGCACCGTATCGGACAGGAAAAGCAGGTTACGGTGTACCGGCTGATTACCAAAAACACCATAGAAGAAAATATCCTGACTCTTCAGGAGGCGAAAAGCAGACTGGCGGATCAGATTATGGAAGGCCAGCCTGCCAGTCTTTCTGGACTGAGCAAGAAGGAACTGAAAGAATTGTTCCATCTGGAATAACCGTTCTGGCTCTTGCTTTCAGAAATGAAAACAGGTATAATAAAACAACAATGTTAAGCAGCGGAACCGTCGGACGGTACGCAAGGAGAAGAAAAATGCTGTCTGAACCAATGACCTTATACAAATTAATGAATCTTTATATGTTAAAACAGGTAAATTTTCCGCTGACCAATGCACAGCTTTCCAATTTCTTCCTGGAGCGGGAATATACGACGTATTTTACGCTGCAGCAGGCGTTAAATGAGCTGTTAGAAGCCGGTTTAGTACGCAAGGAAACCCTTCACAACAGCAGCCGTTATGAGATTACCCAGGAAGGGGAAGATACGCTGGAATTTTTCGGCAAGAAGATTTCTCCGGCAATTATCGAAGACATCGACCAGTATTTGAAGGAAAATAAGTTCCGTCTCAGGGATGAGGTGGGAGTGGTTTCCGACTATTATAAATCCACCAGTCAGGATTACGTTGTCCATTGTGAAGTGCGGGAAGGAAAAAGCGTGCTGATTGAGCTGAATCTGTCCGTTCCGGATAAAGAACAGGCAGAGTCCATGTGCAGCCAGTGGCGGGCAAAGAGCCAGGAGATCTACGCCTTTGCCATGAAATCCCTGATGAGCAGCTAGCATCAGCCTATAGGGAGGCGTGCTGTCTCTGCACCCTGATGCTGAGCTGGCAGGAGGAACGTTATGAAAAACAGAAAAAACAGGAAAAAGAATTTAAAATACAAATTCTATTTGTGCATCGTATTTCCAATTTTTATTGTGGTACTGGCAGTGAAGGTTCTGCGCACGTACTTAAATCTCCGTGTCCGACAGGCGGCTTTTGCAGCAGAGCCGGTTCCGGTGGAGAAAGAACCAGTCAGGATGGAATCCATTGTGCCGGAGCCAGTTAAGACAACCTGCATTTCGGAAATAATAGACAAAGCATAATCCCGACAGGATTATGCTTTTTACTTTCCAATCCTGTCGAAATGTGTTAGAATACGGGTTAGAGGTGGTAGAATGAGAGAAAAAATCAACCGGCTGGCAAAAGGGATCGTAGATTCCCAGAATCCGGATATTCAGATGATTCCGGAAAGAGTGGAAGAGCAGATTCCGGCCAGAGAGACGATACGGGGAGAAATCAACCTGATAAGTCTCAATGGGCTTAATATGAAGGGGCTTGTTTATTCCAGTCATTATCGGGTAAACGTCCTGACAGAAGCCTTTGGCGGTCTCCGCAGCCGGATTTTATATGAGATTGATACAACTTATTTAGAAGATGGAGAACAAATCCGTGGCAGCTTTTTCCTGGTAACCAATGGCGGGGAGAAGGAAATCCCTTTTACGTTCCAGATTCAGTCTGGAGCATCCGGCCAGGTCCTTGGAAACTTAAAGACGGCCAGGGATTTTTCAAATCTGGCGAAAAGAGACAGGGAAACCGCGTTAAGGCTGTTTGAATACCAGGATTTTATCGAAGCGCCGTTTATGCAGGATCTGCATATACGGGCTATTTATAATGGGCTGAAAGGCCATACAAACAGGGAAAATCTGCTGGAAGAATTTCTGGTTGCCCTTCAGGTAAAGGAGCCGGTTGTCATTGAGGCAGCCGATCGGGACCGGTCGTACCGGATGCCGGCTACTTCTGTAGTAGATACCATAGAAATCCGGAAAAATACCTGGGGATATGTAAACGTCAAACTGGAGGCGGAAGGCGGCTTTTTAGAACTGGTCCGTACCCAGATTGGAGAAGAAGATTTTGACGGCGATACCTGCCAGGTAGGATACCGGATTCATCCAGGACAGATCCATGGAGGGATGAACCAGGGCGTTATCCGGCTGAAAACCGTACGGGATGAAATTACCATCCGGATCCAGGTAGAAGGGGCGGCCGGAAAAGATGGGGAAAGGCCAGAGGAACTTGAGTGGAGAAAGGGCTATGGCAGATACCTTTCCCTCCGTCTGGATTACGAAAATCCCAATACCGATTCTACAGGGCTGCTGGAACAGATGAAAACGGAGCTGGACGGATTAAAACACTTAAAACCCCAGGATGCCAAGACGGTACTTCTTTTTGCAGAGTGCTGCATCCTGTCCGGCGAAACAGAACAGGCCATTCTTCTTTTGGATGAAGTGCGGGAACAGGTTCTTTTAAACCGTCGGGATGAAGTAGAATTGTACTGTCTGTTCCAATACCTTTCATTAGAATTAAACCCGAACCAGAGCCAGAAAGACGCCTTAATCCGTCTGGTGCGCAAATACTTAACGGAAAGCCACAGCTACCCGTATCTGTTCTTTTTGCGGTTAAAATTAGAGCCGGAACTGAACGAAAATCCGGCCATGCTTTTGGCAGAACTGGCAGAGCTTTATGCAAACGGACTCCGCAGCCCGTTTTTGTATCAGAAAGCCTGTGAGATTTTATCCAGTCAGAATGATTTGCTGAGAGGAATGACCAAGTTTGAGCTTCAGACCCTTTCTTTTGGCGTCAGCCATGGTCTGGTAGGAGAGCAACTGGCACAAAAAGCTGCAAAAGCCGCCTCTGCGGCCCGATATTACAATCCGCTGTACAGCAGGCTGCTCGTTAGGCTTTATGACAGATATCCGGAGAAAAAACTTCTGGAAGCCATCTGCTGTATGCGGATTAAGGGCGAATGCAGGGGACCGGAGGATTTTGTCTGGTATGAGAAGGCTTTGAAGGAACAGATTAACCTGACCAGATTATATGAGTACTATTTATACTCCCTTCCGGAAGACTTTGATCACATCCTTCCGAGGGAAGTGCTTTTATATTTTTCCTATTCCCAGGAACTGGACAGCAGGACCAAAGCCGTTTTATATAAAAATATTCTGACTTATTTAAATCCATCTTCCGAGCTTTATAAGGCTTATGAAAGGGATATGGAACAGTTTGCCATGGAACAGCTGTTTGCAGCCAACATAGACAGCAATCTGGCTGTGATCTATGACAAAATGATTTATAAAGATATTATCGATGTGCCGGTAGCAAAGATTCTGCCGTCGATTCTGCGTTCCTACCGGATTTCCTGCCGGAATCCCAAGATGCTGTACGTTATTGTCCGGTATGAAGAAACCATGGATGAAGATATTTACCTTTTGCGGGAGGGAACTGCGTATGTGCCGCTGTTTCTGGATAAAAGCGTAATTTTATTCCAGGACGGCTATGGCAACCGGTATACCAACATTCGTTACATCAAGACGCTGGTAATGGATAAGCCGGATCTGGAAAAACGCTGTTTTGAAGTATATCCGGAGCATCCGATGCTGTGCCTCAGAGCCTGCAGACAGATTGGCGGACAGGGAGCAGAGACCGACGAGGAAGCGGCTCTTTTAGAGCGGGCCCAGAAAGAACTGAACCTGAATCCTACTTATGAAAAGCAGCTTTTATCCAAATCCATTGCTTACTATCAGAGAAAGGCGGCGGCAGAGGAAAAGGGCGGAACGGATTTAAGCTATCTGCTGATGCTGGATAAAGATCGGATCAGCAAAGAGGAGCGGATCGGCATTTGCGAAACCCTTGTCCGTCAGAACTATCTGATAGAAGCGTATGACCTGATGAAAAAATATGGAATTACGGAGATTGGAGCGGGCAGGAGATTAAAGCTGTGTACCAAGATGATTCTCCAGAATCTTTTTGACGAAGAACGGTTCCTTTCCTGGCTTGCCCTGCAGGTGTTTGAGGAGGAAAATGCAGATTCTGTGATTTTGGATTATCTGTGCCAGTATTACAACGGTCCGTCGGAAAAGATGTACCGGATTCTGATGCAGGGGATCGAATATCGGGTAGACACTTACGACATGGAAGAACGGCTGCTGGCCCAGATGCTGTTTTCCGGAGAACAGGACCGGATGGATGGGGTATTCGACCTGTATGCATCCAGGAAAAAGATGACGGACAGCATTGTAAAAGCTTACTTTGCAGTAAAATGTACCGATTATTTCTACAATGAGACAGAACTGGACGGACGGATTTTTGAGTACCTGGAAGGCCTGGTAAAAAATACGCCGGACAGGGAGCGGATTCCAACGATTTATCTGCTGTCTCTGACCCGTTACTATGCGGATCAGAAAAGTTTAAGCGAAGAGCAGAAAATCCTGTGCCAGCAGGTAGCAGACTTTTTACTGGATGCGGGAATGGTATTTCCGTATTTCAAAAGGCTGGGAAATTTTATCCAGATTCCAAGAGAGATTCTGGATAAAGTCATGATCCAGTACAAGGGAGACCGGACTTCCAGAGTGGTCTTAAGAGTGCGTGTTCTGCCGGATGAAGAAGAATTTCACAGTGAGGAAATGTATCGGGTGTACCAGGGAATTTTCGTAATGGGCAAGGTTCTGTTTGATGGAGAGACCCTGGAATACCAGGTGTACGAATATAAAAACGGAAAGTCTGTATTGACGGCCCAGGGCAAAAAACAGTGCCAGAGAATCGGCGGCCAGCCGGACGAGGATGTCGGTACAGACAGCCGGTTTGCCTGTTTAAACGACATGGGAATGTGCCTTGCAAATGGAGAAGAAGCAGGATTAAAGAAAAAAATGCAGGAATACCTGATTAAAAATGCGACAGTGGACGAATTATTTTCCCTGCCGTAAATCAGGGAAAGATAAAGGAGAACTATGGGATTACTAATCGGGTTGGATTTGTGCGATGCCTATACCCAGATAAGCTGTTATGAAGAGGAAAAGACATGGACCTTTCCCACCATCATCTGCCGTTCCAAAAGCGGAGACGAGTGGTATGTAGGCAAGGATGCATATGCCTGCAACCTGGTGGGAAACGGCGTATTGGTGGACAAACTTTTAAATCTGGTATCCAGAGAGGGTACGGCCACCATTGACGGCGTAAAATACGAGGCGCTGAAGCTGCTGGAATTTTATATGGGTCGGGTTCTGAAACTTCCGGCGACAGAATTCCAGGACGAGGAAATTGACGAACTGGTCATTACCCTTCCGAGCCTGGAACGCAAGGTCATGGACAGCTTTTTGTACTGTGCAGATTATTTAGGAATTGCCAGGGAAAAAGTCCATATTATCAGCCGCGAAGAAAGCTTCGTTTACTATATTTTAAATCAGAAAAAGGAAATCTGGCGCAGCCAGGTAGGAATGTTTGACTTGTCGGCAGACCGTCTTTCCTATTATGAACTGAAGGTCCAGAGAGGACTTCAGAAAATGATGGTAGTGGCAGAAAGCCAGATTTTAGAAGAAAGTTTTGATCCGGACATCTTAGAGACGTCTTCTGGGGCAAAGCTGGCAGATAAGATTTTGTGTTCCTGCGGAGAGCGTCTTCTGGAACATAAACTATTTTCTACTATGATTTTATCCGGAAAAGGGTTTGAGAAACAGGACTGGGCGCCGGAATTTATGCAGATGATCGGCCGGAGAAGAAAGGTATATGCAGAAAATACCCTTTTTTCCAGAGGAGCCGCCTTCCGCGCAGCGGAATACAGACAGGGCGGGGGAAACCATGCCTTTACCTGCATCTGTGAAGGCCGGTTAAAATCCACGGTTTCGATGGAGATTCTTTACAAAGAAAAAAAGACCCAGCTTGTGATTGCAGGAGCTGGAGAAAACTGGTATGAGTGTAAGACTACCATGGATTTTCTGATGGATGAAAGCAAAAAGATTGAATTTACCATTACGCCGATGGATCCAAAGAAGAGCCGGACAGCGACCATTTCCTTAAAGGATTTTCCGGATCGTCCGGCCTGGACCACCAGAATTCAGGTAAGCATTGGATTTTTAGATGAATCCACAATGGTGGCAGCAGTAAAAGATAAAGGCTTTGGAGAACTATTTCCGGCAAGCGACGCTATGGTGCGCCAGGAGGTGAAGCTATGAGCCTGATGGTCTGCCGGCAGGAGCCGGTAAAAAATCCGTATTACATCGAGGCGCTGGGAGTCCGGATCTGGTCTTCGGCAGAGCTTTGCTATGTGATTTACCACAATCCGCTGTTTGTCATGGATGGCTTTGTGGACGAGCATCTGATTGCGTTTATACGGGAAGAACTGGATATGGAAGGATTGTCTTCCAAGCTGGAAAAATGGATGAGCGGCAAGGGAGACGGGGATTCTCTGCTGTTCCTCATTTTATCAGAATGCGGATATTATTCGTTAGCAGAGCAAAATAAATTCCGCCAGGAAGTAGCCGCTTTCCGGAAACTTCCCCCCGCCGAATATGCCCGCCAGAAGGGGGACGATTTATTTTTACGGAAACAGTACGGAAAGGCGGCGTCTGTCTATGAAAAGATTTTAAATCTTCCCAAAGGAGGAGGCGTGACAGACGAACTGTTAGAAAAAGTGTGGTGCAGCTTAGGCTGTACCCAGGCCAGGATGTTCCAGTTCCAGAAAGCCTGGTATTCTTTTGAAAAGGCTTATAACTGCAGAAAGAGCGAGGAAGTTTTAAAACGGATGTACTATCTGAGCCGGACCGGAGAAGGAATGGGCGGAAGGAATCACCATCTGCCGTTTGTAGGGGAGGAACAGAAGGCCCAGTGGGAAAAAGATATTGCAGAGGCAGGGGAGAGAGCGAAAACTTCAGAAGGAGTATTAAAGCTGGAAGGCCTGTTTGAGCAGGAAGAAGAGAAACGGAGAGCCGGCGCCTTAAAGCTGGTAAAGCAGTGGAAACAGGAGTATCGGGGCATGGTTTAAATTCCCGATGGGAAAGGAGCAGATATGTCGCAGGTAACGTTAGGAATGACTGGAATTACGGTTAATAAAAATGGATTTGGAGCCCTTCCGGTCCAGAGGGTGTCCATGGAAGAAGCAGGAAAGCTTTTAAGGAAAGCATTTGAGAATGGCATTACCTTTTTTGATACGGCAAGGGCGTATACAGACAGTGAAGCCAAAATCGGCTATGCATTGTCTGATGTGCGGGATCAGATTTACATTGCCACCAAGACGGCGGCTGAGACAGCAGACGATTTCTGGAGGGATCTGGAAACCAGCCTGTCTGTGTTAAAGACGGATTACATTGATATTTACCAGTTTCACAATCCGTCTTTTTGTCCAAAGCCAGGAGACGGCACAGGACTTTATGAGGCTATGCTGGAAGCAAAAAGCCAGGGGAAAATCCGTCACATCGGAATTACCAATCACCGCCTGTCCGTAGCCCAGGAAGCCATCGACAGCGGATTGTATGAAATCCTTCAGTTCCCATTCTGCTATCTGGCTTCTGAAAAAGACCTGGCTATCGTAGAAGCCTGCAAAGAGAAGCAGATTGGATTTATTGCGATGAAGGCATTGTCCGGCGGTATGATTACAGATTCTGCAGCCGCTTACGCATACCTGGATCAATTTGATCATGTGCTTCCAATCTGGGGCGTTCAGAGGGAGAAAGAGCTGGATGAATTTATCGGCTATGTAAAGAATCCTCCGGTTATGACAAAGGAAATAGAGGCGCTGATTGCCCATGACCGAAAGGAGCTGGCAGGAAATTTCTGCAGAGGCTGCGGCTATTGTATGCCGTGTCCGGTGGGAATTGAGATCAACAACTGCGCCAGAATGTCCCTGATGATCCGCCGTTCCCCGTCTGAAGCCCAGCTGACCCAAGAAGTGCAGGAAAAGATGAAACAGATTGAAAACTGCCTTCACTGCGGACGGTGCAGCAGCAAGTGTCCGTATAATCTGGATACGCCGAAGCTGTTGGAGGAAAATTATAAAGATTATATGGAAATCCTGGCTGGAAAGCCATTGTAAAAAGGAGGGAACGAGATGCTGTTTTTGTGGTATCCAAAATGCAGTACCTGTCAGAAGGCCAAGAAGTGGCTGGACGCACAGGGAATTTCTTATGAGGCGCGTCACATTGGCGAGGAAAATCCCAGCGCAGAGGAACTTTTCCTCTGGTATCGGGCCAGCGGGCTTCCTCTGAAAAAGTTTTTTAACACCAGCGGACAGAAGTATCGGGAACTGGGGTTAAAAGACCGTCTTCCAGAGCTTTCTGAGGAAGAACAGATTGCCCTGCTGGCAAACGACGGAATGTTAGTCAAACGTCCCATTATCGTAGATGGAGACAGCGTTCTGGTAGGATTTAAGGAAGCAGAGTGGAAGGAACATTTTGGGAGATAGGGGTTTTCAGATAGGAGGAAGCGTATGAATATTATGTTTTGGGTTTTAGCGTTGTTGTTTCAGATTGGACTGGTGGCATTATTTTTCTTTTTAGGCTATCTGGTGGTAAAAACGGCAGTAAAAAACGGGGTTCTGGAAGCGTATAACCGGATACAGGAGAAAAAGAAAAACGAGGCGGAACAATGAATGACAGATTACAAAAGCAGCTGAAGTTTGCGCTGGAAATTGATAAGGAAAAAAATATTTTCCGGCAGACCCATTTATCTGGTCATGGGAGAAATGAAAATGACGCGGAACACGCCTGGCATATGGCGATTATGGCCTATTTGCTGAGAGAGTATTCCAATGAGCCGGTTGACATTACAAAAGTTATGGTCATGTGTCTGATTCACGATATTGTGGAGATCGAGGCAGGAGACACCTATGCCTATGACGAAGAAGCCAAAAAGACCCAGAAGGCCAGGGAGGAGGCAGCTAAGGAAAAGCTGTATTCCATGCTGCCGGAGGATCAGAAGCAGGAGCTTACGGCGCTGTTTGAAGAGTTTGAGGAACAGAAAACTCCGGAAGCAAAATTTGCTCGGGCCATGGACAACCTCCAGCCTCTTCTGTTAAATGACAGCAACGACGGCACAGACTGGAAGAACCATCAGGTAAGCGCCAGCCAGGTTTACGGCCGCCAGGGAAAGACAAAGGAAGGATCCGAGGCGCTGTTTGAAGTGACGGATCGGATCCTTAAGAAGCATATCGAAAAGGGAAATTTGAGAAAGTAGGGCTGAACTTCTTGCTTTTTTACCCATAGTCTGATAAATTATCGGTAAGCACTTATGAAGGTGCAGGTTTGTCGGGATAGTGCGGCAGGCTTATTTTACGAAAAGAGAGGTGTAGGACATGGCAGAAGATTTAAACAAGATGGAAGAACAGGAAGAGATGACAGTTACCCTGACATTGGAGGATGACACAGAATTAGAGTGTATCGTTCTTACCATTTTCCAGGCAGGAGATAGAGATTATATTGCGCTGCTGCCAATGGAAGGCCAGGAAGCAGAAGAAGGAGAAGTATTCCTGTACCGTTACAGCGAGACAGAGGACGGAACTCCAAATCTGGAAAACATCGAAGACGATGATGAGTACGAAGTCGTTGCAGACGCATTTGACGAGCTTCTGGATGAAGAAGAGTACGACGAAATCGTAGGAGAAGACGAGTTAGACGATTAATCGGACAGACCGGTTACCATAACAGAAAATTAGTAAAATGGGGAGAGACCTTCTGTGAGAATATCATGGAAGGTTTTTTCTATATTCAAAATTGTCTTTTTTTCGAAACAAGAAGGACTATTTTTGGCTAAAAAAGTCTATTTTTTTCGAAAATGCAAAATCTGGTGTATACTGACAGGTAAATAATTCAACAAGGGAGGGGTTTTTATGAGAAGTGCGGAAGAGATTTTAAATAATTTTCCGCTTTTGAAAGGCTACAAAGGCTACGGGATTCTGCTTGCCTGTCTGGAAATGGCCAGGGAAGACGAAGGGCGGCTGGTACACATCCGGCAGCAGATTTATATTCCGGTTGCAGACATAAGGGGAGAGAGTATTTCTAATCTGGAGAAAAACCTAAGGACGGTAAGAGACGCTTTTTTAGTGGCAGGCGGCAGGGAATATCTGGAACAAACGCTGCGGATTCCGATCCACCTGCCGCTGTACCCCAGGGAAATGATAGAAATGCTGCTGGAGTGTATGCAAAGGGAAGAACCGTATCAGCGTCCGCCAATATAGATCTCAATGTTTTTATGGGATTTGCGGAATCCGGAAGGCGTCATACCGGTTACCTGTTTGAACACTCGGTTAAAGTGGGTCAGATTGGAAAATCCCGTTTCCCGTCCGACTTCGGTAATGTTTTTATCGGTTTCCATTAGCATTCTCTGGGCGTTCATAATTCGGGTTACGTTGATATATTGGATTACGGTACTGTGGGTATAAGAACGGAATTCCCGACACAAATAAAAGGTACTGACATAAAACTGTTCTGCAAGAGATTCTAAAGTAATCGGCTCATTATAATGGGTGTGGATATACCCCATAATCTGTGCAATTCGCTTATTTTGTTCTGTTTTTACTGGATTCATCATCCTCTTTTCCCGCGCAAGATGGTACAAAAGGAAGTTTAAAAGGCTGTGCCGGCATTCTCTGGTAAAAGGGCTTTCTCCGTTCTGCTCTTTTAAAAGCTCCAGAAGGGCGCGATGAATGGTCTGTCCTTCTCTGGCGTCCGGCCGGAAGACACCGGATCCCTCGTCTAAAATCCGGATCAGCTCCGGAGAATCGATTTCTTCTCGCTGAAAATACAGGATAATCCGTCGAAATCTCATATCCAGGTCTCCGTAAGAATAGTGCATACAATAAGGGGAAAATAACATAAAATCCCCAGGCTGAAGAAGGTAAAGGTCATTTCCGGATCTCTGATAGCGCCCGCCTTCTTCCAGATAATAGAGTTCATAGTAATTATGGTAGTGGGGCTGATACATATTATCATTGACGCCGGAAATCCGCTCACACGCAATTTCAGCTCCCTGAGCCATGCGGATACCTGCCTGATCCAACATAGTAGTACCTCCTGACAACTGGTTTTGTTCAGAATACGAACATTCTGGATGCACTGATTATATCGGAATCTGCGGAAAAAAGCAAGATATGTAAAAAAAACGTTTGCTTTGTGCAAAAATTGTCTGGTTTTGTCATTGCAGGATTCCTATAATAGAACAACAACGTGATGGACGAAATAAGGAGGAAGATGAGCAATGAGAGTCTGCACCACAGCATTTGCTGTAAAGAAACAGGACAATTATTTTTCCATTGCCACCAACTGTGTGGAGATCCGGCTGTTATTTTTAACCGATTCCATTTTAAGAATTCGGGCCGGATTTGACGGGGACTTTGCAGAAGAGTCTTACAGCCTGGTTATGACAGCCTGGGAAGACCGGATGGATGGATTCCTGAAACAGTACCGGAAACGGGTAACCGCTGCCGACGCCAGCTTAGAGGACGGAGAAGAAAAGGCAGTCATCAGGGGAAAAGAATTGACGGTTGTGATTGAAAAATCGCCGTTTCGGATCTGCGTGTATGACAAGGACAATACTCTGATTCATGCAGATATTGTGGATCTGGCATACCAGGAAGATTCCAACCACCGCCGGATTCATACCAGCGAAATTACGGCAAACGACTGCTTTTATGGTTTTGGCGAAAAGAGCGGAGAGTTTAACAAGGCCCAGAAATTTATGGGAATGAGCCCGAAAGACGCGATGGGATACAACCCAAAAGAAACGGATTCCCTGTATAAGCACATCCCATTTTATATTAAGTTAAGCAAAGACACCAAAAAAGCTGTGGGATATTTTTATCACAATACCTATGAGTGTGATTTTGACATGGGAAGAGAAAAGAGCAATTACTGGAAAATGCACAGCCGCTACCGCGCAGACGGAGGCGATATTGACTTATTCCTGATTGCAGGACCGGCGGTCCGCCAGGTAGTTGAGCGCTATACCGATCTCACAGGCAAGTCCGCCCTTCTTCCAAGAACTGCCCTGGGTTATCTGGGTTCTTCCATGTACTATCCGGAACTGGATGCGGACTGCGACGACGCTATTGTGGAATTTATTGATACCACAAAGGAAGAGAACATTCCGGTAGACGGATTCCAGCTTTCTTCCGGTTACTGTACCGTAGAGACAGACAAAGGCATTAAACGCTGCGTCTTTACCTGGAATAAAAAACGCTTTAAAGATCCAAAAGAATTCTTCCGGCAGATGAAGAAGCGGGGCATTACCGTAACCCCGAACGTAAAGCCAGGTATTTTATTAATCCATCCAAAGCTGGATGAGATGAAAGAAAAAGGTATGTTTGTAAAGGCAAGCGACAGCGAAAATCCGGCAGTGGGAACCTGGTGGGGCGGCCCTGGCGTGTTTGTAGACTTTACAAAAGAATCTGTCCGTGAGGACTGGAAAGCGCTGTTAAAAGAAAACGTCCTGCAGTATGGCACCGATTCCGTATGGAATGACAACTGCGAGTATGACAGCCTGGTAGACAAAGACAGCCGTTGCGATTTTGAAGGAAAGGGCGGCACCATCGGCCAGTTAAAATCCGTAATGTCCAACATTATGTGCCACGTGACCGACGAGGCAATCCACGAAACCTTTGAAAACACCAGACCGTATATTGTGTGCCGTTCCGGCCACTGCGGCATCCAGCGCTATGCGCAGACCTGGGCAGGCGACAATTTAACCTGCTGGGATGCATTAAAATACAACATTGCAACTATTTTAGGCATGGGTCTGTCCGGCGTAGCCAGCCAGGGATGCGACATTGGAGGATTTTTCGGTCCGGCTCCGGAGGGAGAATTATTTATCCGCTGGATTCAGAATGGTATTTTCCAGCCTCGTTTCTCCATCCATTCTACCAATACTGACAATACGGTAACAGAGCCATGGATGTACAGCGACTTAAAAGACGACATCCGCAAAGCGATCGAATTCCGCTACCAGTTAAGCCCTTATCTGTATTCTTTAACTGACAGGGCCCACCGCACCGGCCTTCCGATTATGGAGCCTATGTGCAGCGCGTTCCAGAATGATGTAAACTGCTATGAAGAAGGCGTAGACTTTATGTTTGGAGACTCCCTGCTTGTGGCAAATGTGGTAGAAAAGGGAGCAAAGACCCGCAGGGTTTACCTTCCAAAGGGAGATACCTTCTATGATTTCTACACCAGAGAGGCTTATGAGGGCGGACAGACCATTGAAATTCCGGTAAGCTTAAGCAGCATTCCGCTGTTTATCAAAAGCGGCGCAGTGATTCCGATGGCAGCAAACCGCATGACCAACCTGGCAACCGAACAGGCAACCGGAATCTGCATCCTGTGTGCAGCCGACAAGGACGGCCAGTTTGATTTGTATGAAGACGATGGCAGAACCATGGATTATGAACGGGGCGGCTATTTAAGAACCCATATTACCATGACGGCCGGAGAGCGTACCTACGTAACATTTGAGCAGGAAGGAATGTATGAAACAGCAGTAGAAACCATGGCCATTGACATGGTTCACAGAGAAAAATCTCCATATTGGGTAACAGTTGACGGAGAACAGATTCCTCACTTCCTTCACAGAAGAAAATTTGAAGAAGCAGACTGCGGATGGTATTACAGCCAGAGACTGAAATCGGTACAGATTAAGTATCCAAATCCGAAAAAGAACCATCAGGTGCTGGTATCCTTTGAGCAGTTTGACTTAATCGGAATGTAAAGAAAGGGCAGCTAGTTATGAGAAAGTTTGCAGCAATTACAATGGCATTATGTCTTAGCGCATCGGTTCTTAGCGGATGCGCAAATACCGGAGCAGCCACCAGTGCAGAAGCAACTGCCGAAAATCCTATGGTATTAACGCTGGCTCACGGTCTGAGCGAAACCCACACCGTACACATTGCGATGACAGAGTTTGCAGATAAAGTCAATGAAGGGACCGAGGGACGGATTCAGGTAAGAATCCTTCCAAACGGCCAGTTAGGCTCAGAAAATGAAAACATGGAGCAGTTAATGGCAGGCGTTATTTCCATGACAAAGGTATCTGCACCAGGACTGGCAACCTATAACGAGTCTTACCACACCTTCGGTCTTCCTTATATTTTTGACAATACAGAAGATTTCTACCATGTGATGGATTCCAAACAGATGAGAGATTTTTTCCTGTCTTCCGAAGACGATGGGTTTGTAACCTTAACCTATTATACATCCGGCGCCCGTTCCTTCTATACGAAGGATAAGGCTATCCGGACACCGGAGGATTTAAAAGGGTTAAAAATCCGTGTCCAGGATATGAAGTCCCAGACCGATATGTTAAAGGCCCTGGGAGGAATTCCAGTTACCATGTCTTACGGCGATGTTTATACGTCTCTGCAGACCGGCATTATTGACGGCGCCGAGAGTAATGAGACGGCTCTGACAACCGGAAAACATGGAGAAATCTGCAAGGTATTTTCTACAGATGAACACGCCATGATTCCAGACGTTCTGGTAATGAGTGCAAAAACCTGGAAGAACATCAGTCCGGAGGATCAGCAGGTAATTCTGGAAGCGGCTTATGAATCTACCGAAAGCCACAAGGTTTCCTGGGAAGCGGCGATTTCTGAAGCAATTTCCGAAGCCAGCACAGATATGAATGTAGAGTTTGTAAATGATGTAGATAAAGAAGCGTTCCGTCAGGCTACCAGCGGCATGGTAGACGAGTACTGCAAAGAGTATCCAGGCGTTCAGGAACTGCTTGACATCATTGATTCTGTAGAATAAGGGGGAATGCTTTGATGAAAGAAATCTTATCCGTAGTGAAAAAATTTATGACCAAGCTTCTGGCAGGCATTGCAACCGTTCTGTTATCGGTTATGACCCTGTTAGTGCTGTATCAGGTATTTACCAGATACGTCTTAAACAGTCCGGCGGCATTTACGGAGGAACTGGTGCGGTATTTCCTGATCTGGACTGGATTTATCGGCGCTGCTTATGCCTTTTTTACCAGACAGCATATGTGCCTGGTGGTAGTAAGAGACAGTTTAAACCCTGTTGGAAAAAAGATTTTAATGACTGCAGTTGATCTGCTGATTCTTGTATTCGCTCTGTTTGTCATTACCATCGGCGGTTTTAAGCTGGCCATGAGCGCAGAAAAAGTATATTCTGCTCTTCTGGGGATTCCAAGAAGCCTGGTATATGCCATGGCGCCCATATCCGGACTCTTTATTATTGTAGCTCAGGTTATCAACCTGTACGAAGACATTACCGGAATTACCATTGAAGGAGGAGAGGAAGAATGAGTATAGGAGTTACCACAGTCATTCTGTTTGCAGTATTTGCGCTGCTTTTGTTTGCAAGCTGCCCGATTTCCGTCAGCATTGTGATTTCTTCCATTGTTGCGGCAATCTCTTCCCTGTCCTGGGATCAGATTACCTTTATTACCATGCAGAAAATGAACAGCGGCGTAGAGAGCTTTTCCCTGCTTGCCATCCCCTTATTTATCCTGGCTGGAAACATTATGAATAACGGCGGTATCGCCAGAAGATTAGTAAACTTTGCAAAGATTTTTGTAGGCTGGATTCCAGGTTCCCTGGCACAGGCCAATATTGTGGGAAATATGCTGTTCGGCGCTCTGTCTGGTTCTTCTGTTGCAGCAGCGTCTGCCATGGGTGGCTGTATTTACCCCATCGAAAAAGATGAAGGATACGATCCGGCATTTGCGACTGCAGTCAACATTGCATCTGCGCCTACCGGTCTGCTGATTCCGCCGACCAGCGCATTTATTGTATACTCCACTGTAGCAGGCGGCGTATCCATTTCCACCCTGTTTATGGCTGGATACATTCCAGGAATTCTGATGGGTCTGGGTTCCATGGTAGTAGCGTTTATTTATGCAAAGAAGCACAAGTATCCGGTATCCGGAAGAATGCCGGCTTCAGAAGCATTAAAAGTAACGCTTGAGGCATTTCCAAGCCTTCTGCTGATTGTCATCGTTATCGGCGGTATCGTAGGCGGTATCTTTACTGCAACAGAGGGCGCAGGCATCTGTGTGCTGTACTGCCTGATTTTATCGATTTGCTATAAGAGCATAACAGTAAAATCATTTATGAAGATTCTGGTAAACAGCGCGTGCACCAGCGGCATTATCCTGTTTTTGATTTCTGCTTCTTCCGCAATGTCTTTCGTTATGGCATATTCCGGAATTCCGGCAGCAATCAGTACGGCGATTATGTCTGTATCAGAAAATCCATATGTGATTTTCCTGCTGATGAATGTGATTCTTTTGATTGTAGGTATGTTTATGGATATTACTCCTGCAATTTTGATTTTCACTCCAATTTTCCTGCCGATTGCAGAAAGCCTTGGAATGTCCAATATCCAGTTTGGCGTAATGCTGATCTTTAATATGTGCTTAGGCAACATTACCCCGCCGGTTGGATCGGTACTCTTTGTAGGCTGCGGCATCAGCAAGATCAGTATTGAGGAAGTGACCAAAACCCTGCTTCCATACTTTGGAGTCCTGATTTTAATTCTGCTGGCAGTAACGTACATTCCAGCGCTGTCTTTAGGCGTTCCGGCTATGATGGGACTGCTGTAAATAGTAACGGGGAGACCTTTTTAAAGGTCTCCTTTTTGCAGTCTGTTAAAATTGGTTGACAGCCGGAATACTCTCTGTTATGGTACAAGAAAGAAAGGGGGAAGACGGCATGAAGGATTATGATGAGAGACTGCGAACGCTTCAGGAACAGGCAGCGAGAAAGACGCGGTTAGAGGCCAAGCTTGCAGAAGTAAACAGGCAGAAGAAGATGCTGCAGGAGAAGGAAGAGGAATGGGAAAAGAAAGCGGCCAGAGAGCAAAGGGACGTAGAACAGTTAGAAGGCGCCAGCCTGTCCTCCCTGTACTATGCCATAATTGGAAAAAAGGGAGAGAAGCTGGATAAGGAAAAGGCTGAAGCATATGCGGCCAGGGTAAAACTGGAGACTGCAAAGGCAGAACTGGACAGAACCATAGAAGAAATCAGCCGGATTCAGGCAGAGCTTGCCCCAATCAGAGGATGCGAACAGGAATACCAGAAGACCCTTCGGGATAAGCGCAGCCAGCTTCAGGCGGCAGGAGGCAGAGCAGCAGAAGAAATCTTTCAGATAGAGGAACATATCGGGTATCTGGAAAACCAGGAAAAAGAGGTAAAGGAAGCCGTATATGCCGGCAGGAATGCGCTGCGGACAAGCGAAAAAATCCTTTCCAGCTTAAGCAGCGCAGAAAGCTGGAGTACCTGGGATTTATTTGGCGGCGGCCTTTGGAGCGATATGGCAAAGCACAGCGAATTAGACGATGCCCAGAGACAGGTGCAGAATCTTCAGGAAGAGCTGCGTCGCTTTAAAACAGAACTGGTGGATATTGAGATTTCAGCGGATCTCCATGTCAGCATAGACGGATTTTTAGGGTTCGCAGATTACTTTTTTGACGGCTTTATTGCAGATTGGGCGGTAATGAATAAAATCAACGATTCCCAGATTCAGGTGGCGGAGACCAAAAAGCAGATAGAACGGGTGCTGAACCGGCTGGATATTATGGAAAAACAGTATAAAGCAGAGATAGAACGCCAGAAGCAAAAAATAGAACGGCTGGTTCTGGAAGCATAAGGAGGCACTGCAATCACAATGACAGAGATAAAAAAGATTACGGATTTTGACGCGCCGGAACTGGATCTGTACGCCCGCCTTTCCGAAAGCCAGCTTCGCCATTACTATGAGCCGGATCTGGGGCTCTTTCTGGCAGAAAGCCCTAAGGTAATTGAACGGGCGTTAGACGCCGGATATGAGCCGGTGTCCCTTCTGGTGGAAACCAGACAGATTGAAGGAGAGGCAAAAGACGTGATTGCCAGATGCAGCGGCGTTCCCGTCTATACGGCAGAATTTGAGGTGCTGACAAAGCTGACTGGCTTTCAGCTGACCCGCGGCCTTTTGTGCGCCATGCGCCGCCGCAGGCTTTACGACGTCAAGAGCCTGTGCGAAGGCGCGTCCAGGATTGCTGTCCTTGAAAATGTGATGAATCCTACCAATGTAGGCGCCATTTTCCGGTCAGCCGCCGCTTTAAATATGGACGCAGTGCTGCTGACGCCTGGGTGCAGCGATCCGCTGTACCGGAGAGCCAGCAGAGTCAGTATGGGGACCGTATTCCAGATCCCCTGGACCTATTTTGACGAAAAGGAAAGCCCATGGCCGGACCTGGGACTTTCTGAGTTAAAAAAGCTGGGATTTGTGACGGCAGCGATGGCGTTAAGAGACGATTCCGTATCCATTGCCGATCCGGTCCTTCAAAAAGCAGAAAAGCTGGCGGTAATTTTAGGAACAGAGGGAGAGGGCCTATGCGATACTGTCATTGCGGACAGCGATTATACAGTCCGGATTCCCATGGCCCACGGAGTGGATTCCCTTAATGTAGCCGCTGCATCGGCAGTGGCCTTTTGGGAGCTGGGACGGAACCGATAGAGGCGTCTAGCGTAAGATCTGGCGGATTAGCTGATACTGGCAGGAAGCCAGTTCTTTGCTGGGAAGCTTATAATTGCTTTTGATCCACTGAAGGGTCATCAGGGTCAGTCCTCCAATATAAAAAGAAGAAACCAGTTCGGCAGGGCAGGGAAGTACGGTACCCTGCCGTTCCTCTTCTTTCAGCCATTCCATGAAATACCGGTGGAAAAACTGGTAGAAAATACTGCCCATTTTATCATTAAACCCTTCTGAAAAAACATGGTAAAAAAACCGGCTCTCCTTCTGGATGGATTCGAGAAGGACGAAAAGAGCTTCCTGAGGGGAACGTTTCTGCATAAAGTAGTCAAATTCTTCGGCCCGCTCTTTTAAGCAGCAGGCAAGCAGCTCGTATTTATCTTCAAAATTGGCATAAAAAGCAGAACGGCTGACAGAAGCGTGGCTGCATAAATCATAAACCGATATTTTAGCAAAAGAGCGCTTTTGCAGTAGATCCAGCAAAGAAGCTTTCAGGGCGTCTTTGGCAGAACATTTTTTGGAATTCTCCATGATTGTAAATTCTCCTTTATTATAGAAAACAATGCGTATTTAGCTTATCCTATGAAAGAACAGTTTGCAAGATGGGAAGTATAAACTTTTTATTAAAGTGGACAAAAAGGGAAACCTGTACATTGAATTTGTATCAAAACCAGGGTAAAGTAAAAAAGATAGTACGCCATCCGACTGGCATGAGATACAAAGGAGAAGATTATGATTCAGATTATTACAGATTCCGCATCTGATATTACAACAAAAGAAGCTGAGGAGATGGGAATCCAGATTGTACCTTTGCGGATTCAGTTTGAAGACGGGGAATGCCCACAGGAAACGGAACAGGATTTCCTTACTTTTTATAAAAGACTGGAACAAGCAGACCAGCTTCCTAAGACCAGCCAGCCGTCGCCCCAGGCTTATCTGGAGTATTTTGAAGCTGCAAAAGAAGCAGGGGATGACGTGCTGGTCATTACCCTTTCCAGCGGACTAAGCGGAACCATCGGAGCGGCCCGTACCGCAAAGGACATCAGCGAATACGACAGAGTCTTTCTTGTGGATTCCAGACTGGCAATTCTGGCCCAGCGTATGCTGGTGGAATATGCAGTAAAGCTGAGAGCCCAGCAGATGCCGGTGGAAGAGATTGTGAAAAAACTGGAAGAGATACGGGATCAGATTACTGTATGCGGAATGCTGGATACCTTAACCTATTTGAAAAAGGGAGGAAGAATTCCGGCTGCCCTGGCCGTTATTGGCAATGTAATCGGAATTAAGCCGGTTATTATTCTGGAAGATAAGATTTTAAAGCCGATTGCAAAGGTCAGAGGAAGAAGCGCAGGAAAAAAGAAGCTGCATGAAAAATTAGAAGAACGGGGAGCTAATCCGGATTTCCCAGTCTATTTCGGATTTACATCCAGTCGGGAAATCGGCGAAGAGTTTATGAAGGAAACGGTGGAAAAGTACCATCTGAAAAACGCCCGTCTCTATCCGGTTGGCGGAGTAATCGGAACCCATGTAGGAACAAACTGTATGGCGATTTGCTTTGTGAACCAGAAAGAGAGAGAAGTTTTATGTGAAGATTGACAGAAACAGAAGAGGTAGCGATTATGCCAGCCAGCACAAAGAAACCGATTGATTTTACAAGTATGAAAACCGTCCTGCTTCTGGCGGGAATCTGCTGCTTTTTGTGGGGAAGCGCGACGCCGGCTATCAAGATCGGATACCAGCTGTTCCAGATTGAGAGCAGGGATATCAGTTCGATTCTGCTGTTTGCAGGAGTCCGGTTTTTAACAGCGGGAGTCCTGGTTGTTTTGTATCACAGCATTACCAGCAGGAAGCTGATTCTGCCTCCAAAAGAAGCGGCAGTTCCGATTGTGGGTCTGGCGATGAACCAGACGGTACTCCAGTATTTCTTTTTCTATGTGGGATTATCCAGGGTAAGCGGCGTCCATGGAGCCATTATTACGGGAACCAATGTATTTATTTCGATTTTGTTTGCCTGCCTGGTGTTCCGGTATGAAAAGATGACGATCCGGAAATTATCCGGCTGTCTTCTGGGATTTGCAGGGATTGTCATTATGAACCTTTCCGGTTTTGGACTTTCCTTTGAGGTCTCGTTTGCAGGAGAAGGATTTGTGCTGCTGGCCCAGGTATTTTATGCAGTCTCAGGGGCTCTGATGAAAAAATATTCCAGGCAGTATGATGTGGTCATGCTTTCTGGCTATCAGTTTATGCTGGGCGGAGTGATACTCAGCATTATCGGCAGCCTTGGCGGCGGAACGCTGGCGGGAACGGCCGGATTTGGAGGCGTCCTGCTTCTTTGTTATATGGGGTTTCTTTCCGCCGCTGCCTATACCATCTGGGGAATGCTTCTAAAATATAATCCAATGAGCAAAGTGACGATTTTTGGATTTATGACGCCGATGTTTGGAGTGCTGTTGTCAGCGGCAGTCCTTGGAGAAACTGGACAGGCTCTGTCTTTGCAGGCTTTGGCAGCATTAATTTTAGTCTGCCTGGGAATCTATGTGGTAAATGGCGGAAAAATAAAACGGTCTGGGGTTTGACTTTTTCCAAGACAATTTGTACAATAGAGACAAGAGTTCAAAGCAGCTTATTTCAAAACAGTATCAGGGCAGCCGCAGATACTGGGAAGAGGAGTAGAAGATGGGATTTTTTGGAAATCTTTTTGGAAAAGGAAAAAAAGAGGAATCAGGAAAGATTACCTGCAAGGATAAGACAATTTACAGTCCATTGGCTGGAACCGTAATTCCCTTAGCAGAGGTAGAGGATCCGGTATTTTCCCAGGGAATGATGGGACTTGGAGTAGGTATTATTCCAGCGGAAGGGAAGTTATATGCTCCGGCAGACGGCACCGTAGCAGCCGTATTTCCTACCGGTCACGCAGTAGGCATGGAGACCGAGGACGGCATGGAACTTCTGCTTCACATCGGGATCGACACAGTCGAGATGAAGGGAAAAGGCTTTAAGGCCGTAGTTGCACAGGGTGCAAAGGTAAAAGCAGGAGATTTGCTGGTTGAATTTGAGCCAGAGGTAATCAAAGCAGCAGGCTATAAGGATACGACAATGGTCCTGGTATCCAACGCAGCAATGATGGGCGAGATGTCCGATCCGGTATTGGGAGCAGTAAAGCCATTAGATGAACTTTTCTCCTTCCACTAATGACCGAGAAGGAAATTTAGACAGAACAGAAAATTAGGGATGCAGAAAATGAGAGCTTCATTTTTGTGCGTCCCTTTTTATATCCAAAAACGATAAGGGGAGGGAATTGCTGATGAAGTTTGTATGCCAAATCTGCGGTTACATTTATGACGAGGCAAAAGAGAATCTGGCGTTTGACCAGCTGCCGGATTCCTGGGTATGCCCGCTGTGCAAGGCCGCAAAGTCTGCATTTGCTGCAGAAGGAAAGGAAGAAAACGACAGGAAAGAAGGAGAAAAAGAGCCGGTACAGCAGGAAGAGATTCTGACAGATCCGGAATACCAGGAACTGTCTTTTGGAGAACTGTCTATTCTCTGCTCCAATCTGGCAAAGGGATGCGAAAAACAGTACCAGTTTGAGGAAAAGGAACAGTTTTTAAAGCTGTCGGAATATTTTTACAGACTGGAACCTAAACCGGAACGGGCTGACAGGAAGGCGCTTGCAGAGCTTGTGACAAAAAATCTGGAAGAGCAGTATCCCAGGCTTTCTGAAGCAGCCAGAGAGCAGGCTGACAGGGGAACCCTTCGGATCTGTACCTGGGGAGAAAAGGTTACCAGAATTGCCGATATGCTGATAAAACGCTATGAAAAAGAGGGAGACGCGTTTTTAAGGGGAACCAATGTGTGGGTCTGCACAATCTGCGGATTTATTTACATAGGAAAAGAAGCGCCTGAGCTTTGTCCGGTCTGCAAGGTTCCGGACTGGAAATTCGAAAAGATAGAGGGGAGGGCTTCCAGATGAAAGAATTTGCATACCGTAATTTAAGATTGTGTACCAAGGACTGTATCTGCCTGTATGTCTGCCCCACAGGAGCTTCCGACACGGAGAACAGCATCATTGACAGGGAAAAATGTATCGGGTGCGGCGCCTGTGCAAAGGCCTGCCCCAGCAAAGCCATCAGTATGGTGCCTACCGGATATCCACCTCAGCAGAAAAAGGACGAGAGAGTGACGGCTCTTGCCAACCAGTTAATCAAAAGTAAGTCAGAGCAGGAAAAGCTGGCGGAAAAAATTGCAGCAGATGCGGAGTCGGACGGCCTGTACCGTCTGGCGCTGGCCCTTGCAAAGTCCAGCCGCCTGGCAGCAGAAGATATCAGCAGGGAGTCCGGCTATATGCTTCCCCAGAGCAAAAATACCCATGACAGATTAAAGGAGTGGCTGGAGCATCCTGCTTCCGGTGATTTCCCAAGAGAAGCGGCACAGAAGCTGCTGGATCACATCAAATGCAATGAATAAAGGAAGTAAATAAAACTGGAAAATTTTTAGTAAATTTTTAGTAAATATTGTTGAAACAATGCCCGCACAATGGTACAATGTGGTTGAAAGCAGAAAGGGGGTCGGCCCATGGCGACGATCAGAGACGTGGCAAGACTGGCAGGAGTATCTCAGGCAACGGTGTCCCGCATTTTAAATAAAGATGAGACAATTTCTGTGACGCCGGAAGTGAGGCTGCGGATTTTTCAGGCAGCCAGTCAGTTAAACTACGTTCCGCCCAGACAAAGAAGGGCGGCAAATGCAAAGAAAAAGTTGGTGATCGGCGTGGCGGACTGGCAGATTATCCGGCCAGACAGACCGAATGTCAGGCTTCATTCCCTGGATCTACTGGTACGGGCAGCGAATGATAAATATGAGACGGAATTTACCCGTCTGGTTTATGGAATGCCTCAGGCCGTAGATGGAATCATTGCATTCGGAGTATTCCAGCCGGAAGAAATTGCTTTTTTGCACAGCCTTTCTTACGCGATTGTGTTTGTCAACTCCGAGCAGAGAAATTACGAAAACGATCAGGTACAGGTTGATTACCAGCGGGGACTGGAGGAAATCGTTTCCTATCTTCTGGACAGAAAACACTATGCCAGCGTTGGCTATATCGGCGGGATTTATGAAGATCCCCAGGAACACAGAAGGATTGGCGGCAAAAGACTTCAGAGCTTAAAAGATATTTTGTCAAAACGGGGGCAGTATCAGCCGTCGCTGTTCCATGTAGGAACGATCAGCAGGGAAAGCGGTTTTGAACTGGCTTTGGAAGCGAGCCGGTCAGGGACTCTGGCAAAAGCAGTGATTTTAGGAAATGATGAAGTGGCAGAGGGAGCAATGGAAGCATTTGAAGAATTAAACCTTCAGATTCCAAAAGACGTAGCAGTCGTCATGTATCAGGATATTCAGACCATGGAAAGTAAATGGCCAGGCAGTACCTGCATTGAGATGTATCCCGATTACGTATGGGAAAATGCTTTGGAAATGCTGTTTGGACGAATTGAAAAAACACGGCTGAATCAACCGGTTACCATTATGATTCCAGCGGGGATCCGGATTGGCGATACCGCATAAAAGCAGCTGTAAAGTCTGATTTGAAAAGGACTTTTCAGATAGATTCACCATTTATGATGAGGAGGATTTTTAAATGAAAAAAACAGTTTCTTTTTTACTGGCAGGCGCAATGTGTGCAGGACTTTTAGCTGGATGCGGTTCCAAACCGGCAGAGACCACAGCTGCTGCAGACACGACCGCTGCTGCGGAAACCACAGCCGCTGAAAAAGCAGATGCAGAAACTACAGAGGCTGCTGCAGAGACGAAGGAAATTGAAAAATTAAGCATTGCCTTCGTTCCATCCAGAGAGCCAAGCGAGATTATTACTGCGACGGCTCCATTAAAGGAAATGCTGACCAAAGAGCTGGCAGGACTTGGCTATGATGTAAAGAATATCGATATCACAGTCGGCACCAGCTACGAGGCAGTCGGCGAGGCGCTTTCTGCAGGAACTGCTGACGTAGGCCTGATTCCAGGCGGTACTTATGTCCTGTATGACGACGGCTGCGATGTCCTGCTGACCGCTACCAGAGATGGCCTTTCCATTGACTCTGACAGTGCAAAGGACTGGAATGACCAGGCTCCTACCCAGGCAACTGAAAACCAGGTAACCAGCTACCGCGCACTGATCATTGCAGGTCCTTCTGAAAAGGGCAAGGCAGTGGCAGAAAAGATAAATGCAGGCGAAGAACTTACCTGGGAAGATATTGACGGCTTAAACTGGAGCGTAATGGGATCGTCTTCTCCGGCAGGTTATATCTATCCATCTCTGTGGCTGCAGGAAAACTTTGAGAAGAACATTACCGATTTATCTCACGCAGTACAGTCTGATTCCTACGGCAGTGCATTTGCACGTCTGGCTTCCGGACAGATTGACGTTCTCTGCACCTACGCAGACGCACGCCGCGACTATGAAGACGAGTGGACCGGCGAATACGCAATGACCAATACCATCTGGGATGACACTGCGGTAATCGGCGTTACTCCGGCTATCTACAACGATACTATCAGCGTAAGCAAGACTTCTCCAGTGATGGACGACGACTTTAAGGCAGCTCTTTCTGAGGCATTTATCAACATCGGCAACACAGAAGAGGGCAAAGAGGTAATTGCAATCTACAGCCACAACGGTTATCAGCCGGCAAAAGCAGAAGATTACGATTCTGAGCGCGCTGCCCAGAAGATGATTCAGGAAATGAATTCTGCTTCATAAAGAATAAGAAACACGAGCACAAGGAGGGTGCTGCCAGGCGACTGCAGCGCCCTCTTTTTCAAAATGCGAGACTGTTAAAATACGAGGTATGAGATGATTGAATTCAAGAACGTAAGCAAAAAATATCCCAATGGATTTGAAGCTCTGAAACATATAAATCTTACCATTGACCAGGGAGAATTTGTGGCGATTATTGGTTTGTCCGGCGCTGGAAAATCGACTCTGATCCGCACCATTAACCGTATGCACGATATTACGGACGGAACCCTGACTGTAGACGGCACTGACGTAATGAAGCTTTCCGGAAAGTCCCTGCGTTCCTTCCGCCGCCGCATTGGTATGATTTTCCAGTCCTTTAACCTGATTACCAGGACAACCGTAATTAAGAATGTATTGACGGCATTTGTTCCGGATCTTCCTGGATGGAGGGCTTTTTTCGGTATTTTCAATAAAGAGGAAAAAATGGCCGCCCTGGAGGCCTTGGATAAAGTGGGAATTCTGGATAAGGCATTTGTCCGTGCAGACCAGCTTTCCGGCGGACAGCAGCAGAGAGTGGCCCTGGCCAGAACTCTGGCTCAGAATCCCCAGATTATTCTGGCTGACGAACCGGTAGCATCCCTGGATCCGGTAACGGCAAAACAGGTTATGGATGATTTCCTGCGGATTAATCGGGATATGAAGATTACGGTTCTTATTAATATTCATCATGTGGATCTGGCGCTTCAGTATGCCACAAGAGTGATTGGAATCAGAGCCGGAGAAATTGTATACGATGGAGCGGCAAAGGATGTGGATCAGGAAGTATTAGACTCTATCTACCAGGGAAGACAGGAGGGATAATATGGGGATTTATGATAAGCTGTTTCCACCGAAAATCATCACGATGGCAAATGGAAAAACTGTGGCAAAACCCAGATCCAGAGCGCCTCTTGCAGTGGTCATCCTTCTTGCTCTTACGGTGCTTTCCGTGAAAGTTACCGGCTTTAATATGGAAACGCTGGTAAAAAGAATCCATGAGTTTTTTACGATTTTAAAGGAGATGGTTCCGCCCCAGTGGGACTATATGCCAAAGATTTGGCAGCCGCTTTTTGATACAATTAAAATGTCTTTGCTGGGATCGGTAATCGGTTCGGTGCTGGTAGTTCCATTTGCCATGCTGGCGTCTACCAATATTATTAAAAACCGATTTGTGGTCAGTTTTATGCGTTTGTTTTTAAGCATTGTCCGTACCCTTCCGACCCTGGTAACCGCATTGATTGCGACCTATGTGCTGGGACTTGGAACCCTGGCCGGAACGACGGCAATTGCAGTCTTTACCTTTGCCTATATTGGAAAGATTCTTTATGAGGAAATCGAGACCGTAGACATGGGCGCTTTTGAAGCAATGGAAGCAATGGGAGCCACAAAGGTGCGGGCATTTATCAGCTCGATTGTGCCTCAGGTTCTTCCGTCCTATCTGTCTAACTGCCTGTTCTGTTTTGAGGGAAATGTGCGGTATGCCTCCATTCTCGGATATGTAGGGGCCGGCGGTCTGGGACTGATTTTAAATGAAAAAATCGGCTGGAGAGAATACTCCAGCGTCGGCATGATATTAGTAGCGCTGTTTGTGACGGTTTTCATTATTGAAAGCATCAGCAGGGCAGCCAGAAAACGTCTGGTATAAGGAGGCCAATATGAATCAGAGAATTGAACGTGCATATGAAAACAGGCCGAAAAACTGGGTGTTTGAGGCGTCTGTAGCTGTGGTGTTTCTGGCTCTTTTGGTATGGAGCGCGTCTGCGGTGGAAACCAGCGGAACCACACAAAACGGCGGGAAAATTGCCGTCAATATTTTAAAGGGAATTTTCCAGCCAGATACCAAATTGTTATTTAATCTGACCGTACAGGGCGTACCCTATCTGTTATTGGAAACCATCTGTATCGCATTTTTAGGAACGGTTGTGGGAGCCATTATTTCTATTCCGCTGGCATTCCTTTCCGCTTCGAATTTAACCCCAAAACCAGTAGCCTTTATCGGCCGAATCATCATTATGGCAATCCGTACAGTGCCGCCGTTTATTTACGGCCTGATGTTTGTCAGGGTAACCGGACCAGGCGCATTTGCCGGACTTCTTACCATGTCGTTGTGTTCGGTGGGAATGGTCAGCAAAATGTATATTGAGGCCATTGAAGATTTAGATACCAGGGTACTGGAATCCTTAGACGCAGCCGGATGCAGCGCATGGCAGAAAATCCGCTATGGAATCCTTCCTCAGCTGATGCCCAACTTTGCTTCTACTGCGATTTACCGGTTTGACATCAATCTTCGTGACGCAACCGTCCTGGGTCTGGTAGGCGCGGGAGGAATTGGCGCTCCATTAATTTTTGCCATGAATGCGTACCGTTGGAACGAGGCGGGAGCAATTTTGGCAGGACTGATTGTTCTGGTACTGATTGTGGAATGGATTTCTACAAAAATTCGTGTGAAACTGACAAGGGGATAACCATGAAACATTCTTTTCAGATTATTTTTACGTCCGATACCCATGGACGGATTTTTCCGGTGGATTACGCCACTGGAAAAGAAAAATGTGCCGGTCTGTTAAATCTGGCAGGGCAGATTAAAAAAGATAAGAATACGCTGGTAATGGACGGCGGAGACAGCCTTCAGGGCACTCCGCTGACCCAGTATTACCTGGAACATAAGGATCAGTGGAAGCTTCATCCGGTGGCAGAAGCGTTTGGCGCAGCGGGATGTGATTATTTTACCCTGGGCAACCATGATTTTAATTTTGGTTATGAGGTTATCAAAGAGTATCTGGATGCCATGGATAGGGCTGGCGCCAGATGTATCTGTGCCAACATAGAGGATTTGGACGGACAGCTAAAGATTGCAAAAGAGCAGATTCACGTGCTGGAAAACGGTCTCCGAATCGGAATTACCGGCATTGTAACCGACTTTGTAAATGTCTGGGAGCAGCCGGAAAATTTGGAAAAAATTAAGGTTACAGACGCTTTTTTGGCTGCAAAAGAGGCGATTTCCCATCTAAAAGAATCCTGTGACGTAACGGTCTGTATTTACCATGGCGGTCTGGAAGAAGATGCAGAAACCGGAGCTGTTTTGTCAGACAGCAGAGAAAATATTGCCTGCCGGATTGCAAGAGAACTGGATTTTGATATCCTCTTAACCGGTCATCAGCATATTGCACAGCCAGGTGTGGAAATTTCCGGAACCTGGATAGTCCAGCCGCCTGCCAATGCAGAGAAATTTATCCGCCTGACCGGATCTCTGGAAGAGAAACAGATGCGGATACAGTCTTTTTTGGAACCGATAACCGGCGTTCATAAAGAAGAACCGTATCAGTCCCTTCTGCCAATGGAACAGGCGGTGCAGATGTGGCTGGATCAGCCAGTGGGCCAACTGGCAGAAGCCGTTAATCCGGAAGAAAAGCTGTCTGCTGCCCTTACCGGAAGTTATATAGCGGCTTTATTTAATCAAGTGCAGCTGGAAGAAACCGGAGCGGATTTTTCTTGTACCAGCCTGGGAAATGACCCTGTTGGACTGCAAAAAGAGGTTACTATGCGGGAAATCTGCGCGGCCTACCTGTTTGCCAATACCCTGGTGGTAATGGAAGTAGATGAAAGGGTTATCCGTCAGGCATTGGAACGGTGCGCTTCTTATTTTACATTGGAAAACGGCAGACCTGCAGTATCGGACGAATTTTTAAAGCCTAAAATTGAGCATTATAATTATGATTTTTATGCAGGGATTTCCTATACGTTTGATTTAAGAAAACCTGTAGGCCAGAGAGTTGTCCATTTGGCAAAAACGGATGGAACGCCTCTTGGAAGCGGAACATATAAACTGGTAACCAGCAATTACCGAGCCAGCGGAACCGGAGGATATGAGATGTTAAGAGACTGTCCGGTTCTATGGAGAGGAGCCGACGAGATGCCGGAACTGCTGACCAGATACGTAAGAACCTATAGTCCGCTTAAGATAGAAAAGAATCCTGGATTTGCCGTAATCTGGTAAATGGCTGGTTTCAGGACTAGGATAAGGGGTCTGACTTCATTCTTCGGTACAGATTAGGAGTCATCTTATAAAGGGATTCAAACTTTTTATAGAAAAATCCTAAATTGTCATATCCGATTTTATTCGCAATTTCATAAATTGGCAGGTCGGTATTGGAAAGATAGAAACAGGCCTGATTCATTCGCTGCTGGATAATCAGCTCTTTAAAAGAGTGTCCGGCAGCTTTTTTGATGTAATTGCTCAGATAGTTCGGATGAAATCCAAAATGGTCTGCAGTTTCCTGCAAGGTGGCAGTTAAGCAGTTATCTTCAATATAGTGGAGGATTTCCATAATTTTTTGTCCGTCCTTTGTTCCATAAGAAAACTGCTGGTTTTTGTATTGTCTCAATATGTTGCAAAATAACAGGATCATATAAGCATCGATCATTTTCTCACTGCAGAATTCAGGAAAATAATATTCGCAGAGAATGTTTTGAATAACCGCATGAACCTGATTATCCTCCTGCCTTCGGAAAACCAAATATTGGTCGTGAGCAGCATTAAGAGAAAGGGTGCCAATCAGAAATGTGTTGATGATGCCGTAATCTCCCAGACGGGACAAAAAGCTATGGGTTAAGTATTCCCGCCGCATTTCAATGGTAATAATAATATCAGAAGCTCCAAGATATTCGATACTGTGAGGAACGTTGGTATCTAGCATACAAATATCGCCCTGGTGCATTTCAATCCGTTCTCCACTGATTATCTGTACGCAGGAACCGGAGTATACATATACAAATTCGATGACGGTATGAATGTGTTCTGGAATATAGGTAAAGCGGGATTCTTTGTGGACACATATGAGTTTGTTTTCTAAAAGACTTTGAAAAGAAAACAGATAGACCTCCCGATCCTGAAAAGAGGTTTTGGGAATCAGCTGGTAGCGTTCCGATAATCGGGGCTCTCCAGCTTTTTTATGTTTAATTTCCGATTCTGTATAGCGAAATAAAAAATTGTCTAATTCTGCAGCGTTCATAGACTCACCTCAAGAGTATATTAAGATATTAAGTTTCGTCAGTCAATATATTTTATCAGGAGATTGAAAAGAAGAGGAATTTTCCATATGATAAGTACATAGAAAGTCTCATGCGCATAAAAGACAGTACTATGGAGTGAAACGTCAAAAGAAGGAGAAGGGGTGCAGAACATGAAGGAACTATCAAACTATGAGTACGGCAGGATGTGTTCAGAGATTTTAGAGGCTGTCGGCGGAAAGAGCAATATTAAAAATGTATTTCATTGTATTACCCGTTTGCGGATTGTTCCAGTTAATCGGGAACTGGTAAATATGGAAAAATTAAATCAGGTCAGTGGATTGTTAAAGGTCATTGAGTCAAGCGGTCAGATTCAGTGTGTAGTAGGGACTACAGTAGCAGAGGTATATGCAGATTTTCTGGAAATTTCGGGAATTAAAAATGGAGGAGAGATCGATCCGAAACCGGCAGGAGAGAAAATAGAAGAGAAAAAGCAAAATTTACTGACAAAAGGATTAAATACGCTGGCTTCCTGCGTAACTCCTGGACTATACGCCATCGTAGCAGGCGGTATGATTAAGGGAATTATTGCGCTTTTGACTGCAATCGGACTGGTTTCTTCTGAATCCGATATAATTACTGTTCTGAATGCAGTAGGAGACGCGCCATTTTACTTTATGCCGTTTATTATCGGATATGCAGCAGCGAAGCGGTTTAAAGTAAAAGAAATTTTCGGAATTATGACAGCAGGAATTTTAATGTATTCTACATTTTTATCCCCTGCAGAGGGGATTACCGGCTATCAGTTCGGACTATTTACCATTCCGGCTTATAACTATAAAGGATCCATTTTTCCTGTAATTTTATCCGTTTGGATTTTTTCTGTAATTTACCATGTAATTGATAAGCATATGCCTAAAAATCTGCGGATTGTGTTTTCAGGAGCATTATCATTTTTAATTGCAGCGCCGTTGTTTTTAGGATTTGCAGCGCCTCTTGGAAACTGGATTGCAAAAGGCATGACAGGAGGATTTTCCTGGCTGTTTACCCATACAGGCCCATTGGCGGGCGCCTTGTTCTGCGGAATTATTCCTTTGACCATTATTTTCGGAATTAAAGGCTGGTCTGCTGTGGAACTTCAGAATTTGTCGACACTAGGCTATGACTATATGCTTCCAAACTTTTTCTATTCCAATCTGGCAGTTTCCGGTGCGGTACTTGCTTATGCATTGAAAATGAAATCGGGAGAGAGAAAGTCAGCAGCGGTTTCTACAGGATTGGTCTGCATTCTGGGCATTACAGAACCGGCATTATACGGCATTGCCCTGCCGGAGAAAAAACCTTTATTTGCAGCTATGGCGGGAGGAGCCATTGCCGGAGCGGCGGCAGTGATGCTGGGAGTTGTTACGTATGCATTTTCTATGCCTGGAATTACCAGTCTTGCTACTTATATGGATTCTGGAAACAATTTCTGGATGTTGCTAATTGTAATGGCGATTGCCTGGGGAACATCCTTTGCAATTTCCTTTGTACTGACCAAAAAAGAAAATTAGGAGGGCATTATGAGAACAGGATTTCCAAAAGATTTTTTATGGGGAGGAGCCATTGCCGCATCGCAGGCAGACGGTGCTTATAATCAGGGAGGAAAGGGATTAGATACCCAGGATTTGCGATATTTTGATGCGGCATGGACAAAAGAAGAGCGGGCCATGTATCAAAACCGGCGTATGAACGACGCAAAGTTTCAGAAAGCGTTAACGGATCTGGATCTTGTCCATTATCCATTTCGGTGGGGAATTGATTTTTATCACACATACAAAGAGGATATCCGCTTATTCCATGAGCTTGGAATCAAGGTATTAAGAACTTCTATTAACTGGGCAAGAATTTATCCAAATGGAGATGATGAGACTCCGAATGAGGAGGGAATTCAGTTTTACAAAGACTTGTTTGGAGAGTGTAAAAAGTACGGAATCAAAGTATTCGCTACCATTCTTCACTACAATATTCCGGTTCATCTTGTACTGGAATATGGCGGATGGAAAAATAGAAAAACGGTAGATTTTTATGTAAGATATGCCAAAACCTTATTTGAAAATCTGGGAGATCTGGTAGACTACTGGCTTCCATTTAACGAATTTAATGCAGGACGGTTTAATCCATATAATGGAGTGTGCCTGGTAGAAGATCAGGAAGAAAATTATGTAAATGCAATTTTCCAATGCCTGCACCATCAGTTTATTGCCAATGCTTTAACCGTAAAGCTGGGACATGAAATGCTTCCAGGTTCTATGATAGGAGGTATGATTGCCAGATTTACTACGTATCCGGCAACTTGTCATCCAGATGACGTGATGCAGATGATTTTGGATGATCAGTATTCCAACTGGTTTTATCTGGATGTAATGGCGAGAGGAAGTTATCCTGCCTATATGGATCGGTACTTTGAAAAGGAGAAGATCCAGATTCAGAAAGAGCAGGGGGATGATGAACTTCTAAAAGAAAATACCATAGATTTTACTGCATTTTCTTACTACTTTTCCCAGGTTTCCACAACAAAACAGGGATGGGAAAAGACCAGCGGCAATTTGATTATGGCAAACAAAAATCCTTATTTAGAGACCAGTGAATGGGGCTGGCAGAAAGATCCGACGGGGCTTAGGATTACGTTGAATCAGATCTATGACCGCTACCAGCTTCCCGTATTTGTGGCAGAAAATGGTCTGGGTGCAAAAGATGTATTAGAGGAGGACGGTTCTATTCATGACCCATATCGAATCGAGTATCTGAAAGCCCATATCCAGCAGATGAAAGAGGCAGTCATTGACGGCGTGGATTTAATCGGCTATACTATGTGGGGATTCATTGACATTGTTTCCTGCGGTCCAATGGAAATGAGCAAACGGTACGGCGTCATCTATGTAGACCAGGACGATGAAGGAAAAGGAAGCAGGAAACGGTTGAAAAAAGACTCCTTTTACTGGTATCAGAAATGCATGGAAAGCAACGGGGAAGAACTGTCATAGAGATGGGGAAAATCTGGTATAGAGAGAAGACGAAATCATGGAAAAAGCACAAATAAACGAGTTTATCGAGCAGCATAAGCAAGAAGCCGTCGCGCTTCTGGAAGAATTGGGAAAGATTCCGGCGCCCAGTCATAAGGAAGGAAAAAGAGCAGCCTTTTGTAAAAAGTGGTTTGAGCAAACAGGCTGTAATGAAGTCTGGATTGATGAAGCACAAAATGTTATCTGCAAATTTAACTGCGATAAGTATGAGGACATCGTTGTACTGATGGCTCACACCGACGTGGTATTTGATGATTTGGAAGAACTTCCCATGACGAGAAAGGGAAACATTTTATCAGCTCCTGGAATTGGAGACGACACCGCAAATCTGGTAAACTTAATGATGGGTGCAAAGTTTCTGGTTCATCATTCGCACCAGCTGAAAACAGGGATTATGATAGTGGCAAATTCCTGTGAGGAAGGACTGGGAAATTTAAAGGGATGCAAAGAGATTTTTAATAATTACGGAAACCGGATTCGGGCGTTTTATTCTTTTGACTGTTATCTGTCTGTCTGCACCAGCATACCCGTAGGTTCCCATCGGTACCGGATTCAGATCCAGACCGAAGGCGGCCATTCTTACCAGGATTTTGGCAGGGATAATGCCATTCATATTGCGGCCCAGATTATCAATGAGTTGTATCAGATCGAACTGCCTGCAGGGGAAATTACTACTTACAATGTGGGAAAGATAACGGGAGGAACTACGGTCAATTCCATTCCCCAGGAGGCGGTGCTGCTTTATGAATACCGTTCCTGCAGTGAAAAGTGCTTAAAGGAAATGGAACAAAAGTTTCAGCAGGTCATTGAAAAATTCCGAAGGCAGGGAAAAAAGGTCAATGTGGAGATTTTAGGAATCCGGCCAGGAGCCGGAGAGTTTGACCGGACAGAACTGGAAAACTGGACGAAACAGAATGTGGCCTGTATTCAGGAGTTCTACGATGGAGAAATGGATTTTGCCCCTCATTCGACCGACGCAAACATCCCCCTTTCAATGGGAATGCTTGCCAATACCATCGGTACGATAAGAGGCGGCAAAGCCCATACCAGAGAAGAGTGGGTGGATTTGGATTCTATCCCTGTCGGAATGGGAATTGTACTCAGTATTTTAAGTCAATATATGTAAGGATAAGAGGGATGCGGTTAGGCATCCCTCTATTACGTTGAATTTTATAATGCCTAAAAGCGATGTGAAGCTAATTCTTTTGAGAATCCAATGCTAATCCAATCAATCGATCCGTCTGATCTGCCATAAACAGAGGAATATTCAGCACATCATCATCTAGTTTCAGATTATCCAGAGAGAACCTGATGCGGAGTTTAACCTTGTCAGAAAACAGCTCCTTGAATTTTTTAAGGCTCTTGCTGGATATATTGGCTTCGGATTTGACCTCAACAGGGAAAATATCATTCTCACGCTGGAATTGTACTTTTTACATTTCTTTTCAGATGGTAACCGGTGTTCTGGAATTGCTTCGGTACTGAGAAGGGGTCTGGCTGCATTGCTTTTTGAAAAAACGGATAAAGTGGCTTTCATCGTAGAATTTAAGCTGTTCACTGATCGCTCGAATAGGGATATCCGTATTTTGAAGCAGGAAACAGGCTTTCATAAATTTGAGTTTGTGATAGTATTCTACTGCGCCACATCCGAATTCTTCACGAACTAAACGCTCCAGATGAGTCTTACTGAGATCTAAATGATGACACATATCAGATAGGGTAAGATTTAAACATTCATCTTGTACCACCATATCTAAAAAACGTTCTCGAAAATTTTTGTTAGAAGAATCTGCTGCCTGTTCTAAAAAAGAAAGAACTAGGGACTCTGCGCTGTTTTGCAGCCGCAATAGATTTAGGCGGGTTAAATCACGAACAGATTTAATAAGCTCTTCATATTTAGCTGGAAGCATATTCATATTAACGATCGAAAAACCAGTTGGGAAGATTTGACAGATTAAACTGCATAGCTCTTCCTTTTCTTTTTGGTTTAAGATATCAACTCCGATCTGACTATATCCTTTTTTTGAATGTAAGCTGTGAGGAATAGAGGGTGGGAGAATGACTGCCTGGTTTTCATACACAAAATAGGACTGTCCATCTAAAATAACTTCTAAAAGTCCTGCTGTTACAAAAATGACATGATAAAAATTATGACTATGAAGACGTAAATGAAAATCAGGCGGGCGTTTGATTACATGGATTACCCGAAGGGGAGAGGAAAGTGGAATCATAGCGCCAGTAAACATATCAAAACATTCCATAAAGCACTCCTTAAAAAGTAATGGTCTGATTTTACAATTATATGGGAAAATTGTGAATTGAAAGGAAAATTCAGATCCGATATAATTGTCATAAAGTTATAGATTTAGAGAGAAAAGACATAAAAAATATACAAATTTCTTATATATATTTTCTATATATCTAATAATATAGTAAATATATAAAAATATCAAGAAAAAGGAAGAAAAAAATCGGCAAAACGCAAAAAGGAGAGAAAATACAATGAAAGGTATTTTGAATGGAGAACTCATACAGGTAAAGAAAATTTCGCCAGATGATGAAGGGTATTACTTCTATGGTTATTATGATAATCTGGCATTTCATCCTGAAAAAAAGTTTCACTTATGTCATCGAGTTTCATTTATGGATAGGCTCCCAAAAGTTGGTGATGTATGCCAGCTTGGTGTTATTAATATGGAGACCAGGGAATTTATCCAGTTAGCACAGACGGAATCATGGAACTTTCAACAGGGTGCCATGCTTTCTTGGAATCCGGCAAATAGTGACGAAATCATCTATAATGTTTTCGAAGAGGGGAAGTACAAGGCTGTAATAAAAAATTTGAAAAATAACACAGTGCGCTATATGGATAGGCCGGTGGCAAATGTTTCTCCTGATGGCAAATGGGGACTGTCCATAAATATGAATCGTATTTATGATTTTCGTCCTGGTTATGGATACTGTAATATAGAAGATCCATGGAAGAATGTAAATGCTCCGGCAGAGGACGGTGTTTTCCTGGTAAATATGGAAACGGGAAAAAGCGATCAGATTATTTCATACGAGCAGCTGGCAGAAATTTATAATTATAAAGATGACCACAAAATAGATTGGAAGATCACAATTAACCATATTACTTTTAATCGGGAATCTAACCGATTTCTTTTTCTGGTAAGATATTTTCCAGAAGAAGGAAAAGAATGGAAAACGGGATTGGGAACCAGTGATTTGCAGGGAAATATATATAAGTTAAGAAATTATACCTATGCATCCCATTACTATTGGGGAAAACAGGGAAAACTTTTGATTTATGCAGACTGTGGGGTAGGAGCTGGCTTATATGAATTAAAAGATAAAAGTCAGGAATACAGAATTTTTGATAAGAAGATGTTTTTTGAAGATATTCATTGCAGCTATTCGCCGGATGGACAATGGATTATTGGAGATGGCTATCAGGACGATCAGGATTACCGACCATTATATCTCTATAATATTGAAAGTGGAAAAGGGATGGTAATTGGAAGGTTTTATTCTCCAAAGCCGGATTGTACGGATATTCGCTGCGATCTTCACTGTCGCTGGAATCTAGATGGAAAGAGTGTGTCAATGGATTCTATCCATGAAGGCAGACGAGGAGTATATTTAGTAGAATTGGAACAGGCAATGAAACATATAAAAGAATGCTAAGGAGGAAGAAACATGAGAAAACAAAACAGGATTGCATTAATGCTTGCAGTAGCAATGTGTATGACAACGGCTTGCGGACAGAGTGAAAACCCGCAGGAATCTGTCGGCCAAGAAGCTTCTAACGCTGTAGAAGCGGATACTTCAGCAGAGAGCAGCCAGACGGCAAACAAGGAAGAACCAGTTAAGATTACCATCTGGTATGAGGGAAATGATTCCAGACTTCCATTTTTTAAAGCTGCAGAAGCAGAAATGCAGAAGGATTATCCGAACTATTCAATAGAGGCGATTACGTTTGATAATGCGACATTAACAACAAAGGCACTCCAGGCCGTTACCACAACTGGTGGGGTTGATCTGATTTTTAATGAGGCTTCCCGTCTTTTAGTAACTCATCAGCAGTCCGGAGGTGGTTTTGAAGATTTAAATGAGGTTTTGAAAAATACACCAAACCATGAGGTGGTAACAGAAAGCGATAGGAAAATTATCTCTGCAGACGGTCAGTTGATTGCATTCCCGATTAACCGTTCCGTAAATGGATTAGGATATCGTACCGATGTAGAAGGCGTTGAAGTGACAGAGGATAAATTGCCTAATACATTTGAAAACTTTACTGCATTAGGACAGGAATATGAAGATGCAGGTCTCTCAGGATTTACACTTCATTTAGGTACAGACCCTGGACAGGTATTTAATCTGTTTTTAACAGGAGGAAATGGAATTTCAGATGTGTGGTTAAATAGTACTCCGGAAAGCCAGATTGAGAAAAATGCAGAATATTTTGAAAAAGTTATTTCCTTATATGCAGGAGAAAATGCTATTTGGGATAAGGATGCGATTAACGAAGACTTTGCGGCAATGTATACCAAGATCCAAAGCGGCAGCGTTGGTATGTTCCGAGTAGGAAACTGGAATGCAGCAGGATGGGATAAACCAGACAGCGGTGTCGGAGAGTACGAAGTAACAACCTGGCCATCTTTTGGAGCAGGTAAGGAAAGTGGTCTTTTATTAGGCGGAGTAAGAGGAATTGCAATGCCAAAGAATGCGCCGGAAAAAGAAGCTGCTAAGATCTATCTTTCATATTGCTTATCAGAAGCTGCACAGCAGGCCAGTTTTGAAACTATGGGATCTTGTATGGACTACAGTGTAGTAGACAAAGATAAATTATCTAAAAACCAGAAGATTTTCTTTGATGAGAGCATTCCGACTTATCCAGCAGATTCCTATAACGGTGTATTTGCTTATTATCCAGAATTACTGGAGACCTATGAAAAAGGCCTTATGAAAGCATTTAATGCAAAAGGAGAAGAAGAAATCAAAGCTTGCGTAGAAGAACTTCATGCCAATGTCCAGAGTGCGATAGAGGCGAACCAGTAGAAGTATGGCAGCAGAATATGGGGTTGATTTAGATGAAAATTCTTAAAAAATATTGGATGTTGTATTGCTGTATCGGGGTATTTGCAGTGCTATCCATTGTATTCGGTGTATATCCTATGATCAGCAGTATGTATTACTCGTTTTTTAAAGGGAATACCATCCTGACTGAACCGGTATTTGTTGGCTTTCAAAATTATATCAAATTATTTTCAGATTCGTATTTTTGGGATTCCTTCCAGGTTACCGTACTATTTACTGTAATCAGTGTTCCTTTGAATATGGTAATGGCTCTTATACTTGCCCAATTGCTTAACTGCAGAGGTTTGAATGAAAAAGCTCAGCTTTTGTTTAAACTGGCAATTTTCGTTCCTTTTATTACGCCAGATGTAGTAAGCTCGGTAGTATGGAAACAGTTCTTTAATTCCAATGGAGCGATGAACAGTCTGCTGGAACTTATGGGGTTAGAACCGGTAGGATGGTTGACAGAGGCATCTCTTGCTATAGGAGTTCTGGCATTTGTAGAATTATGGAAGCACGTAGGACTATATACGATTATCTTTTTAACTAATTATCAGCTGATTGACAGAAGTATGTATGAGGCAGCAACAACGGATGGTGCCAATGCCTGGCAAACATATTTCTACATTACCCTTCCATCTTTAAAACCAGCTTTTGTATTAAACGGAGCATATGCGGTCATTCAATTTTTAAAGACCTATACGGTATCCAGAATCATCACATTTGGCGGACCGAATTATGCGACAAATTTCCTTTCATATTATGCGTACAGCAAGTATGAAAAGATGGACTTTGGATCCGCTACAGCAATTGCCACATTCTTGTTTTTATTGATTGCGTTGCTGACGTTAGCAGGTTCGAAAATAGGGAGGCATTTGAATGAAAACAAATAAAGCGGTTACAGTCTTGGTTTATGCTTTGCTTACCATTATTTCTTTTATTATGATTTATCCATTTCTGTGGATGTTGTTTGGATCTTTTAAAACCAATCAGGATTTGATCCAAAACCCTTTATCACTGCTGCCAGAAAAATGGGTTTTAAGTGGATGGCAGGGGATTATGACATTGTCCGGCAATTCACTTTGGCATTATTTTAAAAATAGTATTATCATTGCTGTGGGAAGCACGCTTATAGTCGTGCTTGCCACCTCCCTTGGAGGATATGCCCTTTACCGTAAAAAAGATCTTCCAGGTTTCCGTTTGATAGAAAGTTCTTTTACGGTCAGTCTGATGTATCCGGCAGTTCTGCTGCTGATTCCGCTGTATGTAATGGTAGTCCAGTTAAAGCTTTACGGTACAGGAAACTTCTGGGGAATTATCCTGGCCTCGTCTACAGGTGCGTGGGGAGCGGCACTGCCGTTCTTCCTGTTTCGTAACTTCTTCCAATCACTGCCGTATGAGTTGATTGAAGCGGCAACGATTGATGGAGCATCAGAATTTCAGATATTTTTTAAAGTTGTGACACCTGTTATGTATCCGGTGTTTACTACAGCTACTTTAATTTCGTTTTTATCAAGCTGGGGCTTGTGGCTTCCGGTACTGATGTTATCCAAAGATATGAGCACCTACAATATGGCAGCTATGCTGGTTAATTTGAATTCCGATTTGGGAGTAGATTTATCTATGACAGCAGCTCTTTCTACAGCTATTTCTTTACCGGTTGTACTGGTATTTTTAATCACGCAGAGAAAAGTAATGGATGGAATTGCAGCAGGAAGCGTAAAGGGATGACGAATTGGATCGTAAAAATTGGAGGAAGATGAGAAATGAATCGAATGAAAGAAGATTATGATGACATTTTAAATTTGGATTTTGATGTAAAGAATCAGATTCCCTACTTAGGATGGGGAACCCTTTTAGGATATTATAATCGTCCGGTTGAAAAACTGGATGGTACGTGGGGATTTACACCAGACGTATTCCGTACATTAACACGAAAAAGGTTATATAAACCTTTTGGAAAAGACGATAAGGGAAGAACAATTCCTACGGATTTTGATTTTTCACAATTAGAAAAAGTGCAGGTACCAGGCTGCTGGAACTGCATGAATGAAAGATACTGGTATTATGAGGGAGAAGTTGTATACAGCAGGAATTTTGTCTATGATAGAGATACGAAAGACAAACGGGTATTTTTAAGGATCGGAGCAGCCAATTACGAGTGTCGGATTTGGCTGAATGGAGAGCTGGTAGGAAGACACAGAGGTGGTTTTACTCCTTTTTGTGCTGAAATTACAGATGCATTAGAGAAAGAAAATCACCTGATTATTACAGTCAATAATCGAAGAGAAAAAGAGCAGATTCCTTCTGCTACTTATGATTGGTTTAACTATGGCGGAATCTATCGTTCTATAGAACTTCTTACCGTGCCAAAAGAATTCATTCAGAACTTTACGGCAGAACTGGTTCCGGATGACACATATGAACACATTCGTTTTACAGCGTGGCTGGGAGAAAAGAAGGCTGGAAAAACCTGTAAGTTTGTAATAGCAGAACTTGGAATTGAAGCTCAGGCAGAAACAGATGATAAAGGAAAGGCCCAGATAACAGTAACAGCAAAGCCAACTCTTTGGAATTGTGAAAATCCATATCTCTACCAAGTAGAGGTATCCTGCGGTAAAGATAAGATAGCAGATAAGATTGGTTTCAGGCAGGTAAAAGTACAAGGGACAGACATTCTCTTAAACGGAAAGAAGATTTATTTAAAGGGAGTATGCTGCCATGAAGAAAGCAAAGATACCGGTCGTATTCATACAGATGAGGAGAGAATGGAAATCTTTCAGACTGCTAAGGAATTAGGATGTAATGCCCTGCGTCTGACTCATTATCCGCACAGCCAGCGGATGGCAATGATGGCAGATGAACTGGGAATCCTTTTGTGGGAGGAAATTCCAGTATATTGGGCCTTAGATTTTAATAATCCAGACACGTACCAGAATGCAGAGAACCAGCTTTGTGAACTGATTACCAGAGATAGAAACAGAGCCAGTGTGATTATCTGGAGCGTAGGAAATGAAAATCCAGATACAGAAGACAGGTTGAGTTTTATGAGAAGGCTGACAGAAGTCTGCAGGGAAATGGATGATACCCGTTTGGTCAGCGCGGCCTGTCTCGTTGATGTGAATATAATGCAGGTACATGACAGATTGAGCCAGTATGTAGATGTAGTGGCATTTAATGAGTATTATGGATGGTATTATAGAGATTACGAAGGCCTTAAAACTATTTTGGATAATACAGACCTTGGGAAACCACTGGTGATAACCGAGACCGGCGCAGGGGCAAAAGCCGAACACTTTGGCGGGGAAGAGGAACTTTTTACAGAAGAACACCAGGAAAAAGTCTATAAAAAGCAAATCGCGTTCACAGACGGAAAGATTCAAGGATTATTCCCATGGGTATTGTATGATTTTATTTCTCCAATCCGTATGTATCCGCTCCAGGAAGGGAAAAACAGCAAAGGACTGATTGCCATGGACAAAACTTATAAAAAGAAGGCCTTTTACGTGCTGCAGGAATATTACCGGAATAAGGAATAAAGTAACAGTTCAGTCATGTACCTTTTTACCTAATTGTGACCAACAAGAAGCGTTTGGTATCTGTTCTATGAAGATTCAGACAGGAAAATTCTTATCAAAACAAGTTTTCCTGTCTGAATCTTCGCATGGCTGAATTGTTATGAATAAATTTACAAATTACATATCTCCCCGAAAAACCGCTTGCCATATTTTTCACATTGGAGTAAAATAATCTCCAAAGAGCCTTATATTCTGAAAGGAGATTATTGAGAATGAGCAAGAAACCAACCGTATTAATGATTCTTGACGGCTATGGCTTAAATGATAACTGCAGCCACAACGCAGTCTGCGAGGCAAAAACTCCAGTGATGGATCAGCTGATGAAGCAGTATCCGTTTGTAAAGGGCAATGCCAGCGGTATGGCAGTAGGACTTCCGGATGGCCAGATGGGCAACTCCGAGGTAGGTCATTTAAATATGGGCGCAGGCCGTATTGTATATCAGGAACTGACCCGTATTACCAAGTCCATCCAGGATGGCGATTTCTTTGAGATTCCGGCATTTAAAGAGGCAGCAGCAAACTGCAAAAAGCATGATTCCGCTCTGCACCTGTTCGGCCTGGTATCCGACGGCGGCGTACACAGCCACATTACCCATATTTACGGCCTGTTAGAGCTGGCAAAAAGAGAAGGCCTTGAGAAGGTTTACGTTCACTGCTTCTTAGATGGACGCGATACCCCTCCGGCATCCGGCAAGGACTTTGTTGCCCAGTTAGAGGAAAAAATGGCGGAAATCGGCGTAGGCAAAGTGGCATCTGTAGCAGGACGTTACTATGCAATGGATCGTGACAAGAACTGGGATCGGGTACAGAAAGCATATGATGCGCTGACGAAGGGAGAAGGCGTTCCTGCTGAATCCGCAACTGCAGGCATCCAGGCTTCTTACGACCAGGAAAAATATGACGAGTTCGTAATGCCTACTGTTGTAATGGAAAACGGCGCTCCAGTGGCAACGATCAAGGATCATGATTCCGTTATTTTCTACAACTTCCGTCCAGACAGAGCAAGAGAGATTACCCGTGCATTCTGCGATGACGATTTTACCGGATTTGAGAGAGAAAAGAAGCTGGATTTAGTCTATGTCTGCTTTACAGACTATGATGAAACCATTGCCAATAAGCTGGTTGCATTCCATAAAGAGAGCATTACCAATACCTTTGGCGAGTTCTTAGCAGCCAACAACATGACTCAGGCCAGAATCGCGGAGACAGAAAAGTACGCACACGTAACCTTCTTCTTTAACGGCGGTATCGAAGAGCCAAACCCAGGCGAAGACCGTATCCTGGTAAATTCCCCTAAGGAAGTTGCCACTTACGATTTAAAGCCGGAGATGAGCGCTCCTGAGGTATGCAACAAGTTAGTAGACGCAATCAAATCCGGCAGCTATGATGTGATTATCATCAACTTTGCAAATCCGGATATGGTTGGCCACACTGGTGTGGAAAATGCTGCAATCCAGGCCATTGAGACAGTAGACGCCTGCGTAGGACGTGCAGTAGAGGCAGTAAAGGAAATGGACGGCGTTCTGTTTATCTGTGCAGACCACGGAAATGCAGAGCAGTTAGTCGATTACAATACCGGCGAACCATGGACTGCCCATACTACCAATCCGGTTCCATTTATTCTGGTAAATGCAGATCCGGCATATAAGTTAAGAGAGGGCGGCTGTCTTGCAGACATTGCTCCGACCTTAATTGAGCTGATGGGCTTAGAACAGCCCAAAGAAATGACTGGAAAGTCTTTATTAGTAAAATAATAAAATAAAAACAAGAGGGAGCTCGTGGAGCGGGCTGAGAGGAAGTCATCAACTTCGACCTGTAGAACCTGATTTGGGTAATTCCAACGTAGGGAGAGAGTGTGTAATGTTGATCAATGGTATGTTGATCCAAGGCTTATATCCCTATGGGGTATAGGCCTTTTTCAATTGGCGGAAGCTTTTATCGCAGAAGGGCTCCGCTGCAGGGGCAGAAGGCCGCTTGCCAGCTTCTTTCTTAAATTCATAGGAGGATATAGTATGACCAGTACAGCACAAAGAACGTATACCACGCAGATGGACGCAGCCAGAAAAGGAATCCTGACAAAAGAGATGAAACTGGTGGCAGAAAAGGAGCAGTTTGACGAAAAAGAACTGATGAAATTGATGGCAGAGGGAAAAATTGCCATCCCCGCCAATAAAAACCATACGTGTCTGAATCCAAACGGCATTGGCTCCATGCTGAAAACTAAAATCAATGTAAATCTTGGTACTTCCAGAGACTGTAAGGATTTAAACATGGAGCTTTTAAAGGTAAAAGATGCAGTTGAATTGGGAGCAGAATCCATTATGGATTTAAGTTCTTTTGGAGATACCCAGAAGTTCCGCCGCAAACTGACTGCAGAGTGTCCGGCCATTATTGGTACAGTACCCATTTATGACGCAGTGGTTTACTATCACAAGGCGTTAAAAGAAATTACTTCCAGAGAATGGATTGATGTTGTACGGATGCACGCGGAAGACGGTGTAGATTTTATGACTATTCATGCAGGAATCAACCGGAATACAGCCAGAAGGTTTAAAGAGGCAAAACGCCTTACCAATATTGTGTCCAGAGGCGGTTCTATTATTTTTGCCTGGATGGAAATGACCGGATGTGAAAATCCATTTTATGAATATTATGACGAGATCCTGGAGATTTGCAGGGAGTATGACGTGACCATGAGCTTAGGAGACGCCTGCCGTCCTGGATGCATCGAGGATGCGTCAGACATTTCCCAGATAGAAGAGCTGGTAACCTTAGGAGAACTGACCAGAAGGGCATGGGAAAAGGACGTCCAGGTAATCGTAGAAGGCCCAGGCCATATGCCGTTAAATCAGATCAAGGCCAATATGGAGATTCAGAATACTATCTGCAAAGGCGCTCCATTTTACGTATTAGGGCCGTTGGTAACCGATGTGGCTCCAGGATACGATCACATTACTGCAGCCATTGGCGGAGCGATAGCTGCTGCGTATGGCGCTGCATTTTTGTGCTATGTAACGCCTGCAGAGCATTTGAGACTGCCGGATGTGAATGATGTAAAAGAAGGGATTATGGCGTCTCGGATTGCAGCCCATGCAGCAGATCTGGCAAAGGGAATCAAAGGCGCGGCAGACTGGGATCACAAGATGAGTGTGGCCAGGAAAAAGCTGGACTGGGAGACCATGTTCGATCTGGCCATTGATCCGGAAAAAGCAAGGGCATACAGGGCGTCTGCAAAGCCGGAAAAGGAAGATACCTGTTCCATGTGCGGCAATTTCTGCGCAGTAAAAAATATGAACCGGATTTTGGACGGAGAAATTGTAAACATTTACGAGGAATAAAAAGAAGGAGAATCCGAAAATGAAAGTGAATGTAAAGAAATTAGCAGTAAGCGCAATGTTAGCGGCAGCGGCAGTCGTGATGTCCGGATTTGCCATTCCCATTGGGGCATCGAAATGCTTTCCGATCCAGCATTTATGCAACATAATTGCAGGCGTATTTTTAGGCCCCTGGTATGGCGTTGCTATGGCCTTTACCACCTCGCTAATCCGGAACCTGATTGGAACCGGAAGCCTGCTGGCATTTCCTGGCAGCATGGTTGGCGCTTACCTGTGCGGATTCCTTTATCGGAAAACCGGCAGACTGGCTGCCGCTTATTTTGGAGAAGTATTCGGAACCGGAATTCTGGGAGGAATCCTGTGCTATCCGGTAGCAGAACTTTTAATGGGAAAAGAAGCAGCCTTATTTATGTATGTAATGCCGTTTTTAATGAGCACCCTGTGCGGCACTATCCTTGCCGTTGTGCTGATTGGCGTTATGGAAAAATCCAGGGTATTTGCTTATTTTAATCATCTGCTGGAAGCAAAATAAAAAAATTACTGGGCCACAATGGTAACAATCATCCTGTTGGGAAGGCAGGCAATGGTATCGCCGTTGTGGCTCTTTTTGCCCTGGCTTACACAGACTTTATCCGGACAGGAAGCAGAGGCGCACCAGACTTTTCCATCCTGTATCACAAGGAGGTTCGATCCGCCCTGCTTGCCGGTTATGGTAATTTCGGTGTCCTTTGCCAGATCCAGGGTATGGACAACATCCCCATCCACTGTTACCTGGGCATAAGCGGCAGGGGCGGAAAAAAGAATGTTCTGTCCTGCAAACCAGGCGGCGGCAATCGCGATAAGGACAGCAATTAAAATCAGTTCTCGTTTATTTTTCATGGAAGTTCCTCTTTCTTAAAAATGATGGTTTCTATTCTAACACAAGAAAAGAGCAGGATGCAAGTGATTCCCATGTTGAAAAGCAGCAGTTCCTATGCTACAATTTTCAAAAAAGAAAATTCAGAAAGAAAAGAGGAGCCGAAGGTTATGAATTCGAAAAAAGTAGCGCTGTACGGGATTTTAATTTCCCTGGCGTTTATTTTCAGTTATATCGAATCGCTGTTTCCGGTACATCTGATGGTTCCAGGAGTGAAACTGGGACTGGCAAACCTGGTATCGGTTGTAGGGCTTTACACCATAGGAGCATCGGGAACCATATGCATCAGCCTGATCCGGATTGTGCTTTCCAGCCTTTTATTTGGAGCAGGCTTTTCCTCCATGATTTACGGACTGTCAGGCGGAATGCTGAGCCTTGCAGTTATGATTTTCTGCAAAAAATACCGTCTGTTTAGCCACATCGGCGTCAGCATTTTAGGCGGCGCTGCCCACAATCTGGGCCAGCTAATTGCAGCGGCCATAGTTTTAAATTCTTCTGTGTTTGTGTATTTTCCGGCGCTTCTTATCGCTGGAACGGCAGCCGGAGCCTGTATTGGAATCCTGGGCGGAATCATTACAGCCAGGATTGAAAAATATGTAACAAAATTATAGGGGAACGAGGAGAAAATACATTGTTTTCTATCTGGAAAACAGGTATAATGAAAAAAGTCTGGGATGAAAGAAGCCCTGCAATTTAAAAACCAGGAGGAAGTACCATGGTATATGAAGCGATTAAAGGATTGGTAGAGTATGGATTAAAGGCCGGTCTGATTACAGAAGCAGACCGCATTTATGCGACCAATCAGATTCTGGATGTAATGAAGATGGACGAGTATGAGGAACCGCAGGGCGAAGTAGAGTCCGATAATCTGGAATTGATTTTAAAAGAATTATTGGACGCTGCCCACGAAAATGGAGCCCTTCCAGAAGACAGTATTACCTATCGGGATTTGTTCGATACCCGTCTGATGAATTGTTTGATGCCCCGTCCAAGCCAGGTAGTCGATGAGTTCTGGAAGCATTACAGCAATTCTCCAGAAGAGGCGACCGACTATTATTATAAATTGAGTCAGGATTCCGATTATATCCGCCGCTATCGGGTATGCAAGGATATGAAGTGGAAGACTGCAACCCCGTATGGAGATCTGGACATTACGGTCAACTTATCAAAGCCGGAGAAGGATCCAAAAGCCATTGCGGCCGCAAAGCTGGCAAAACAGAGCGGTTATCCCAAATGCCTGCTGTGTCGGGAAAACGAAGGATATGCAGGACGTACCAACCATCCGGCCAGAAATAACCACAGAATCATTCCCATTACCATCAATGATTCCCAGTGGGGATTCCAGTACTCTCCTTATGTATATTACAATGAACACTGTATCGTATTTAATGGTCAGCACATCCCGATGAAGATCGAGAAGGCGACGTTTATCAAGCTGTTTGACTTTGTAAAAATGTTCCCTCATTATTTCTTGGGCTCCAATGCAGATCTTCCGATTGTAGGAGGTTCTATTTTAAGCCACGACCATTTCCAGGGCGGCCATTATACCTTTGCCATGGCAAAAGCTCCGATTGAAAAATCCTTTGCCATGAAAGGATTTGAGGATGTCGAAGCAGGGATTGTCCATTGGCCGATGTCCGTTCTAAGACTTCGCTGCGCAGATTCTGACCGTCTCATTGAGCTGGGAGATCGGGTGCTGCAGGCGTGGAGAGGCTATACCGATGAAGATGCGTTTGTTTATGCAGAAACCGATGGAGAACCTCACAATACCATTACGCCGATTGCAAGAAAGAATGGAGATCTTTACGAACTGGATCTGGTTTTAAGAAACAACATTACGACCGAAGAATTTCCTCTTGGCGTGTATCATCCGCATCAGGAACTTCATCATATTAAGAAGGAAAATATTGGTCTGATTGAGGTTATGGGACTTGCAGTTCTGCCTTCCAGATTAAAGACGGAGCTGGCAGATCTGGCAGATTATATTGTAGAAGGAAAGAACATTCGGGACAATGAGGTTCTGGCAAAACACGCGGACTGGGTAGAAGAATTCCTGCCGAAATATGAAAAAGTAACCAGAGAAAATATAGATACGATCCTGCAGGAAGAAGTAGGACTGGTATTTTCTAAGGTATTGGAAGATGCCGGAGTTTACAAATGTACCGAAAAAGGCCGTCAGGACTTTGGAAAGTTTTTACACAGCGTAGGATTTGAAGGATAGTATGCTATGAGCACGATGAGAATCCTATGATAAGAACCGGAAAATTGATTTTCAGAATCTTTAGTAAAGAAACGCCGCTTGATATCCCAGCGGCGTTTCTTTGTGAAAGTCTCTTTATTTTATAAAGATTTCATGGCAGAGCGGATTCCGGCCATTAACTCCTCATAGGTTTCAAAAGCGGGAATCTCTGGATGGTCTGCTTTGATTTTGTCGGTAGAGCGGAACAAAAATCCGGCTTTACCAGCTTTTATCATGTCTAAATCGTTGTAGCTGTCTCCGGCAGCAATGGTTTCAAAGCCAATGGACTGCAGGGCTTTTACAGTGCTTAGCTTAGAATCGGCAATCCGCATCCGATAGCCGGTAATCTCTCCGTTTTCGGCTATTTCCAGAGAGTTGCAGAAAATGGTAGGCCGGCCCAGCTTTTCCATTAATGGAGCGGCAAACTGGGTAAAAGTATCGCTGATAATGATGACCTGGGAAAAAGACCGCAGTTCGTCTAAAAATTCTTTTGCGCCAGGCAGAGGCTCAATGGAAGCAATCACGTCCTGGATTTCCCGTATGCCCAGTCCATGCTCTTTTAAAATGCCCAGTCGCCATTTCATCAGCTTATCGTAGTCCGGTTCGTCGCGGGTCGTCCGCGTTAATTCGGGAATGCTGCTGGCCTTGGCAAAATCAATCCAAATCTCAGGAACCAGTACGCCTTCTAAATCCAAACAAGTAATATACATGGAACCACCTTCTTTTTCATTTATTTAAAACTCTTCCCTTTTATTGTATAAATCTTTGAAGGAATGTCAAGAAAATTCATACTGGACATTCCGGAAAATGGACGGTATAGTAGAAGCGATGGGAGGATACAGTATGACATTGTTATTAGCGATTATTTATATGGCGTTTATCAGCCTGGGACTTCCGGATGCAATGCTGGGATCTGCATGGCCCAGAATGCATGGGGAACTGGGAGCGCCGGTTGCCTACGCAGGAATTATTTCTATGATTATTTCCATTGGAACCGTTATTTCCAGTCTGCTGAGTGACAGACTGACCAGACGCTGGGGCACAGGGCTGGTAACTGCCTGCAGTGTAGGCCTTACTGCCGCCGCGCTCGTTGGATTTTCTGCGGCTCCGTCTTTTGGAGTTTTGTGCGTGCTGGCTGTTCCATATGGATTAGGAGCGGGAGCAGTCGATGCTGCGTTAAATAATTATGCCGCTTTGTATTTTAAAGCCAGCCATATGAGCTGGCTTCATTGCTGCTGGGGGATTGGCGCTTCTATAGGACCCTATATTATGGGGCTGTGCCTGACAGGAGGATGGTCCTGGAACAGCGGTTACCGGATGGTAGGGGCTTTACAGGCAGTTCTGACAGCAGTATTGTTTTCTACCTTGTTCTTATGGAAAGAACGGAACCTGGAAGAAGGAAAACATCTCCAGTCCGGACGCTGCCTTACTGCAAAACAGCTTTTAGGCATCCCAGGAGTAAAAGCCCAGATGGCCACCTTTTTCTGTTACTGCGCATTGGAGCAGACGGCAGGGCTGTGGGCGTCCAGTTATCTGGTCATGTATCGGGGGCTATCAGAAGAAACTGCGGCAAAATGGGCGTCTCTATTTTATCTGGGCATTACTGCCGGAAGATTTTTAAGCGGTTTTCTGGCAATGAAACTAAATGACAGGCAGATGGTACGACTGGGGGAAGCGGCAGGAACCGTCGGAGTCCTGATGGTGCTTCTGCCGCTTGGAACCAGGGCCGCTTCGGCAGGACTGATTATCATTGGACTGGGATGCGCTCCTGTTTATCCAAGTCTGATGCATGGGACGCCAAGAAACTTTGGCTGGGATTTGTCCCAGGCAATCGTAGGTCTTCAGATGGCTTTTGCCTATCTGGGAAACACCCTGGCGCCGCCGATATTCGGTTTCTTGGCCCAGTCGGCAGGGATTGTCTGGTATCCGGTTTACCTGTTTGCAATTCTGGCAGCCATGACCGTTTCATCAGAACGGTTAAACCGTATGACTGCAAACTCATAAAATCCGGCCTTTTAATCTCCGGAAGTATAATCGTTGCATGGTTCCTGGGACCAAATCAGACGCTGGCCGTCTGAAGCTACAGAGACAGATCCCTGTATATCAGTGCGGTATACAGGGATTTCCATTGCTTCAAACCGTTCCATTACTGTATCATGGGGATGGCCGTAGGAGTTGCCTTTTCCGCAGCTGATGACAGCATATTTGGGGATGGCATTTTCTAAAAGCTTCCAGGAAGAGGAACTGCCGCTTCCGTGATGTCCGGCCACATAGACGTCGCTGAGAAGAAATCTTCCCCAGGATTCACAGATGTCTTCTTCTTCCTCGTGTTCCGCGTCTCCGGTCAGAAGAAAGCTGGTATTGCCATAAGTAATCCGGATGGCAAGAGAATTGTTGTTATTGCTGTCGGAAACGATAGAAGAAGGCCCCAGTACGGTAAAGGAAGCCTGCCCCAGGGAAAAGGCATCTCCTACGGCTGGATGGACGGGAGTAATCCCTTGCTGCTTCATGGCGTTTTCGTAGGATTTAAAAATGGAGCTGGAGGCTTCATAATCGGGAGCCAGTACCTGACGGACGGGAAACCGGTTTAAAACCCCGACAATACCGCTTAAGTGATCGGCATCGTAGTGGGAAACAACAACACAGTCCAGGTGTTCCAGTTCCTGATTTTCCAAATAGCGGACAACAAAGGAAGAAGCGTCCCGATCTCCTCCGTCATAGAGCATGGTCTGGCCGTCGGACTGGATGAACACAGAAAGACCCTGTCCCACATCCAATACGGTAAGACGGAAAGGGGCTTCCTCAAATCCTTCCGGTGAAACGGCCTCTTCTGAAGAATCCAGATGTCCGGTCGGGCCGGAAGAAGGAAAAACGGAAAATTCTGGGAAAGAAAAAGAACTTGTCAGGTTTCCGTCAAATAAAATTCCTACAGTCAATAAAAAAGAAAAGAGCAGGATAGGAAAGGAGGGAAGCAAACATTCTTTGCGGAAGATCCATTTCTTTCCTGCTTTTTTCTTATCGTTTCTTCTGGAGGAAGAAGAGTTTCGTTTGTATCTGCGTGTGCTGCCATTAAAATTCATGGTACATTCCTTCCTTTTGCTGACTATTCTATCTAGTGTACCAAAAGAGGGACTGGCTGTAAACAGCAGGAGGAAAATAAGTCAGAACCGGATGTCAGGCTGATAGGTTCTGAGCCAGAAGTCGATTTGGATCAGATAGGCCATCATCTGGGGAGCTGCCATTAGCTGACCATACCAAGGTTTCCCATAATCGGCGGGACTGGATAAAAAGGCCAGGGTTTTCTTTTTGTCCAGAAACTGGAGAATCGGAGAAGAGGGATCTGCCAAAATTTCGTGAATCCGTCTGACCAATAAGGTTTCATAAGATTTGTCATAGGTTTTGGGGTAAGGGGATTTCCGGCGAAACAGCACTTCGTCCGGCAGCTTCCCAACTCCTGCCTGACGCAGAAGACTTTTTACAATGCCGTTTTTCGCCTTCATTTCCCAGGGGACATTCCACAGATATTCGATAATGCGCCGGTCGGCAAAAGGCACCCTGGCAGACAGGCCGCAGGCTTCGCTGGTTCGGTTCATCCGGTCTAGTAAAGTTTGCATAAACCATTCCAGATTCAGATAGGAGATTTCCCTTCTGCGTGCGTCTTCCAGTCCTTCGTTTTCCAGTTTCGGAACCTGTGAGATAGAAGCTTCATACCGGTTCTGGACATAATCGTCCATAGAAAGTTCAGATAAAAATTCAGGGGACAGCAGGACTTTTCTGGCATTTAAATCCATAGTCCAGGGGAAGGTGTGGGCCTGGAAACATTCTTTTTTATGAAACCAGGGATAGCCGCCGAAGATTTCGTCTGCACATTCGCCAGTCATGGCGGCCGCAAAATCGGGAGCCACCTGGGAACAGAAATACAGCAGGGAAGAATCTACATCGGCCATAGCCGGAAGGTCATGGGCGATAACAGAAGCTTCTAACAGGTCAAACTGGGTCTGGGACGTACATTCCAGAAACTGGTGATCCGATTGGAGAAAATCAGTCATTTTTTCTACGAAAGGCCGATCCTGGGACGGCTGGAAATCATTTGCCTGAAAGTTCTTGTCATTTCCGGCAAAATCGAAGGAAAACGTTGCAAGAGGGCGATTTTCTGCTTTTGCTTCCTCTGCGCAGATGGCGGAAACCAGGGAAGAATCAACGCCGCCGGATAAAAAAGAGCAGACAGGACCAGAATGGCGGAACTGGCGTCGGATGGCGTCTTCTAAGAGAAAGCCGGTTTTGTCAACAGTGGTTTGAAAACTGTCTTCATGGGGGCGGCTTTCCAGCTGCCAGTAAGCATGAAGAGACACACCATCCTGGGAGCAGAAGAGAAAATGGGCAGGCGGCACTTCCTGGATTCCCGAAAATACACCGGTTCCTCTGGTTTTTGCAGGCCCGATACTGAAAATTTCATTGAGACTGTTTTTATCAAGGACCGGACGGATTTTGTCAAAGGCAAACAGGCCTTTTAATTGGGAAGAAAAAACCAGGGTTCCCTCTTTAACAGAGTAAAAAAGAGGCTTAATGCCAGCGTGATCTCGGTAAAGGATCAGCCGGTTGTTGGGAACGTCCATGATGGCAAAGGCAAAAGCGCCGTTTAATTTCTCTGCAAAGGATGGGCCGAATTCCAGGTAAGAAGTTAAAAGGATGTCTGCATCAGAGGAAGGATCAAACGCTCTTTTCCTGGAGGTTAACTCAGCAGATAATTCCGGCGCGTTGTACAGTTCTCCATCCAGCACAATTCCAAAGGTCTGGCCGCAGTCTCTTTTGATTAGCGGCAAGACAGGCAGACTGGCAGAGGAAAACTCTGTCTGGGCCAGGCCAAAGTGGTCAGAAAGAAACGAACTGCTTTTTTGGATAAGATGCGGAAAGGCCGTTTCAAAAGCCTGGGTCATATCATCCAGGTAGTGAAGATACCGGCCTTTTTCTTTTGTAAAGATAACTTCCGGATGGAAAAATCCCATAATTTTTCCCATAATAAGACTCCTTTCTGCAAGAAAAACAGGTTATAAGAGGAAACAGGCGGCAAGGAACGTACAGAAAAATCCGATGAGAACCGGCACAAGATTTTTCCTTGCAAGTTCCAGAGGGCTGACGTTGCAGATGGCAGCAACAGGAATTAATCCCCAGGGAACAATGGTGCCTCCGCCAACAAAAATCGCGGCAATTTGTCCGAGGGAGGCCAGGATGGGAACTGAAGCTCCTACTGCGGTTCCAAAGGTATTAGCCAGGGCGCCGGTAAGAGGCAGTCCGGAAAAACCAGAACCGTCCAGGCCGGTTAAAGCGCCGGCAGCCATTTGGATTCCTGCAATCAGATAAGGATTCAACGGGGCTTTTTCTGCAAGCCAGATGGCCCAGTCATTTAAAATGCCGCCGGAAAAAGAATCTCCCATAATGGAAGAAATGCCGTCGCCGCCTAAAAAGAAAAAGGCTCCGATGGCAATGACCGGTGCGAAAATCCGGATGGCAAATAAGAAACCGTCTGTCAGATAACCGGTAATTTTTTCCAGGGAATCCCGTTTAAATGCAAGGACAGATCCGGCGCACATCAAAAGGACGGCAGTTCCGGAAACCAGACTGGTAGCGTCTCCTCCTTTCAGGTTAAAAGCCAGCATGATGCCAATATCTGCAAGAAAACAAATGGGTACTGCTGCTGCCAGGAGTTTGGCCGGAAGAGAATGGGCTGCCAGAGAGGCAGAAAGTGGAGAGGTACCGGTTTCGTTCGCATTCCTGGAGGAAAGAGGGAGAGAAGAAGCAGTCATGGATTTCCGGTTCAGGAAAAATGCAGATAAGACAGTGGTCAATCCCATTACCCAGAAGACAGGGCGGCCTTCGCTTAAAATCTGACTGGCAGAAATACCGGCAGCAGAGGCAGAGATAGCAGGGGCGCCCTGGATTACCAGGTCATAGCTTAAGGCGATTCCATGACCAAACAGGTTCATGGCCATGGCAGCAGCCAAAGGCGTCAGTCCTGCCCGCACGGCAAAGGGAAGCATAATGGCTCCCACTAAAGCGACGGAAGGAGAGGGCCAGAGAAACAGGGAAAATACCAGCATGGTAAGCCCCAGAATCCACCAGGTAAGGGAAGGGGTTTTCATAATACGGGACATGGGGCGCATCAGCAGGTAGTCGCTTCCCAGTTCGCTTAAACATTTCGAAAGTGCGGTAACCAGGGCGATGGTGGCAATGATTTCCATAAATTCCCGACCAGCATACAAAATAGCGTTAAAAACGGTCTGGATGCCACCGCGTATGGTTCCTAAGCCAGTAAAGCCAAGAAGAAAAAGAAAAGCAATACAGACGGCGGGCGTGTCTTTACGCATGACCATGACGCCCAGGATGACAAAGACCCCGATTAGATAACAATAATGGACAGGGGTCAGGACAACTGCGGTTTCTAACATAATGATACTCCTGATTTGGGTTCTAGTTTAACATATGTCTGATTTCTTCCGGCTGTGCGGCTTGACAGGGAAAAAAAAGCGGGTTACAATATGCCCGAATGAATGGGAGGTTTTGTAATGAATCGAAAAAAATGGATTTTGGATGTGGTGCTGATCCTGGCCGCAAATACCATGTATGCACTGGGCGTTGTCATGTTTCTGCTCCCGAACGGCTTTATTATGGGAGGAACCACAGGCCTGGCCCTGGCGGCGCAGAACTATTTCGGCATCCCGATTACCAGCTTTGTCTCGGTATTTAATATTGGAATGTTTTTGGTGGGAGCTTTGATTCTGGGCAAAAAATTTGCCATGACCACAATTTTAAGCACATTTTACTACCCGTTTATTTTAGGTGTGCTTCAAAAAATCCCCCAGCTTCCCCAGACGGGCGTAGATATGATTTTAGGCGCAGTATTCGGCGGCTGCATGATTGGAATCGGCATCGGAATCGTGATCCGCTGCGGAGCTTCTACAGGAGGAATGGATATTCCGCCTCTGTTAATCCGCCGCTTTTTTGGAATTCCGGTTTCCGTTACCATGTATGGATTTGATGTGCTGATCCTGCTTTTGCAGGCGTCCTTCTCTGACCGGACCCAGATCCTTTACGGAATTTTATTGGTCCTGCTGTATACAATGGTTTTGGAAAAAGTACTGGTAATGGGAGAGGCAAAGACCCAGGTAAAAATTGTCAGCAGCAAATACGAAGAAATTAACGATATGATTATTCGGGATTTAGACAGGGGTTCCACCCTTCTTTATGGGGAAACCGGATTTATGCGGGAAGAACGGCCGGTATTGTTAACCGTAATTTCCAACCGAGAACTGACCAAGCTGAATCGGGCTGTCCAGGAAATCGATCCGGAAGCCTTTTTGGTAATCAGCCAGGTAAAAGAAGTAAAAGGCAGGGGTTTTTCTACCCAGAAAATCTGGGCAGAAAGAGAAAAACGCCTGCAGGAACCGTAAGTTTACTCGGTACAGAATACGACAACCTCTTCGGGGACAGCCAGGGCAGGAATGCTCTTTGTAGAAGCAGTATACAGCGCCAGCAGAAGGCTTCCGCCTGGAATTTGGCCGAGTTTTTGCCCATTTGGAGTGACGATGTCCGTATCCGGCTGGGGAGTCAATTGGAGCGTACCGTCGGGGTTTAACAGATTCTCGTCAAAAACGTCTAAAACGGCTGTTGTGCCGATTTTTGTTTCGACGATGGCCAGAGCGGTATAGCGGGGAGGATAAATAAGGGGCACAGGGGCATTTGGATCATAAAAGGCAGTAATCAGATCGCCCTGTTCCAGTGAATGACAGTCGTAAACATAGGTATTTGAAGTCAGAAGGAGAGAGACGGGACCGTCATGGGTGTCTAATTCAATGAGAAAGGAACACATATGACTGCGTCCTTCCTGGGCCAGATTCCGGATAGAGGAAACGGATCCGGTAATAAAAGGAAAAGAATTCATAAAAACCTCCAATAGGCTGATGCTATGTTTAATATATGATGAAAAAGGAGAATGGTTATGACAACACAGATTACCAGAGAAGAGGCGCTTGCCTTATTAAAAAAGTACAACCAGGAGCCGTTTCACATCCTTCATGGATTGACGGTAGAAGGCGTTATGCGCTGGTATGCAAATGAACTGGGATATCAGGAGGAAGAAGCGTTCTGGGGACTGGCCGGTCTGCTTCACGACGTAGATTTTGAACAGTATCCGGAAGAACACTGCAAGAAAGCGCCGCAGCTGCTGGCAGAAATAAAAGCAGAACCAGAGCTTGTCCACGCAATCTGCAGTCATGGTTATGGATTGTGTTCAGACGTAGAGCCGGAACATGAAATGGAAAAAGTCCTGTTTGCAGCAGATGAACTTACCGGCCTGATTGGGGCGGCAGCCCGTATGCGCCCATCCAAAAGCGTCATGGATATGGAAGTTTCCAGCCTAAAGAAAAAATTTAAAGACAAAAAGTTTGCGGCAGGATGCTCCAGGGACGTGATCAGGACGGGGGCAGAAAAGCTGGGCTGGACATTGGAAGAATTAATGGAAAAGACCATCCAGGCAATGCGTTCCTGCGAAACAGCCGTAAATGAACAGATGAACTAAGAGAAAAATTCCTTGACAGGGGTTTTATTTGAGAGTATCATTTTCAAAACAGCGTTTTGCGAAAAGGAGAATGATTATGAAAAAGGTAGTGAAGTTTGGAGGCAGTTCTTTAGCCAGCGCAAGACAATTTAAAAAAGTGGGAGACATTATCCGGTCGGACAAGTCCAGACGGTATGTGATCCCGTCTGCACCAGGCAAGAGAAATGACAAGGATGAAAAAGTAACCGATCTGTTATACGAATGCTACGAAGCGGCATCTTCCGGAGCCAGTTATAAAAAGATTCTGGAAAAGATTAAAAAACGGTATACAGATATTATTGACGGTCTGGACTTAAACTTGAACTTAGACCACGAGTTTGCCAAAATAGAAGAAAACTTCATTGCCAGAATCGGAAAAGATTATGCAGCGTCCAGAGGAGAGTATCTAAACGGAATGGTTATGGCAAACTATCTGGGCTATGAATTTATCGACGCGGCCGAGGTGATTTTTTTTGATGAAAAAGGAAACCTGGATGCGGAAGCAACCAATAAGGAGCTGGGCGACCGGCTTTCCCATGTAGAGCGGGCCGTTATTCCTGGATTTTACGGTTCTAAGGCAGACGGCAGCATTAAAACCTTTTCCAGAGGCGGATCGGATATTACCGGTTCCATTGTAGCGAGGGCTATCCACGCAGACCTATATGAAAACTGGACCGACGTGTCCGGATTTTTAGTAGCGGATCCCCGAATTATCGACAATCCGGAGGTCATTGAAACCATTACCTACCGTGAACTTCGGGAGCTTTCTTATATGGGAGCAAGCGTTCTTCACGAAGACGCTATTTTTCCGGTGCGCCGCGAAGGAATCCCCATTAACATCCGCAATACCAACCGTCCGGATGACAAGGGAACCCTGATTGTGGAAAGCACCTGCAGAAAGCCGCGGTATGTCATTACCGGTATTGCAGGCAAGAAAGGATTCTGCTCCATTAACATTGAAAAAGCCATGATGAACGCAGAAGTGGGATTCTGCCGCAAGGTTTTGTCAGTATTTGAAGACCAGAATATCTCCATTGAACATATGCCGTCCGGTATTGATACCATGACCGTATTTGTCCATCAGGATGAATTTGTAGAGCATGAGCAGTCGGTAATTGCCGGAATCCATAGGGCGGTGGAGCCGGATGCAGTGGAATTAGAAGCAGATCTGGCCCTGATTGCCGTGGTAGGACGGGGCATGAAGGCAACCAGAGGAACTGCAGGAAGAATTTTCTCCGCATTGGCACACGCCCGAATCAATGTCAAGATGATCGATCAGGGTTCCAGTGAATTTAATATTATCATTGGTGTGAAAACAGCAGATTTTGATACGGCAATCAAGGCGATTTACGATATTTTTGTGACGGCAGCGATATAAAGACATGAGCTGTAGAATGAGAAACCACCCAGGAAGTTGCGGACAGCTCATTTTACAGCTTCTTTCGTATTTCTGCAAAAAGCGGAAATTTGCTGAAGAGGCAATGAAAAAAGGAAAGAGCAAAGAAAGCATATGAAAAAAGTAATTGTTGTCGGCGGCGGAGCTGCAGGCATGGCGGCTGCGATTGCAGCTGCGAAAAATGGCCATCAGGTTGAACTTTATGAAAAAAATGAAAAATTAGGAAAAAAGATTTATATTACAGGAAAAGGCAGGTGCAATGTAACCAATGCCTGTGATGTAGAAGACCTGCTGAAAGGCGTGGTAAGCAACAGCCGTTTCCTGTACAGCAGCTTTTATGGATTTACCAATCAGGACATGATGGATCTGCTGGAAGAAGCAGGCTGTCCGTTAAAAACAGAACGGGGCGGCAGGGTGTTTCCGGTTTCAGATAAATCGTCAGATGTAATCAAAGCCCTTTCCGGCCTGCTTCGGGATCTGGATGTGGAAGTCCATTTAAACCAGGCGGCAGAAGAACTGATTGTAGAAGAAGAAAACGGACAGAAAATCTGCAGGGGAATCAGGCTTTCCGGCAGATTTGGAAAAGAAATCGGAGCAGACGCCGTCATCGTGGCTACAGGGGGACTTTCTTACCCCACTACCGGTTCTACAGGAGACGGTTATGAATGGGCCAGACAGGCAGGCCATCAAGTGGCCAATCTTTCGCCGGCCCTGGTGCCTTTTGAGACAGAAGGAACGACGGCCCAGAGCCTTCAGGGACTGGCGCTGAAAAACATTGAGGCGATCATAAAGAATGGAAAAAAAGAACTGTATCGGGAATTTGGAGAAATGCTGTTTACCCATTTCGGCGTCAGCGGTCCTGTGTTGTTAAGCGCAAGCAGTTATTGTGCAAAAGCCATCCAGAAAGGGCCGTTGACTTTGCTGATTGACTTAAAGCCGGCTCTTTCTGCCGAACAGCTTGATGACCGGATTTTAAGGGACTTTGAAGAGGCTAAAAATAAGCAGTTTAAAAATTCCCTAAACCACCTTCTTCCGGCTAAAATGATTCCGGTTGTAATTGAAAAAAGCGGTATCCATCCGGACAAGCAGGTCAATGAGATTACCAGGCAGGAGCGGCAGAGACTGGTAGAAACGATCAAAGGATTTTCCCTGATTCTGACCGGTCTTCGGGGATATAAAGAAGCCATTATTACCCAGGGAGGCATTGCAGTCAAAGAGATCAATCCCTCTACGATGGAGTCAAAGCTGGTAAATGGCCTTTATTTTGCGGGAGAAGTTCTGGATCTGGATGCAGTAACAGGAGGATACAACCTCCAGATTGCCTGGTCCACCGGATGGGCGGCCGGAATGGGAATTTCAGATTAGAATGGGGAGGATAGAATCATGTCTTATTTTAATATTGCAGTAGACGGTCCGGCAGGAGCCGGCAAGAGCACCATTGCCAAGGCAGTGGCGGCAAAACTTGGATTTATTTATGTGGATACCGGCGCCATGTATCGCGCCATGGCGCTGTATTTTCTGCGTCAGGGTATTGGAAAAGAAGAGGAAGCGGCGATTTCGGCAGCCTGCGGCCAGGTGGAAATTACCATCCGCTATGAAGACGGAAGCCAGCAGGTCATTTTAAACGGAGAAAATGTTTCTTCCCAAATCCGAAATGAGGAAGTGGGAAACATGGCGTCGGCTACCAGCGTATACCTGCCGGTTCGGGAAAAGCTGGTGCAGCTTCAGCAGGAACTGGCAAAAACAGCCAATGTGATTATGGACGGCAGAGACATCGGGACCTGCGTCCTGCCAGATGCCCAGGCAAAGGTATATTTGACGGCCAGTTCCGCAGTCCGCGCAAAAAGACGGTACGACGAGCTAAAAGAAAAAGGAGTTATGTGTAATTTAGAAGAAATTGAGCAAGATATTATCGAGAGAGACTATCGGGATATGCACAGAGAACATTCTCCTTTAAAACAGGCAGAGGACGCGGTACTGGTAGACAGTTCGGATATGACCATTGAAGAAGTCATTGACGCGATTATAGAGATTGCCAGGAGAAAGGGGTTGAATGCCTGATGGAAGTCATTGTAGCAAAAACCGCAGGCTTCTGCTTCGGAGTGGAACGGGCAGTAAACAAGGTATATGAACAGATAAACAAGCAGGATGGACGTCCCATTTATACCTATGGCCCCATTATCCATAATGAGGAAGTCGTAAAAGACCTGGAAAAAAAGGGGGTTCAGGTAATTGAGACGGAGGATGAATTAAGGCAGCTAAAGGAAGGCATTGTCATCATCCGTTCCCATGGCGTAGGGAGACACATCTACGATCTGCTGGAGGAAAACCAGATAGAAATTGTAGACGCTACCTGCCCGTTTGTAAAGAAAATCCACCGCATCGTAAAAGAAGAAAATGAAAAAGGCCGCAGGGTTATTATCATTGGAAATGAGAAACATCCGGAAGTAGAAGGTATCAAAGGCTGGGCCGGTGCAGACACAATTGTGGTAGAATCCGAGAAACAGATTGAAAAATTGACCATTGACCCTGAGGAAAAATTAAGTATTGTATCCCAGACGACATTTAATTACAAGAAATTTCAAGATTTAGTTGAAAAATTTTTAAAAAAGGGTTATGATATTAGTGTTTTAAATACGATTTGCAATGCAACACAGGAAAGGCAGTCGGAAGCGCGCAGAATCGCTTCTGAGGTAGACGCCATGATTGTCATAGGCGGGAAGAGCAGTTCCAATACTCAGAAGTTATACGAGATCTGCCGCAGGGAGTGTGAGAACACATATTACATCCAGACAGTTGACGATTTGGAACCTGAAAGTGTAAGTTCTGTGCGAAGCGTAGGTATTACAGCGGGAGCATCCACTCCCAAAAACATTATTAAGGAGGTTCATACTAATGTCAGAATTAAGTTTTGAACAAATGTTAGAAGAATCATTAAAGACAATACGTACAGGAGAGGTAGTCACTGGTAAGGTCATCGACGTCAAAGAAGATGAAGTAGTTTTAAATATAGGTTACAAGTCTGATGGCATTATTCCAAGAAGCGAATATACCAACGAGCCAGGCGTAGATTTAACCACTCTTGTTCACGTAGGCGACGAGATGGAAGCAAAGGTTATTAAAGTAAACGACGGCGAAGGCCAGGTAGCTCTTTCCTACAAGAGACTGGCAGCTGACAGAGGAAACAAGAGACTGGAAGAAGCATTCAACAACCAGGAAGTATTAACTGCAAAGGTTACCCAGGTTTTGGATGGCGGTTTAAGCGTAGTGGTAGACGAAGCAAGAGTATTCATTCCTGCAAGTCTGGTATCTGATACTTATGAGAAGGATTTATCCAAGTACGCAGGCCAGGAGATTGAATTCGTAATTACCGAGTTCAATCCAAAGAGAAGAAGAATCATCGGCGACAGAAAACAGCTTATGGTTGCAAAGAAAGCGGCTCTGCAGAAAGAATTATTCGAGAGAATCCACGTAGGCGACGCAGTAGAAGGTACTGTTAAGAATGTAACTGATTTTGGTGCATTCATCGACTTGGGCGGCGCTGACGGCCTGCTGCACATCTCCGAGATGAGCTGGGGCAGAGTAGAGAACCCGAAGAAGGTATTTAAGACTGGCGATCAGGTTCGCGTTCTGATTAAGGACATCCAGGGCGAGAAGATTGCTCTGAGCTTAAAGTTCCCAGAGACCAATCCTTGGGCAAATGCTGCTGAGAAGTACGCAGTAGGTAATGTTGTAACCGGCCGTGTAGCACGTATGACCGACTTCGGCGCATTCGTAGAGTTAGAGCCAGGTGTAGACGCATTACTGCACGTATCCCAGATTGCAAGAGAGCATATTGAGAAGCCATCTGATGTATTAAAGATTGGTCAGGAAGTAGAAGCAAAAGTAGTTGATTTCAACGAAGAAGACAGAAAGATCAGCTTAAGCATGAAAGCGCTGTTAGCTCCAGAGCAGAAAGAAGCTCCAGCAGATGCAGATGTAGCAGATGCATATGTTGACGCTGAATAATCATTGACGATACCAGAATCCCCCTTTGCAGGACGCAGAGGGGGATTTTTGCATGATGCAGCTTGTATTGCCGCCGGACAAGGAGGTGTTAGGATGGGGAGAAATGGATGGCTGGCGTTCCTTGTTTTCTTGCTGCTGGGAAGTTCACCGCTTCCGGCTTATGGAAAAACGATTTGTCCGCCTCAGATTTCTATTGCTATGGCGACGCCGTATGATGAAGTGATGGTGGAGCGAATTGGCAGAGAACGGGAACCAGATGAAATTCATATCGCGGTTTCCCTAAAGACCCGAACTCTGTTTCTGTGTTATGGAACCCAGGTAATCGACTCGTTTATCGCCCAGGTGGGGATGAATTCTCAGGAGGGAGATAAGCGCATTCAAGGGGATAAGCGGACGCCGAGAGGGGAATATTACGTATGTTTGAAAAATGCAGACAGCAGATATTATCGGGCATTGGGGTTATCTTACCCGAATCAGAAGGATGCAGACAGAGGGTATGAGTCCGGTCTGATTTCGAAAGAGGAGCGGGACAGGATTGTTTCTGCCATTTCCCAGAACGCTATGCCGGACTGGAATACGGCGTTGGGCGGTTATATTGAAATTCACGGAGAAAAAGGCGGCCGCACGGACGGCTGCGTAGCGGTCGGAAATCCGGTAATGGATTGTTTGTGGCCTGTGGTAGAACTGGGGTGCCGCGTCCGGATTTTTTAAGGAATACTGGAATTCGTAAAATAGGTGTTGACAAGTAATATTATACATCATATAATATAGGCGTAACCAATACTATATATCATATAATATTAGATAAAATATCAGATGAATATCAGAAAGGGGAACGACCTATGGTATTTAACACGGGTTCCGCATTGCTGGACGCCATTGTACTGGCTGTTGTATCCAGAGATACAGAAGGTACTTATGGATATAAAATTACTCAGGACGTCCAGCAGGCGATTGAGATTTCTGAGTCGACCCTGTATCCGGTTTTGAGAAGGCTGCAAAAAGACGATTGTCTGGAGACCTACGACATGGCGATTGACGGGAGAAACCGCAGATATTACCGGATTACAGAGAAGGGGAGACTGCAGCTGAATCTTTACCGCGGAGAATGGGCAAATTATTCGGAGAAGATATCCCGTATTTTTGAGGAGGCCTGTATATGAATCGAGAGACATTTATGAAAGACCTGGAATATCTTCTGCAGGATATTCCGGATGAGGAGAAAGCAGATGCGTTAAGCTACTATGCAGATTATCTGGAAGAAGCCGGACCAGAAAATGAAGAAAAGGTGTTAAAAGAATTTGGCAGTCCGGAACGGATTGCAGCTATTATTCGAGCGGATTTAAAAGGGGATCTGGAGTCTGGAGGCGGTTTTACAGAACGAGGGTATGAGGACGATCGCTTCCGCCAGCCGAACTTTCAGCTGGCCCACAGAGAAGAGGAAAAGGAGTCGTTTTCCCTGCCGCCAAAATCAGATGGCGCAGATGAAAAGACACAGGAAAAGAACCATTCGGTCTGGAAAGTGCTGGGAGTGATAGCGCTTGTACTTGTGGCTGTACCGCTGCTTCCGCTGGTATTTGGATTGGGACTGGGAGTTATCGGAGGTATATTCGGACTGATTGTAGGAGTTCTGGCGCTTTTGGCAGCCCTGCTCTTTACAGCGGCAATCTGGACAGGGGCCTGTCTGATAGCGGGGATTTTTGTGGTAATAGCAGGATGTATCGTTATGGCAACGCCATTTAATCTGCTGAATGGCATCTGGTGCATCGGAATGGGAATTGTATTTCTTGGAATCGGCCTGGTTTCCCTGGCGGTCAGCGTATTGTTTTACGGAAAGTTTCTGCCGTGGCTGGTCAAGAAAATTGGAGCAATTGGAAGAAGTTTGGTTCATTGGAAAAGGAGAACGGTATGAAGAAATGGATTAAAATTACAGCGCTTACAGGAGCGGCGCTGTTTGGCGTGGGAAGTATTACAGCGCTGGCAGCCATAGGATTGGGCGCAAGGCCTGGCGTGGTAAATTTTGCAGAAGATGGAGTAAGATATATCGATATTGACGAGATGGAAGAACGCTGGGACGACTGGTGCGATTGGGATGACAGACAGGAAAGAAGAAGGAACCGGCTTTTGGAAGGCCAGAATCAGCCGGCTGCAACAGAACAGGCCCAGTCTGGTGTTCCAGAAGAAAATCAGCCGGTTTTTGCAGGACAGTCGTCAAAATTTGCACCAGAAGAAATCTGGAAAATCGAAGCGGACCTCTTTGGAGGCAGGGTGGAGATTCTTCCGGTTTCTGACGGCCAGATTGAGGTTGTATTAGACGAAGAAGCGCAGGAGAGAGGCGTTTACGTGCGTCAGGAAGAAGGGGAACTAAAGGTTGGCCAGGGTAAGAGAGAAGGCATCCGTGATACAAAAGAAGAATTTGGCGCGGTACAGATTCGCGTTCCCCGACAGATGTCCTTGCGGGAACTGGAGTGCGATATTGATATCGGCGAATGTACGATTAACGGAATTGAAGCAGAAAGCATGGATTTGGCCACAGAGGCAGGTACCATTGAGGTTCTGGGAGCCAGGACAGGGGAACTGGATGCAAGCGCTGGTATTGGAAGTATTCTATATGAGGGAATTGCGGAAAGAAGCGTTGAGGGAGAATGCGGAGTTGGAAACCTGGAGTTCTGCCTGGAAGGAAGGCCGGAAGAGTTTAATTATAACTTAGAAATAGGAGTTGGCTCTGTGGAGATAGACGGCTCTGAGTACAGCGGACTTGGAATGGAAAAGCGGATTGACAACAGGGCGCAGGGAGCAGGAAAGACAATGGATCTGGAAGTCGGTACTGGAAGCGTTGTGGTTTCGTTTTATCAATAATCAGAAGGAAATACAGCGTCTGTGTACAGGGGCGGCACGCCTTGGTACACGGATGCTAACCCTGATGTGTATAAAATAAGGGAAAAAGGGAATGATTTGGATGCAGAGAAAAGGAGGCGTTCAGATATGGCGAAGACAAAAAAGCAAAAGCCCTTTGACCCGACGGATTTAACTCCGGAAGAAAAGATGAAATTTGAAATTGCAGAAGAGCTGGGGCTTGGAGATAAAATTATAAGCGGGGGCTGGAGAAGCCTGACAGCAAAAGAAAGCGGCCGGATTGGCGGTCTGATTACAAAGAAGAAACGAGAACAGAAAAAGAACCAGGAGATATAAAAATACAATGGAAATCGGGATTATCAGCTTTACACAGGCAGGGAAAAACATGGCGGGGCAGATTTGCAGCGCTTTGTCAAAAAAAGGATACGTCTGCAGTGCGGCTGCCTGGCAGAAAGGGGACTCCCTGTCTCAGTGGACAGCTGCCTGCTGGAAAGAAAAAAAGGCGCTTATTTTTGTTGGAGCTGCTGGCATTGCAGTCCGGAGCGTGGCTCCTTATTTAAAAGATAAGTTTACCGATCCGGCGGTTCTTGCTGCAGATGAAAAAGGGCAGTTTGTGATTCCGCTGGTATCCGGACACGCAGGAGGCGCCAATGAGCTGGCCCTTACCCTGGCAGAAGCCATAGGAGCCGTTCCGGTAATTACAACTGCTACCGACGTTAACCACTTATTTGCGGTAGATGTATTTGCAAGAGAAAAGGGCTTGTATCTGTCGGATCGAAGGCTGGCAAAAGAGGTTTCGGCAGGACTTTTGTCAGGGGAAAAGATCGGATGGCGGTCAGACTGGGGGGATTTTCCGGTTCCGGAAGGATTTGAAAAGGTTCCGGCAGAAGCCTTAAAAGAGCCTGGAAAAAACAGCCTTCCGGAACGGCTGAAGGTCTGGGTTACGGTATCTTCGAAAGAACCTGAAAACTGTTTAAAACTGATCCCAAAAGCGGTTGTAGTAGGAATTGGATGCAGAAAGGGCACAGATGGACAGATGCTTTCCAGGGCAGTGGAACAGATGCTGGATCAGCACAGCATCAGCCGCCATGCCGTAGCCGGCGTGGCAACCATTGATATAAAGAAAGAAGAACCTGCGATTGCGGAACTGGTAAAAGCCAGAGACTGGAAGCTGTTTTCTTATACGGCACAAGAACTTGCTCAGGCAGATGGAGAGTTTTCAGAGTCTGAATTTGTGAAGAAAACAGTAGGAGTTGGAAATGTATGCGAACGGGCTGTGGTCTGCTCGGGAGCAAAGCTGCTTGCAGAAAAGACGGTATTTGCCGGCATCACAGTGGCCCTGGGAGTAAGAGAGAAAAATAGAAAAGAATTAAAAAAGGAAGTCTGAGAAGACTTCCTTTGCTCGTGCAGAAGAAGAGACTTGAACTCTCATGGTATTGCTACCACACGGACCTGAACCGTGCGCGTCTGCCAATTCCGCCACTTCTGCAATCCATCGCTGTATGTCAGCGACTAGGATAGTATAGCGTATTCGTTTGGATTTGTCAATCATTATTTCAAATTTTTTTGTTGTATTTTTCAGAATTTTTATGGGTGGTTTTTTGCTATATAAGAGTCCGGAACATTCCGTGTTTGTTGCAGTATGCAAAAAGGATTCCATGGCCTTTTTTGCGAAATCGGACAGATATTTCCTGCTCGGGATAAAGTTTTGTCAGCTCACAGCTGTCAGAAGTTACATAAGCGAGAAAGGAAATGGAATGCTTCTTGTCCATAGAGTGATTCATGGAAATGTGATATTCATTATCAATCGTTTCTATGCGGATAAAATGATTGATAATGAATATCACATTTTTCAGCTTCTTCCTCGTATAAGGTAATACCACAGCAGGAAAAGACGCCCTGTCCCACAGAGGTAATGATATTGCCGCAGATAGGGCATACATAAAAATGCATTTTCCTCATGTTTCCAGATATATTTTCGTTTTTTCGCAGATCTCCTGTCAACAGCTCGGTTATGGAAGTACCCAGGGCTTTTGCCAGGTCTTCGATGACTGATATATCTGGAAGTCCTTTTTCTGTTTCCCATTTTGAGATGGTTTTGTCGCTTACATTGATTCGATCTGCAAGTTCTTTTTGCGTAAGCTGTTGTTTTTCACGCAATTCCTTTATTATTTTTCCGGTGATATATCCCATTTTGTTCCCCTTTTCTTTGTGATGGATAAGCTTAGTTTACCTTTTGGCAGAAGATTGGGCAACCTACGAAACGTAGAGAGATTTAGAAAGTCCGAAAAAACAAAAAAGAGAAGCTATTTAAAGCTTCCCTACTCGTGCAGAAGAAGAGACTTGAACTCTCATGGTATTGCTACCACACGGACCTGAACCGTGCGCGTCTGCCAATTCCGCCACTTCTGCATTTCTTCTCTGCCGCTTTGTTTATATCTCTCAGCGACATGTTGGATTATATTATAAAACTGTCATTTTGTCAACAACTTTTTCAAAAAAATATTTTTTAAAAAAATTCAAAAAAGTACTTGCCAAATTCTTCAGGCTGTGGTATATTATAACACGTCGGTGAGAGCTGAACAACAAAAGCTCAGAACGATACGCGGAAGTGTCGGAACTGGCAGACGAGCAAGACTAAGGATCTTGTGGTGGTTACATCGTGTGGGTTCAAGTCCCATCTTCCGCATAAAGCCTGGATTCGTAAGAGTCCAGGCTTTTTGTTTTTCAGATCCGCTCCCGCTTCGCAGCATACCTTCAAACAAAAATCAGCCTGGCAGGAAGCGTGTTTTGACGCACGCCCAGCCAGGCTTTTCATTTCCCTCTTTTAAAAAGTCACACTTCTCCACACCATCTCCCCGGCCTTTACCGTAAGCACTGGTTCATAGATCAGATCCCCCTCCCGGAATTCCGCATCTTTATTGGAAAATGGCCGGTCGCCGAATACATTCCGCCTCCGGCAGGGCCGGAATACAGCGATATCCGCCTGTTTTCCAGGCCTCAGACTCCCAATCTGGTCCGAAAGCCCCAGGTTGACTGCGTTTTTCCAGGCCGCAATATGGATCAGCGTCCCAAAAGAGATCCCGAGGCAGCTGTATTTGGAGATCTGCATGGCCAGATTAAAGGCCGTCGGCCTGAGATGCATGCTGAGCCTGGTGATATCAGTTCCCAGAAGATCTGGATAAAATCCCTCTCCGATGGCCGGCTCCGCTACCTCGAAGGAAAAGTGGGCCCGGGCATCCGCCGCCTCAAACAGGATCCCCTTTTCCCGCGCCGCCTTTACGGCATCCGAGACGGCGCCGCGATCCAGGATCGTTGGTCCGGTGTTCTGATACATATGGGTAACGATATCCCCAGGCCGGAGGACAGAAAGAACTTCTTCTATCGGTGCCGGCGGGTCCGTAATATGGACCATCAAAGGAACCCCCGTCAGCTCCGCGATCTCCACCGCCCGCTTTAAAGGATCCATTCCCAGATCTCCCACGATATTCCGGCTGATCCGGATCTTAAGTCCCGCAAGCTCATTCCCGTACCGCCGGAACAGCTCCCGGATCCCCTCCGCGTCCATATGGTGCGGATCCACATCCTCCATGGCCTCCGGAAGGCTGGAAAGCCCCCCGGTGCTCACATGGATGTAAGGGCAGACAGCCAGCTTAGACGCACGGATCCAGGGCCGGTATCGTTCATAGGTCCCGCAGCCCGTGCTCCCGGCATCCACAGCCGTTGTGACTCCAGAACCAAAGCAGACGGCCTCTCCAGAGATCCCGATGGACGCCATGGGATAGATATGGGTATGGTGGTCCACCAGTCCCGGAGTCACATAACAGCCTGTCGCATCGATCTCGCTGACCGCCCGGTCGCAGATCCCCGGCTCTGCCTTCCGGATCCTGCTTCCTTCGGCCAGGATATCCGCCTGGACCATGGTCCCGTCCTCCGCGTTCACGACCGTTCCATTTCTGATCAGCAGTGTATCCATCTTCTTCTCCTCTCTCAGGCTGCCCTTATCTCTGGTAAACGCCCCGTTCCAGGACCTTTCTCAGGGATTCTGCCCGTTCTTCCAGAAAGGCTGGCCATTTTCCCTCATCCACAAAAGGCCGGTAATCATTCCGATCCTCCGGGATCCTTTCCAGCATATCTGAATGGGATGGATGGCTGGGTGTGCAGATGTCCACATGGATGGACTTCATCTCCTCGCAGCCCCGGAAAAAATCCTCCTGGAGGGACAGGGGAAGGCGGACCTTCTGAAGATAGTCCGTATTCATGGTATTGATCCCTACGCCTCCGTGCATGCCCCATACCACCGTTTTTCCCTCCTCGTCCTTCATTTCTACAAAAAACGAAGTGGTTCCCGGCGTGTGGCCAGCGGACAGTCTGGTGCGGATGACCACATCCCCCATGACAATGGGCGTTTCATCCTCATAAAAGCAGTCTGTTTCATAAGGAACGATGGAAAATCCCGTGTCGCTCATATCCGCCTCCGGGCGGTGACGCCATTCCTCATCCTCTCTGGACAGCCATACCTTTGCTCCCGTCAGCTCCTTTAAGGCCCTGGCCGCCCCGTCGTGGTCCATATGGGCATGGGTCAGAAAAATATGCTTCAGATCCTTTGGATCAAAGCCCAGGCGGTGGATGGAATCGATCAGAAGATACAGATCCTCCATCACTGTCGTATCGATCAGCGCCAGCCCCTCGCTGGTCTGGATCAGAAAGCTCCCTACCCAGGTATTCCCCACATACCAGACCCTCGGAGCCACCCGGAACGGCTCGATGGCCACCTTCCAGGGCATGGTCCTGGCATTATTTACAGTATCCATTGGCGTTACCTTTACTTCTTTACTCATGATCGTTATCATTCCTTTCTTTTCCCGGCCGGCAGCGCCAGCCGGACATTCGTTCATTATATTTTACGCCAGTCCAAGAGCCACGCAGATCAGAACTCCGATGGTATTAAAGGCCAGGCAGAACAGTACAGAAAACTTCACCTGCTTGATGATATCCACCTCTGCCAGCTCGCAGGCCAGGTTCGCCGCAGCCACCAGCGGGGAACATGGATTCAGATAGGAAATATTCATACACGTTAACACCTGGTAGCCAGTCAGGCCACAGCCTGCTCCAATACCCAGAAGCAGCGGGTTCATGCTCTGGAAGGCCTGATATGGGATGAAGATCTCCAGCGGCAGGATCAGGATCGCGTATAAAACATGTGTCCATCTTGCCATGGATTCCGGAACGATGCCAAGGACAGCATCCACCATAGCCGTTACCATTCCCGTTCCGTTCAGGATCCCGACCATGATTCCGATCCCCAAAAACAGGATCGCCGGAGCCAGCATGGTAGCCGAATGCTTGCGGATGATCTGGCTCTGCTCCTTCTGGGTATGGTAGTTGAGCAGCAGCGCTGCACATGAGAATACCATGAACAGCACATATGTTTTCACGCCGGTCATGAACATAAAGCAGGCCAGAGAGCCAAGAAACAGCGCAAAATTAGCCCAGAAAAGCTTTGGACGTGCCAGAGGATTATCCGAAAAATCCACCTTCTGGCTTCCGCCTCCATTTTCAAAGCTCTTTCTCAGCAGAGCGATCTCAGAGGCATTCTTTTTAGAATAGTAATAGCCAAAGCCCAGAGAGGTGACCACAGCAAGCCCCAGCATGATCGCCACCACCGGATAGAGGCTGGAAGCCATGACCACCGGGTCAATAGACGGATCAAAAACCGTCATTTTCGCCGGCTGTCCCCAGGCCATGGCCGTCATGGGCGCTGCCGCCAGGGATACCAGGAGCACCAGGCTCCGCCGGTCTATATTGAGTCGTTTATAAAGCGGGGCCAGAGCCGGAATTGCGATCAGATATGTGGTATTGTAGGCGCCGTCCAGATGGCCGATGAAAGCCACAAGGACCGTTACCACCATAACGATGTAAATATTCCCCCTGGTGATCCCCACCAGACGGTTTACCATAATATCAAACATCCCCGTCTCGGACAAAACACTGAAATACAGGACTGCAAAGATACAAAGAAGGACCGAATTGAAGGTTCCCGTAACTCCTTCGGCGGCAAAATTCAAAACCTCCGGGAGAGAAAAACCGCAGAAAAGTCCGGCGATCACAGGTACGACCACAAAGGGTACCATGAGATGCATCTTTTTGCTCAGCGCCAGATATGAGGACACCGCAAACATAATAAGGCCAATTACAGCAATCATGACATTTCTCCTTTTGTTTTTTGCATAACCGCTGCTTCCTTTCTCCCCCCGGGTACATGCATTGTGAAAGTGCACAGTTTTTATGCTTTTTTGTTTTTGTTTATGTGCAGATTATCTCATATTTCTCAGGCTTTGTGAAACATATATAATTCATAATAGTATCAATTCTATTGATACCATATGCTTTTTCTTGTATAATAAATGCATTCAGATCTTCTTCCGACAGAAAGGAGTGCTATGACTCTTTTACAAATGCAGTATTTTATGGAGGTCTGCCGCTGCGGCAGTACCCTAAAGGCCGCCCAGGCGGCAAACGTCTCCCAATCCACCATTTCCATGGCCATACGCGCCCTGGAAAAAGAGCTTTCTATCCCGCTGTTTGATCGGAGCTCCAAAGGACTTGCCCCCAACGCCGCCGGTTCCTTTTTTCTGGATCAGTGCAGCGGGATCCTGAAAAAGACTGAACGGCTGGCAGAGGAGATGAAGCAATTCCTCTCCATCAGCCGTCCTCTCCGTCTGGGCATTCCAGTGGTGCTCAACGAATTTTACTGGCTGGATCTTTACTTCGAGTTAAAAAAACAGCTTCCCGATCTGGAATTTCAGACGACTAACCGTACAGTTCCGCTTCTTCTATCTATGCTGCGCGATTCCTCCCTGGACGCGGTCCTGGCCATGCGCGATGCGCCGGATCCCGATCTGAGGAGCCTGAAGCTGCATACCAGCCGTCACAGATATGTCACCATGTCCCGCCGCCATCCTTTGGCAGAAAAAGGCCAGGTTTCCTATGAAGACCTGATCACCTGCCCTGTCATCGGATACGCCGGTGACGATCTGAATACCCAGCTTCTGAAGTACGTTTATAAAAAACGCGGAAAGGAATTTTCCTATGCCTTCCATGTGGACCAGTTTTCCAGTCTGCTCCGGCTTTTAAAACACAACGCCGGGATCGCATTTCTGAACAAAAAACTCCCCAGCAGCGATCCAGAGCTGGTGAGCCTTCCGATCCGGGAGGAACAGGGAAATTTTACCATCTGGCTCCTATGGACCCCGGAGAGCCCCCTCGAGCGGATGCCCCAAAGCTTTTTCCGTGTCTGGACACATTTTTTTGAAGAAATACAGGATTAATCACAACCACCCGTCCAACGGGTGGTTTGCTCTAGGGCTATAAGCCCTTGTTATTTGCTAATGTGTGATAAAGAAGTAATAGAAGTGTAAAAAATTTTGCCGTTCCTATCCGGCA
>UQMJ01000002.1 GCA_900542035.1 uncultured Clostridium sp.
AGGAAGCCGTCACTATGTCAAAGGACAAGCTGGCGGAGCCGGTCTCCAGTCTTTAGGAACCTTCAAATTAACCGGATACTGCCCTTGTTACTCCTGTTCAGAAGGATGGGGCCGTCACACTTCGACCGGCGCCATGGCTTCTGCCAATCACACCATTGCCGTAGACCCCAGAGTCATTCCGTACGGGACAAAGGTTATGATTAACGGAACGGTTTATACTGCCGAAGACAAAGGCGGCGGTGTCCGCGGCAACCACATTGACGTATTTTACAATACCCATCAGGAAACCAAAGCCCAGGGTACCCAGTATCAGGAAGTATTTTTAGTTGTATAAGTGTTTAATAAACAGGGAATCGGCTCCTTTACCAGCCGGTTCCCTGTTTTGTCTTATGAGCATTTGATTTCATTTTTGCATCCGCTCTATGCTGTCATTTCTTTGACACTTCAAAATAATCAACTAGTTTTTCTTTTCCCCATTCCCAACTTTTGTAAAAAACTGCTTACCTTCTTCCAAAAGATTAAACAAAAGCATTTACATTACTACAAAATCTCTATATAATGTAATAGAAAGGAGGACTGAGGGAAAATGCATCGTTTATCTTCAACAGAATATCAGTTTATGGAACTTATATGGCAGCATTCAGAAGGAATCTCAAGTGGAGAGATTTATGACCTCTTTCCGCAATCATTAAGTACCAAAAGTACCATTTTATCCAGAATTTTAAAAAAGGGATGTGCGATATGTAAAAGGAAAGCAAAGCAAGTATACTATTATCCTAACATAACCAAAAGAGAATATGAAAAATTAATACTTCAAGAAGACATTGAAAAAAATATGGGGTTTTCATCCTTTCAAAAATTATTTGCAGCATTTTGCGGAAAAAGTAAATTAACACCCGAGCAAACCCAGCAACTAGAGCAGTTGATTGAACAATTAGAAAATGATGAATAGATTTTTTTTAATTTTACTGTTGTCATCATTCTGTGGCAGCTTATCCTTCGTAATTACATTGTTTTTTAAAAAACTGTTATTTTCAGCAGACTATTTAAGCTTTTTCTACAGAATCATGAAAATTATAGCCTTAATTTTTGTCGGGCCTGTTGTTCTACCTATTGTGCTAATTTTTAATCATTATATCTTTTACGAAAAAATAGCTGTTACTTTAGAAGATTTTACATATATAGAACGGTATGATGGTTTAAGAGAACCAGACAGCCTAAACAATATAACTATATTTGCTGCATTTACAACATTTTATGTCCTTGTATCTGTCTTTGTTTTTGTTTTTAGCAGTATCCGTAATGATTCCCTAAAAAAGCGTATCCTCAAACATTCCTATCAATGTCTGGATGAAAGGCAGAACCTTTTACAAGATATTCAGAATGAATTGGGTATTTCAAAGCATATACCTCACTGGAGAAATAAAACTACTATACAATATAGGAAAGCGTAATTTAGAACATCCACTCGAACTAGAAGGAATTTTATATAACGAAGAACAGATAATTACCCTAGAATAAATTTGCCTGAATCCGTGATAGGGGGCAAGAGGTCAGACACGTCATCTGACCTCTTGCCCCCTATACACGGATGCTAATCTTTTTAGGCTGAACCGTTACAATAAAAACTCACTCAGCACATAATTGCTGATGTCAATGCCCCAGTCTGTCAAGGCAATCCGGCTTCCTTCTTCTTTTAAAAGTCCATTGGCAATCAGCTTGTCTATCCGGTCTCCATACACGCTTCTGATTTTCACGCCAAAATTAGCGGTAAAATCAATGTCTGAAACTCCCCTCATCATCCGAAGTCCCAAAAACATAAATTCTTCTATTTTGGATTTACGCGTCTGTGGTTCTACATTCTGATACAGTTTTACCAAGCCGTCATTTAAAAAATCCAGTTCCAGGTAAGTCTGCAAATCCGTTTCATTGGAAAATCTGGATCCATGGAAGCAGGAAGAAGATCCCAGTCCCAGCCCCAGGTATTCCGTCCCAGTCCAGTATCCCACATTGTGGCGGCATTCAAACCCTGGCTTTGCATAGTTGGAAATCTCGTAGCGCTGGTACCCCTGGGTTTCTAAAAAGTCTCTGGTAATCTGGTACATTTTCCGCTCCGTCTCTTCATCTGGAAGCGGTTTCCACAAGCTGTCCGCATCATAACTGTCTCCGGCAAAGCGGTTAGCATCACAGCTTTTTCCGCTGCAGCCTTCCCCGTAATGATCCCAGAACGGAGTATTTTCTTCTATAATTAAGCTATAGGCAGAAATATGTTCCGGCTTTAACATTGCCACCTTTTTTAACGTGTTTTTCCAGGATTCTAAGGTCTGTCCAGGCAAAGCAGACATCAGATCTACATTGACGCTCCAGAATCCTGCCTGTCTGGCCCGCTCAAAGCTTTTTAAAAACTCTTCAAACGTATGGATTCTTCCAAGGGCTTTCAGCTCTCGGTTGTCTGCAGACTGAAGTCCAAGGCTGATTCGGTTGATCCCGCATCCCCGATATACGTCCAGTTTCTGGGCGTTTAAGGTCCCTGGATTTGCCTCAATGGTAATTTCCGCATCCGGAGCAATATCAAAATACAGGCGAATAGTCTCTACAACCGCCCGAATCAGCCCTGCTTCCAAAATAGAAGGCGTTCCCCCTCCAATAAAAATCGTAGTTACCTGATACTCCTCACTGGCCAGACTGGCGGCCTGGATTTCATCTAACAGCTGTCTGATGTAATCCTCCTGCACAGACGCCAGGGCCCGAAACGATAAAAAATCACAATACAAACATTTTCTGGCGCAAAATGGAATATGCACATAAAGCTCCAATGGTTTTTTCTTATTCATCATCCAGTTTCAGCACACTCATAAAGGCCTTCTGCGGAATCTCCACATTGCCTATCTGGCGCATTCTCTTCTTTCCTTCCTTCTGTTTTTCCAGAAGTTTTCTCTTTCGGCTGATATCGCCGCCGTAACACTTTGCCAGAACGTCTTTGCGCATCGCTTTCACGGTCTCTCTGGCAATAATCTTTCCTCCCACTGCCGCCTGAATCGGAATCTCAAACAGGTGGCGCGGAATCTCTTCCTTTAATTTTTCACACATCTTCCTGCCCCGTTCATAAGCAGAACCGGCAAACACAATAAAGGAAAGGGCATCGACCTCTTCTCTGTTTACCAGAATATCCAGTTTCACAAGCTCAGACTGTTCATATCCCTTTAACTCATAGTCAAAGGACGCATATCCTCTGGATCTGGATTTTAACGCATCGAAAAAGTCATAAATGATTTCATTTAACGGCAAATCATATTTTAACAGCGCTCTGGTTCCCTCAATGTACTCCATTCCCAGGTAAACGCCTCTGCGTTCCTGGCAAAGCTGCATAATCGCTCCTACGTATTCTGTGGTAACCATAATCTCCGCAGAAACAATAGGTTCTTCCATGTATTCAATTTCAGACGGATCCGGCAGGTTGGACGGATTGGTCAGCTCAATCATCTCGCCGTTGGTTTTGTGAACCCGATAAATAACGCCTGGGGCTGTAGTAACCAGATCCAGGTTGTATTCCCGTTCCAGACGCTCTTCAATAATGTCTAAATGAAGAAGTCCTAAAAATCCGCACCGGAATCCGAATCCCAGAGCCAGAGAGGTTTCCGGCTCAAAATGAAGGGCCGCATCGTTTAGCTGCAGCTTTTCCAGCGCATCCCTCAAATCCGGATACTTGGCGCTGTCTGCTGGATACAGACCGCAGTAAACCATCGGAGTAACCTTTTTATATCCTGGAAGCGGTTCTGCACAGGGGTTAAACTTATCGGTAATGGTATCGCCTACCATGGTTTCTTTTAAGTTTTTAATGCTGGCCGTAATGTAGCCTACCATACCTGCTGTCAGCTCTTCGCATGGGATAAACTGGCCTGCGCCAAAATATCCTACTTCAACCACTTCTTCCTCTGCTCCGGTGGCCATCATTTTGATGGTGGTCCCCTTCTTTACCGTTCCTTCTTTAATGCGGCAGAATACGATAACTCCCCGATAAGAATCGTAAATGGAGTCAAAAATCAGCGCTTTTAGCGGCGCGTCCTTGTCTCCTGCAGGACATGGGATTTTTTCTACAATGGCTTCCAGCACGTCGTCTACATTTAATCCCGTTTTTGCTGAAATTCTCGGAGCGTCATGGGCCTCAATGCCAATTACATCCTCAATCTCTGCTGCAACCCTGTCTGGATCCGCGCTTGGAAGGTCAATTTTGTTGATAACCGGAAATACATCCAGGTTATGGTCCAGCGCCAGATACACATTGGCCAGGGTCTGGGCTTCGATTCCCTGGGCTGCATCCACTACCAGAATGGCGCCGTCGCAGGCAGCAAGGCTTCTAGACACTTCGTAGTTAAAGTCAACGTGGCCTGGGGTATCAATCAGGTTAAAAATATACTCTTCCCCATCTTTTGCCTTGTATACGGTACGTACTGTCTGAGCTTTAATGGTAATGCCTCTCTCCCGCTCCAAATCCATATTGTCTAATACCTGGGCCTGCATTTCCCTGCTGGTCAGAAGGCCGGTTTTTTCAATAATCCGGTCTGCCAGCGTAGATTTGCCGTGGTCAATGTGGGCAATAATACAGAAATTGCGAATTTTGCTTTGGTCTATCGTAATCGCCATATTTATCGATTCCTCTTTCTTTCTCTCAATCATCCGTTATTCATCCGCAGCTCTGTATTTCTCCTTCTGCGGATCTGTTCTTGAAAAATATAACATTTTTTTCTATTCCTTGCAACTGTCTGTGTCAGTTCTCTTCCTGGTTTTTTCTCATTTTCCGGTTAAAACATCTTCTAAAATCTCTGCCAGAGGCTCCATTGCGTTTTTAGCCTCTTCAAAGGTATTAGTCTGGGCTCCCACTTCGATTAATGAGGAACGGGGACGCAGATGGAGATTGTAACGCAAACCTTTCAGATAAATCTTTCTGGTATATCCTGGATAATCCTGGGCTGCTTTTAACTGCATCTGGAAACTGAAAGCCAGATTTTCGTTGAGATAGGGATTGGGAAGATACTCGATGGCTCCCTGGGGAGTGCGGCTTAATCCATTAAAAAACATGATTCTGGCTGTTGGTTTTCCATTAACCTCCGTAACCAGTCGGGTATTTTCGGAAACGCCGTCCCTGTGAATGTCTAAAATCACCTGTATCTGGGGATTTTCCTGCAAAATTTCTGTAATTCCTTCCAGGGCGTACGTATAAGCCTTGCTTCTGTCCAGCGTTCCGTTTACCAGATCATAGACGCTCCTGTCATGAATAACCCCAAAACCCTTTTCCTGCAGCAGTTCCGTCAGGTAATCCCCAACCTCTACCACAGTCTGGTTTTCCCCTGAATCTGCAAACGCTTCCTGGGAATGAGAGTGATAAATCAGAATCTGGGGACTGCTGCTGTCTGGTTCTATGGTCAAATCTGTCTCCAGCATGGTTTTTGCACGAAGCATATCCCTTCCGGCTGTCGTAGACGTATGCACATTGTAAAAATGCTTCATTAAAAAATCATAATCTGCCAGCTGGGCCATGCTGTAAGCCATTTGAGCCGTCTGGGTCGGTTCCTGCTCTGTCTCTGGTTTTTGTTTTTCTTCCTCCTGCTGCACCGGTTCCTGATTTTCCTGTTCCAGATAGGAGTGTTCTATGTAAAACTGACGGCTTTCCAGAAAAGCCGGATAAGCCGGATCTATGTGTTCCCATGTTTTCTGCACGTCCTTCTCTTTCTTTTCATAGGAATTCCAGGGATTCCTGTCATCCAGACAGTCAGGAAACGCAAAGGACGCCATACTCCCGTCCTTTCGTATCCCGCTCTCTTCCGGCAGGCTGTGATTCCACAAAAACTCCGCCAGTTTTCCTGCTGTCCCCCCTCCTCTGCCTGCCAGCCATTTGCTTCCCTGATAAACTCCCAGCAGCGCCAGACTGATACAAAACGCCGCAAATATCCCTATCCGAATCCATTCTGCAATCCGTTTCTTTCCCCGCATACCATCACCTGACCTCTTATCATGGTATGCAGGACTGTGTGCAAAATGACCTGTTATCTTTGAAATTCCATATCCGGCAGAAAAGCCATATGAATCCCTTCGGAAATGGTAAAGCTGATCTCTTTTACTGTTTCATCAATATCCGGCGGCGTCACATAAAGAGGGCCAAACTCTGGTTCCAGCAGTTCCCGAATCAGCGCATACTGTTCTTCCCCCTGTAATCCCTCCAGATAGGTTCCCATTCCTCTGGTCTTCTCTTTTCCTTCCAAAGCCTGTATCAGCGCCTGGACCGTATCCTGGACAATGGCGGCTGCTCCCACTACCGTAGGAACCCCTATCGCCACAACTGGTATTCCCAGGCTTTCTTTTGTCAGGCCGCACCGATGATTTCCCACTCCGGATCCTGGGCGTATTCCAGTATCCGTAAGCTGGATGGTACAGCCCAGCCTGCGGATGCTTCTGGCCGCCAGCGCGTCAATGGCAATCATCAGATCCGGTTTGGTCTCTTTTACTACTCCCCTGATAATCTCTGCTGTTTCCATGCCTGTCTGGGCCATAACTCCTGGAGTAATTCCGCTGATCGAAGGAAGATTGTGTTTTTCTAAAAAACCGTCTCCATATTCCTGTTCCATGTGACGGGTCACGCACAGATTTCCCAGTACGCAGGGTCCTAAGGAATCAGGCGTAACCGCCGCGTTTCCAAGACCTGCCGCCAGAATCCGGCAGGGAGGATGTCCCAGCGCCCGTCTGGCCAGTTCCTGTAACTGACGGGCCAGTTCTTTTGAAACCTGTCTGTGATAGTCTTCGTCTTTTTTGGTCATCTGGGATGCTTCCAGCGTCAGATAGATGCCTTTTTCTTTGCCTATGGCCCGTTCGCCCTCCTGATCCAGCACTTCCACTCTGGTCAGCTTTATCTGGTTTTCTTCCTGATACCATTCCTTTAAGGAAACTCCGGAAATTTCTCCGGCTTTTTCTTTTAATTCTTCCTGTTTTTCTACTGCCAAATCTGTTCTGATTTCAAACCTCATGCTTCTTCCCTTTCTTTTGCCTTTCTCCTGCTTATTTTTCTCAAAAAACCTGGGAATATGTATTGACAAGCCAGTAGAAATTCGCTAAAATGATAAAGTATGTTTACATTAAACTGTCCGTGTCCAGACTTTGATGGAAAACACAGAGAATATACATCTGAATGGAGGTGCTATCATGGCAAACATTAAATCTGCAAAGAAGAGAATTTTAGTAAACGAGACTAAGGCTGCTAGAAATAAAGCTATCAGATCCAAGGTTAAGACTATGGTTAAGAAGGTTGACGCTGCTATCGCTGCTGGTGACAAGGCTGCTGCACAGGCTGCATTATTAGTTGCAATCTCCGAGATCGACAAGGCTACCAGCAAGGGCGTATATCATAAAAATACTGCTTCCCGTAAGGTATCCCGTCTTTCCAAGGCTGTAAACGCTATGGCTTAATTATAAAGAACGAGAAAACTTCAAAGCTCCCGCCGGATTAACCCACTGGCAGGAGCTTTTCTTGTTTCTTATTTGTTACTAGTTTGTTATTCGTTTCTATTTACTGTAAATTCCTGGATTCCTTCGGAACCAGGCGCAAGTTCGTATTTATCAAATACCAGAACCGGATTGCCGTCTGCGTTCATATAAAACGGGGTCTCTTCTGTAATTTCCGGCATGGCGTCCTGGACGTCCAATCTTCTTTCTTCGTAAACTCCTTCCCTTTCTCCACTATTTTTAAACAAATCGTGTTTCTTGTTTTCTTTGATGGTACGAAGGCTTTCGTTGACTACAATCCGGTAAATCCATGTATTAACAGCATTTTCGTTTTTCAGTTCTTCATAATGCTCTAACGCCTTGCACACAGAGTTCTGCACCACATCCAGCGCGTCCTCCTGATTTCTTGTGTAGCTGTACGCCAGCCGGTAAAATTTATTCTGGTTTTCAATTATGTAGTCGATTATGTTTTGATATAAATCCTTTTTCATCACCATATCCTCTTAATCTTTTCTGCCTTTCTATTCATATAGACTTTTAGGTATTACAAAAAGTTGCACACATAAAGAAATGCCGGACACACTTGGTATCCGGCATCACGTTCATTTTATTTTCTCATCTGTTCCGATGCGATTTTTTTCATCTTTTTCACTGAGAAGATGCAAACCAGCAGGGTCAGCACATCTGCAGCCGGCTGGGAACAATAAATTCCCATGACGCCCAGGAATTTTGGAAGAGTCAGGATAAACGGAATGTAAAACAGTCCCTGACGGATTAAAGATAAAAATATTCCGTATCCGGAAGCTCCGATCGTCTGGTAGGTAATGGTCATCATGTAGCACAAACCGAAGGACGGGTATAAAAGAACCTGGGAAATCAGCAGCCATCTTCCGTAGTCTACAATGACCGGATTGCGGTTAAACATTAAGATCAGCGGTTTTGCCATCAGGATGTATACAGCTGCTACCAGAACCGTTAATACCAGAGATCCCTTTAAGGCAAAGCGGACAGACTGGTGGAACCGCTCCTCATCCTTTGCCCCAAACGCAAATGCTGCTACCGGCTGATAGCCCTGCATAAATCCCATTACAACGTAGCTGCCAATTAAAATCAGACGCTGTACCACGCCGTAAGCCGCAATCATTTCGTCGGACTGCGGTAAGGACGCTGCCGCAATATTGGTTAAAGACGCTGCTACCGACAGGCAAATCTGGATAATTGCAGTCGGAATGCCAATGGCCGCAACTATGCGAATCATCTTCCAGCTTGGCTGAAAGGATTTTCTCTTTATCTTGATAATGGATCTGCCGCTTGCATAAAACCATACTAAAATAAAGAAGGTAACAAACTGGGAAACTGTAGTTGCCAACGATGCGCCTTCTACTCCCATACCCAGACCCCAGTCAAACATGAAAACAGGGTCTAAAATCACGTTCAGCAGCGCGCCGGTAATTACGGCAACCGAAGAAATCTTAACCGAAGATTCTGCTCTTGCCGCACAGTTCATACTCTGGGCCGGAAGATTTGCAAGCGCTGCTACAAACATCCAGAATGCGTAATCCTTTGCCAGAGGAAGAGACGCGTCGGACACGCCAAATGCCCGCATGAGCGGTTCAATAAATACAATACCGCCAACGCACAGCAGGATACCGATTCCTACTGAAATCCCAATAATGGTTGTAACCGTCCGGCTGGCTTCCTCATTGTCCCCGCTTCCCAGCTGGCGCCCTGCCAGAACTGCCGCGCCAGCGGCAAAAATGTTTTCAATCGATACCATAATCAGAAGCAGCGGCACTGTCACGCCTACTGCAGTCAGGGCGATATCAGAGTTCAGCATTCCGATGTAGGCCGTATCAACCAGGTTGTAAACTGCCTTGGCAAGCAGAGCCAGGGTCGCTGGGACAGCCAGCTTAATAATCGCCTTAGAAGGCGCCATGCCTCCTAACACAGATGTTGTGCTTTCTTCACATTCCACAATCCTCATTCCTTCTTTCTGTCCACAATTCCATATAATAAAATGTCCACGATTTTCCGGCAGCTTTCTTCATGATTTTGAAATTCCTGACTAGAAAACTCCACAATCGGATAGTTTGCGTGGAAAGAGTCCTGAAACCTCCGGAATATTTCGATTGCCTCTGCCTTTGTCACATCCGGACGCAGTTCAATCGGTTCTAACAGCCCTTCCAGGGTCCGGATATTCAGCTTATCAAAATCCTGTCTGCACTCCTGAATCTTTTCCACAAGGTGTTCCGGCGGCGTAACGACCGCTTCACAAAAAATACGGCGGTAAACCGGATATTCCTCAAAAAATGCCATTCTGGCTTTAAAATAGGCTTCCAGCTGAGCCTGGGGACTTCCCTCTTTACCCTGCATTTCCTCTTTCATAAATTCCGTAAGAAGGGTAAAACACTCCGTTACACAGGCCAGAAACAGCCCATCCTTTGTATCAAAATAATGGTACAAGATTCCTTTGGAAATCTCCTGGGCGCTGCAGATAGTATTGACCGAACTGGCTCCATACCCTTTTTTTGAAAATTCTGTTAATGCGCTGTCCATAATCCTCCGCCGCATCTGCTGGTTCTTTTCTTCCCGTTTCATCCCATCGCCTCCACATTATCGACCATCTAGTCTATTTTATAAAAACATAACATAAATAGACCAAGTGGTCAATAATATTTTTATCAAATCTGTTCTGCTAAAATTCTGTTAATGTCTCATATCAATATCGTTAAGAAATTATCCAAACTCTTTTCTTCTTTTTTATTTCATCTTACAATGTATCCAGTCAAAAATAAGCATTTCCATCCATACACTTATCAAAGGAGGACATTCATTATGGCAGCCGCTGCAGTTTTAATTATGATTCTTTATGCAATTATTGGAGGAGTTTCTACCCTTGCGATGGTCGTTGGCATTCCAGCCGTCATTATATGGAAGATTTACAGAAAAATCGTATTCCATACTTCTATTTATGCGTAGTCATTGTTTTTGAACGGCAGACTCTGAGAGGAATGGATCCATTTCCAGCCGCTCTCCGTCTGTCTGCAGTTCAAACGCTCCTGATTCTGATGTTATCCATATCTTGGCTCCTATGGTTTCCAGCCGCTCTATGGTTTCCTTATGAGGGTGTCCGTAGGAATTGTCTCTTCCGCAGGAAATCACGGCAATGTCCGGACGAACCGCTTCCAAAAACAACTGGCTGCTGCTTTCTTTTGAACCATGGTGACCTGCTTTCAGCACTTCTGCTTCCAAAACCTCTACCTGGGAAAGCATGGCTTCTTCTCCTTTACTCCCCAAATCTCCTGTAAGAATCATAGAAAAGTCCTGATATTCTGCAGCAATTACCAGGGAATGATCATTTTTTTCTTCTATCTGGCTGCGGCTCTGTTCTGGCAGCGGCGGATACAGGCAGGTAAGTCTCAGTTCCTTTCCGCTTATGGCATCCCCCTGGCCGATATAACAGACCTGTCCATTTTGTGCCTTTGCCAGATGTTCCAGTTCTGTATAAACCTCCTGTCCCCTTCCATGAGCCGGAAGCAGCAGATTGGAAACGTGGATGGTTTGTTCTTCCAGCAGATACCTTAATCCGCTGATGTGATCCACGTCCCCATGGCTGACAATGGCATAATCTATGACGTCTGCTGCCCTGCTTTCGAGAAATGGCGTCAGCGTCTGGCTTCCCAGTGATTTTTCATCTGTACTTCCCCCATCTATCAGCACCACCGCATTGTCTGTCTGAAGCACAATGCCATCTCCCTGTCCCACGTCTAAAAACGTAACGGTCAGTCCTTGGGGCGGCTGATACCGAAGAATAAACGGCCCAAATACCGCCGCTGCCGCCAGCACGAGCAAACGTCGCCCTGAATTTCGTTTTGCCGCATACCAGCCTGCCAGCAGACAGCCGTAATACAGCCCTATTTCCTTCCAGTCCGGTCTGCCTGTCAGAAATGAATTTCCAGGCAGGCTTAATACCCATTGGCTCAGCTGTTCATACATCTGGAAAATCCGGCATCCCAGCCAGAGAACTGCTGATCCTGCCGCAGGCTGCAGACTTCCCGCTCCGATTCCTGCCATTCCAGAATACAGCACATAGGTCATCAGCGGAATTACAATCAGGTTTAACCAGATCCCATACATGGGAAGCCGGAAAAAATGAAACGCCACAACCGGAAGCGTTGCCGCCTGGACTGCCAGACTGACTGACAGTCCTTTTTTGATGCTGCCTGCCATGTTAACTCCCATTCCGGCTAACCCCTTCTTTTCAGCCTTTTTTTCCTTCTTTTCTGGAGCTTCCGGCAGCTTCAGAAGGCAGATTCCAAGTACTGCCCCAAAGGACAGCTGGAATCCGCTTTGCAATATCTGGTAAGGATGGTTCCAGGTAATCCATACTGCCGCCAGTCCCAGAGCCGTTAAAGGATCGTACGTCCTTCTGCATACGTCTGCAAAAAATGCGCAGAGCATCATAAAAATCGCCCGCTTTGTGGATCCAAAAGCTCCTATCAGTTCCCCGTAGCTAAGTACCAGAACTGCAGAAATAGCTGCTCCTGTCTCTATGGACGCGCCTGCCTTTCTCAGGCCTTTGTACAGCCCCATTCCCAGAATCGAAAGGTGAAGTCCGCTAATAGCCAGCAAATGGGCAATTCCGCTTTTCTGATACAAGGTTCTGATCTCTGGATCCAGACGCTTCTTTTCTCCCAGCAATGCAGATTGGAACAATCCGGCTTCTTTTGGAGGACACACCGTTTCCAAAAGACTGCTCCATGTTCGTCTCAGACCCAGGAGGAAATTTCGGAAAGGCGTTTCTCCTTCATCGGCTGCCTGGCAGGTTTTTCCCTTTATCTGGCCGGTAATGTTCTGGGAAAAATAATAAAGTCGGGCATCAAATTCTCCTGGATTTCCGGCTTTTTCAAAGGGTTCCAGGTAACCGGAAACCTCTACCTTCCTTCCGATCTTAAGCTCCTTTTCTCCCTGTTCCAGGTTTTCCATACGCACCAGAAGCCGGTCAGGGCCTTTGATTCCTCTTTCATCCCGTACTTCTGTAATCCACAGTTCCCAGCCGTTTCCGCTGGTTTCCATCTTATCTAAGAAGCCGGAAACCGTAACGGTCCCTGTCCGTTCCTGCACCCACTGTTCCTGGCAGTCCAGAAGGCAGATGTTTCGTTCCGTCCTCCAAAATCCCAGCAGACCGCAGATAACTGCAGCGCAAAAAGGCAGAAGCCGTTTTAAGCCTCTGCCTTTTACCATCATCAGGAAATATACCGCCGCACAAACGGCCATAAACGCTGCCAATCCCTTTGCCAGCGCGGTTATTCCCGCCATCTTTCCCTGCAGAGCCAATACCTCTCCAAGTACGAACCCCACTGCAAGTGTGAAAAATGGTCGTTTCATATTTATTTTTTCCGATACTCCTTTGTCAATAACAATTCGACTGCCAGACGGTCTGAAAGCCGTCCGGTTTTTACCTCTTCTTCCATCTGAACACACAATTCTACGTATGAAAGAATCTGTTCCCTGGAAAATGCCCTGGTCTGCGGAAGAACTTTTCCCACAACAAAGGGCTGGATTTTCATCTTAGCAGCAATGGATCCTTTATCCATTCCCTTTGAGGCCAGCTCTTTTACTTGTAAAATCTGGTTAAATTGTCTGGCGATCAGGAACAGAATCCGCATAGGCGGCTCCTTCAGCGTCAGAAGATCTTCATACAAATCCATGGCTCTTCTGGTCTGTCCGGCCGCCAGCGCAGAAATCATATCGAAAATCTGATTAGCCGCCTGAGTGGTGCAAATCTCTTCTACGTCCTGATCAGTAATGACCTCTCTTCCCATGGTATAGCTGATCAGTTTTTCCAGCTCCATGCGGATGTTGTCCATATCGTCCCCAGTCTTGCTTAAAAACAGATCCATGGTTCTTCCAGTAATTTTCCGGCCCTCCCTGGCCAGGATTCCAGCCGCCCATTTTGCAAGCTGGGAGGCGTCCTGGTGATTTAACTCTGCTGCATACCCTGCTTTTTTTACAGCCTTGTACAGTTTGCTCCGTTTGTCTACTTCCGACTCTACAAACAGCAGGCAGGTTGTCTCCGGCACAGAAGGAAGATAGGAAGCCAGCTCTTCGGACGCGCTTTTAAAAAATCCGCTGTCTTCAATCAGAATCAGCCTCTTTTCGGCAAAAAAAGGCATAGTCTCTGCCAGTCCGATGATTTCATTCACATCCAGGCCCTTGCCTTCATAATAGTTATAGTTCATGGTATCGCCGCCGGTAATTTTGTCCTTCAGTCGATTTTTATAGCTCTTTTTCAAAAAGCCTTCATCCCCGAACAGCAGATAAACCCGCTTAAACTCTCCTGATTTTAAGTCTGCATTCAGTGTCTGCATACTGCCTCCCTGCTACTCTTCTGCTGCAATATAGTCCTGGTTCTGTTCAAACAGACGGTTTAGCGGGAAAATATCCTTTAACAGACCGTCGTTTGCCCCATTGATGGAAATCTGCACCCGATTGACATCCGTATTTTCCACCAGGCTGTTGACAATGGAATACACTGGAATATATTCTTTTACATTCAGCGTATTCTGCAAAAATCCGCTGTCAAAATTGATGTAACAGATATTTTCCGTTGTGGAAATATTTAACAGTTTCGTTTCTGCCGGCAGCGTAGGCATCAGCCCTTCCTGAGATGGGCCGGAAATCAGTTCTTCGATTACCAGCCGTTCTAACGAAGTGTTAATGCTGTGAATGACCTGTCGCTTTTCCGCTTTCAGCACTTCTCCATTTTCATCTGTAAAATACAGAACCAGTTCCGATTCTTCAAATCCATTGACGTCGCTGATGCTTTCTACAAAGTCAGCCGCGCACATCATCCCCACTGGATTTCCCCTGGCATCCACAATCGGCTGATCCCCGCTGTAAATATTGATGTATTCAATCCCTGGAATCTGGGTAAATACCTTCGTCAGCGCCGCTCTTCCTAAAATCTCCCTGGTGGGATTCATCAGCATATAGTTGGGATCAAAGTACAGGTAGAGCACAGCGCCATCCAGCATATATCTCTGGAGCTGTATTTTCTCTCCTAAAGCCGTCTGCCCGTCAAAATCCGCCGGAACCTGTCCAAGCTGCTGCATCAGCTCTTCGATTAGTGCGCCCTTATCTTCTTCGCCTGCCGCAGGCTGATACTTCATTGGAACCAGCCTGGTTCCTGCAGTATTCAGGTAATAGATCTCATATACGCCCTCTTCTATGGTTTCCATCTCCTGCCCCTTCCTGCATCCTCCTAATAAAAGCAGAAGGGTCATGCAGGCAGCCAGTATCCATACCTTTTTCATCATACCCCTCCTGTCTTTCATTTGATGTAGGTTAAAGGAATCCGGACAGAAAATGTCGTTCCCTCTCCATCTTTGCTGTCTACTTTAATAATTCCATGATGCATCAGGATAACATTTTTCGTAATGGCAAGCCCTAATCCGGTTCCTCCGGTCTCACGGGAACGCGCTTTATCTACCCGATAGAAACGTTCAAATATGTGTTCCTGAAATTCTTCCGGAATTCCAATACCGGAATCAGAAACCTTAATGTAAAAATACTTGTGATCCGCATCCAGGGTAACCCGTACCCAGCCGTCCTCAATGTTATATTTCACTGCATTTTCCACCAGGTTATTTAAAGCCAGCGACAATTTTACTTCATCTACTTCCGCTGTTACCTCCCGAATGCTTTCTAAAATCAGCTCAATATTCCGCTTCTGGGCAATGGGGCGGATTCTCTTTAAAATCAGGCTCAGCAGGTCATTGATGCTGATCTGGGCAATATTCATCTCTGCTGCAGATTTATTCATCTTAACCAAAGACAGCAAGTCATCAATAATCTTGCTCTCCCTGTCAATTTCGTCAGAAATATCCTGCATAAACTCCTGATACAGCTCTACGGGCACATCTTCCATACTCATCAGGGAATCGGCCAGAACCCGTATAGAAGTAATCGGGGTTTTCAGCTCATGGGACACATTCGACACAAATTCCTGTCTGGATTTATCTACTGCCTTTAATTTCCGGATTGCCTGGCTGACGGCTTCGGATATTTTTCTGGTTTCCCGATACGTGGTTTCTTCAATCTTTGTATCTAAATCTCCTTCCGCAGCCTTTTCCAGCATCTCAATCAGACGGCTGAAGGGCTGCAGCAGCAGTCTTGCCAGGGCAATTGCCATGACTGCCAGAATCAGGATGGCAATCAGGTCAAAAAACCTGGACTGCTCTTTTATCGAATCTTTTACAGAATTTAAGCTTTCTGTGGAAGCAGCCACCATCATCACTCCGTCGATCTGCTTTTCTGACATATCGTGATAGATAGGAACCGTCTGGACAAAGTAATTTTTATTTTCGTTATAAACATTGCTCATTTCTCCCTGAAAACAGAGAATAATCTCTTCTGCAATATTTAAACGGCCTTCCACCAGACCAAAGGTATCTTTTACAATCCGGTAACTTCTGTCTACAATGACAATACGGCCATTAAAAATATCGGCCGTAATCTCCATTTCTGTATTTAAACCAGTATCCTGATACTCCGGCAGAAAATAGCCGGATCTGGTCATTTTGCTGCTGATAATTTTGCACTGGTTCAGCACCTCTGCCCGCCGGTTGTCAATCTGTCCCTGCCGGACTGTTCCTGATAAAAAGCTTCCCTGCAAAAGAATGGGGAAAATTCCCACTGCCAGAATAATCAGTACAAACGGTACTGCTACGCTAAACGTAGGCGGCCAGGAATTTTTCTGCTTTTTTATCCATTCCATCCTTGCTGTCCTTTCTGCTTCCTCCGCTTATATGTCCAGCATTTTTGTAGCAGTCACTGCAAACGCCCCAGGTCCGATGTGGCAGGCTACGCTTAAGGACAGCGGGTCGATGTGTACGGTATTGCCTGGGTACAAAGCTTCCAGTTCTGCTTTCAGCTCTTCTGCCAGCTCCGGATTGCACGTATGGGCAACCTGAAGATGCATATGTTTTGCTTCCTTGTCTCCCAGACGCACTTCCATCTCTTTGGCCAGAGCAGACAGCATGGTAGCTTTGGCCTGCTTTACAGTCCTGGCCTTGGAAAATGCATCCAGTTTTCCTCCCTCGATAATCAGAACCGGCTTAATACGCAGAAGGGTTCCCAAAGCCGCAGCTGCCGGAGTAATTCTTCCGCCTTTCTTTAAGTACTTTAACGTATCGACCGTAATAAAGATAATGCTGTCTCCTTTTGTCTCTTCCAGCTTCTCTTTGATTTCTTTTGCAGTATACCCCTTTGCCGCCATTTTCTGGGCGTCTAAAACAGACTGGCGCTGGGTAACGGAAATTCTCTGATTGTCCACTACCTGAACGTTTCCGTCAAACTCCTCTGCAAGCATCATCGCAGTCTGGCAGGATCCGGAAAGGGAACTGGACATGGGAATGTGGACGATTTCATCGTAATCTTTCAGAAGTTCACTCCACAAATTCATTACATCTTCCGGAGAAGGCTGAGAGGTAGAAATATTGGCGTCATTTTTCAGTTTCTCATAGAACTGCTCCTGAGTAAGGGTAATGTCTTCATAATATGTTTCGTCATTAATCATAAACGGCATAGGAAGTACAGATACCCCCAGTTCTTTTGCCTGAGCCTGTGTAATGCCGCTGTTGCTGTCTGTAACAATTGCTATTTTCATATCTCTTTTCTCCTTATTTTATGATCCCTGAATTCCATTGGCGGATGTATAAAGCTGATAATACATCCCTTTTTCCTGCATTAACTGGTCATGGCTGCCTTCTTCTACAATGTGATTGCCGGACAGTACTAAAATCCGGTCTGCATTCCGGATAGTGGAAAGCCTGTGGGCAATGGTCAGGGTTGTCCTTCCCTCTGCCAGCTTGTCTAAGGACTGGGAAACCAGATGCTCGCTTTCATTGTCCAGGGCAGAAGTAGCTTCGTCTAAAATCAAGATAGACGGATTCTTTAAAAATACCCTGGCGATACTGATTCTCTGCTTCTGTCCTCCCGACAGTTTGACCCCCCGTTCTCCCACGTAGGTGTCATAACCGTCTTTTAATCCCATAATAAACTCATGGGCTCCTGCCAGTTTCGCAGCTTCTATCACTTCTTCCCTGCCTGCGCCTGGTTTTCCATAGGAAATATTGTCTGCCACAGTACCGGAAAACAGATACACATCCTGCTGAACCACGCCGATATTGGATCTCAGGCTCTTTAAGGTAACCCCTCTGATATTCTGGCCGTCAATGGAAATGGTTCCCTCTGTGGTATCGTAAAATCTTGGAATCAGATTGCACAGCGTGGTTTTTCCGCCGCCGGACGGGCCGACTAACGCTACTTTTTCGCCTTTCCGGATCGTCAGGTCAATCCCGTCCAGAACCTTATTGTGGTCGTCCGGATATTCAAAGCTGACATGGTCAAACCGGATTTCCCCTTTTACGTCCTTTAATGGTTTCGCATCCGGTTCGTCAAAAATGTCTATCTCCGCATCCATAATCTCTACAAACCGCTCTACTCCGGTAATTCCTCTCTGGAACTGCTCTGCAAATTCGATAATCCGCCGGATAGTTGTTAACAAGGTGCTGACATATAAGGTATAGGCTACCAAATCGCCTGGCGCAATCAGGCCTTTTACCATAAAAATGCCGCCTGCTAAAATTACTACCAAATACATCAGTCCGTCAAACACCCTGACCGTATCCTGGAAAGACGCCATATAAAAATAGGTATTTTTCTTAATGTCCAGAAAGTTCAGATTGTCCTTCTGGAATTTTTCAATCTCTACCTCCTCATTGGCAAATGCCCGCACAACCCTGTTTCCCAACAGGCTGTCTTCAATCCTGGCATTTAATTCGCCCACATGAACCCTCTGCTGCTTAAATGCCTTTCTTACCCGCAGATTAAAATAGGAGCAGGAAACGGTCATAATCGGGATAAAGATAAAAATAATTACAGTCAGAAGCAGATTAATCCGCGACAAAATCAGGAAGGAGACTGCAATTTTTACAAAGGCGATAAAAAATTCTTCCGGACAGTGATGGGAAAACTCCGTAATGTCAAATAGGTCGCTGGTAATCCGCGACATAATCTGTCCCACTTTTGTGTTGCTGTAATAGCTGTCCGACAGCTTCTGCAGATGGCGGAATGCATCGCCTCTCATGTCTGTCTCAATCTTTGCCCCCATAATGTGACCGGTATACGCCATATAAAAGTAAGCCAGGGCGTCAATGATTCTTAAAATCAGGTAGAACAGCGCGGCTTTTCCGATGACTCCTACTGTCAGGGACGCCAAATCTCGGATTCCTTCATTGGTAATGTAGCGGAGAATCAGCGGAAATACCATTTCGCACACCGTGGTCAGCGATGCGCAGAACAGATCCATAACCAAAATCCCCATATATTTCCGGTAATACGGAACAAAACGTTTTAAAAGTCTGGTTGTCTTCATACTCGTTCCTCTTTGAATCGTATAAGTATCTATATTTTATCATAGATCTGCAAAACAGAACAGCCCTAAATTATATTGTTCTGCCGCTTTCTTTTCCTTTGGAGGATTATGTGCATTTTTCTTGTAAAAAAATGTATTTTTCATTATTTTATATTAATATTGCACAATTTAGTTGAAATATCATCCGAAGCATGATATACTTTCCTTATCAGTTGTGCTGCCTAAGAGACGAAGAGAAAAGGGATGTAAACTTTTGTTTACGTCTCTTTTTTGTCTTTAGGAGGCCATACCACAATAAGGAGGATCGATATGATGAAAGAAAGAACAAAAAAACATACCTCCCGTTTCTGGCTGTGCCTGTCCCTGCTGATTTGCCTTATCAGCTGTATTGGCGCCAGTCTGGTTCAGACTAACTTTGGAAACGTTACTATCAAGGACCTTCGTTTTGAAACAGAAAGCGGACATCAGATGAGCGCACTGCTTCTGGTTCCTGACACTGCTACACCGGAAAATCCTGCTCCGGCCATTATCTGCAGCCACGGCTGGTACAACAACAGGGAAATGCAGGACCTCAACTATGTAGAATACGCCCGCCGCGGATACGTTGTGCTGTCCATTGATATGTATGGACATGGAAATTCCGATATTATCCCGAAAGGCGACTGGTGGAAACCGGAAAATAACGCCAACGGAATGTATGATGCAGTAAAAATGATGGCCACGCTGCCCTTTGTCGACGCTGACCGAATCGGCGTAACCGGACATTCCAATGGCGCGCTTGCAAGCCGTACCGCAGTTCTTTTGGACAACGAAGCCGCCGATCCTCTGATTGCAGCCGCTCTCCTGGTATCCAATGACGCGGTTTACACAGATGAGAACGGCGCTTATTTCAATATGTTCGGAAACCGCGACGCCGGAATCGTAGCCTGTCAATATGATGAGTTTTTCCACAGAAGCAAAAATGAGGACGGCTCCCGCACCGCCCCCAGAGACTTCTTAAAACAGGCGACCGCCCAGTCCTTCTTACATTTCGGCAAGGATCCTTCCGGTCTGGATATTCGTGAAAGCGAGACGATTTATAAAGAAATGGTAGACGGACAGGAAGCCTCCCGCGTCATTTACAATCCGGAGATTACCCATCCATGGGCTCATTTTTCCAAGCAGGTCGTAACCTCCAGCGTACAGTTTTTTGAAGACGCCCTGGGCGCTCCAAATCCAATTAATGGCGCCAGCCAGATCTGGCAGATAAAAGCGTTCTTTAACGCAGTCGGTCTGGCAGGCTTTATCATGTTTGTCGTTAGTTTTGCAAAAGTATTGTTAGAAACCCGCTGCTTCGCCGCTTTAAAAGCAGAGAAAGAAGTTCTTCCGGCTCCTGCTCCTTCCGGACGGGAAAAACAGTGGTTCTGGATCAGCAGCATTTTAGCTTCTGTTTTCAGCTTTGTCGTCTATATGTTTGGTTACAGCATTCTTTCCAAGACCATTGGCTCCTATGTTCCCCAGTCTGGTCCTGCATTTATTGGAATCTGGGCTGCTCTGTGCGGCTTATTTACCCTGTTCCTGATCTGGATTGGAAGAAAATTTACAAAAGCTCCATCCAGAACCTCAGAAAACGGCGTAAAAACCCATGGAAAACAGCTTGGTTTGACCGTTGCGCTGGCGCTGGTAGTAGCAATTTCCGCTTACGGCCTTGTATTCCTGGCAGATTACTTCTTTAAAACGGATTTCCGGCTCTGGGTTGTTACTCTGAAAGCATTTAACGCCAATATGATTCCTTACATCCTGATGTATCTGCCGCTGTTTTTGCTGTACTATATCCCAAACTCTATCAGCATCAACAGTTACAATTACTTCGAAATGGGCAAAAAATCCTGGGTCAATACCTGTGTCAACGTAATCTTCAACATCCTTCCAAGCGTCGTCATGGTCATCGTGATGTACGGCTGCTTCTATATGACCGGCCATCTTCCTAATGAATTTATTCCTTATTTCGGCGGTTCCATTATCGGAATCTGGCTCTATCCGGTTATCGTTGTCCTGGCCGTAGCTGCGGTTGTTTCCAGAAAACTGTACCGCGCAACGAAAAATCCCTATCTGGCCGGTATTATTATGGCAACGCTGGTGGCCATTATGAGCTGTACCAATACTCTGACCCAGCTGTAACACCTGATTTCACATAAAACGCCGGAGGCGATCCTGTCAGGGATTGTCTCCGGCATTTTATACGCTCAATTCTATTTACGCATCTGCTTTTGCAAACAGCGGCGTAGAAAGGTATCGGTCTCCGGTATCCGGAAGAATGACCACGATATTTTTGCCTGCATTTTCAGGGGACTTTGCTGCCTGGGTTGCTGCATACAATGCGGCTCCAGAGCTGATTCCCACTAAGATTCCTTCGGTTTTCGCCAGGTTTCTGGCTGCTTCATAAGCCTGCTCTTCTGTAATGCGGACTACTTCGTCATAAATGGTTCTGTTTAAAATCTCAGGAATAAAGTTTGCTCCGATTCCCTGAATTCCATGTCCGGCCGCTTTTCCGCCTGACAAAAGCGGGGATTTGTCCGGTTCTACTGCTATAACTTTTACATCCGGATTCTGGGACTTTAAGTATTCTCCCACTCCGGTAATGGTGCCTCCGGTTCCTACTCCTGCAACAAACTGATCCACTCTGCCTTCTAGCGCCTTCCAGATTTCGGGACCCGTCGTCATCCGATGGGCTTTTGCATTGGCCGGATTAACGAACTGTCCTAAAATTACAGAGCCTGGAATTTCTTTTTTCAGCTCTTCTGCTTTTTCAATGGCTCCCGCCATTCCCTTTGCGCCTTCTGTCAGCACAATCTTGGCCCCGTAAGCGGCCAGAAGCATCCTGCGTTCTACGCTCATGGTCTCCGGCATGGTCAGAATTACCTGGTATCCTTTCATGGCGGAAATGCTGGCAAGGCCGATTCCCGTATTGCCGGACGTTGGCTCAATGATAGTAGCCCCTGGTTTTAAAATTCCTTTTTCTTCTGCATCCTCAATCATAAACAGGGCTGCTCGGTCTTTAATGCTGCCTGCCGGATTAAATGACTCTAATTTCAAAAAGAGGCGTGCAGTCAGTTCATACTTCCTCTCATAATTTTCCGGCTCCAGTAATGGAGTGTTCCCGATTAGTTCCAACGCGCTTTTTTTAATGTCTGTCATATTGCCGCCTCCTATTTCCTAGTATTTTTATATGATTTCCTAATTGTAGCATACCAAAAGGATTTGTCAAGCATATTTCTATGGTTTATTCTGCCAGCAGCCACAATTCAAACAGGTCTTTTACATAATCTTTATATCTTGCTTCTTCTGCTGATCCATCTGTAATAACCGGAAGTTCCCCTAATTTTTTTCCTCCCAGACTATAGGAAAGAACTCCGGCTTTCCTTCCAGGCTCGACCGGCGCTGTAAGAGACTCTTCCAATATCAGTGTTTTTTCTACTTTGCTGAAGTCTTCCCCATTTATGCTTAAATACGAAAAGGTTCCGTCATAGGTTAACGGCACTGCATCCTCTACCCCGTTTTTTACCGGCATCTCAGGCAATGGCAGTTTTTCCTTGTCTTCATACAGCCGGCAAACCGCATATCCATAGTTCAGCAGCGTAACCGCGTCCTGAAACCGGACTTTATAATCCGGAGCCGCCATAATGGATGCAATCAAACGGACTCCGTCTTTTTCTGCCGTTGCTGATAAGCAGTATTTTGCCAGGGATGTGGATCCGGTTTTCAATCCGGTCGTGCGGAAATTTGTAGCCATTTTCAGCAGTTTATTGGTATTTGCCAGTCCAAATTCTTTGGTTCCCTGATTGGTAACATGGACAATATTTTCCATCCAGATTGTGGAGTAATTGTGAATCTGAGGATACTTGTTGATTAATTCCCTGGACATTACCGCAATATCCCTGGCTGTAGTCAGATGGGACGGATCTTCGGTCAGCCCGCAGCAGTCTGTAAAATGCGTATTGTCCATTCCAAGCGTTTTTGCCCTGTCATTCATCATCTGGACAAATGCATCCTCACTCCCCGCTATGTACTCGGCCATAGTCACTGTGGCATCATTTCCGGAAGCCACTACAATGCATTTAATCAGTGTTTCCACTGTCTGCGTCTCCCCTTCTTCCAGAAATACCTGGGAACCTCCCATTGATTTGGCATAGGCGCTGGTCACAACCAGATCGTCCATTTTTATTTTCCCTTGTTCCAGTGCATCAAAAATCAAAATCAGGCTCATAATCTTGGTAATGCTTGCCGGACTTCTCTTTTCATCCGCGTTTTTTTCATAAATGACCTGTCCGGTAGAGGCTTCCATCAGGCACACAGAAGGCGCGGCTACCTCTACCGCCTCTGCTGCGGCATTTACAAAAACCGCCTCCGAACCAGGAATGGTTACCACTTCCTGGGCGGCCACCGGAACACTACGCACAGCCGACAGCCCCAGGCTTACCGCTGCAAAAACCGCCCAGGCCTGTTTTCTTTTTCCTTGCTTCATAGCAAATTCCCTTCCGTCTTTTCCTTTTAATATACGCCGGAACGGTTGGCCTCTATGATAGAAAAAGGCTGACAGCTTATCGAAAAAATGAAATCAGAGCATACGCTTTTCAGAATTTTCTTCCCAATAAAATACCCCTTCCAGGTAACTAGTTTTTATTATTTCACTTGTCTGCCTAAAAGGGGACTATCTAATATGTATTTATAACGCTGCGCGGATCTCGGACGCCATTTTTTCGTATTCTTCTTCTGTCAGAAATACTTTTTCCGGATTCATCTGGAATACGCCGCCCCATTCGTCTCCGCCTTCATACTTGGGAACCAGATGGAAATGCAGGTGATGTCCCGTATCCCCGTATGCTCCGTAATTAACCTTATCTGGATTGTACAATTTATGAAGCGCTCTGGAAACTGCTGCAATATCTGCAAAAAATTCGTTTCTTTCCTCATCTGTCAGCTCAATCAGTTCGCTTACGTGTTTGTGATGGGCTAAAATCACACGGCCTTTCTTGCTCTGTTCTTTAAACAGGTATAAATATCCGGATTTCATATCGCAAATCGGATATCCGAACTTTGCAACCAGTTCTCCTTTCATGCAATATGCACAGTTTGTATCTTTTACTTCGCTCATTTTTGTCTCCTCCTTTTTATGGGTCATTTTTCTTATAGAATACCACAGCAAAAAGGGTAATTCAACAAAAAACCGTCCGGATTCCTTCAAAAGTTCTATGGCGGGATTGCTTGTTTTATGCTATACTTAATGATACTGAAATTTGTCAATTTAATTTTCTATACAGGAGTTTTTATGAGTTATATCAATGATCCAAATTACCAGACGATTTTACGGCGGCGCAGAAGCCGGAGGCGCCGCCACAATATGATAGAAAAAGCGCTTAAGGCGCTGCTGTTTTTAGCCGTTGTTCTGATTATCGGAGTCGGCGGATTTTTTATTGTAAAAGCAGTAAAAAATCATCAAAACGCTTCCAATCCAGGAATTTTTGACGAAACCAGCCCTGCATCTCCAGATTCTGAAACACCCGAACTTTCCATCCCCTCCGGAACAGAAAACGCTCCGGCCGAAGATAGTCTGACTGCCCTGTTATCCCAGGCAGACCGGCTGGCTGCCGGTTACGATTATGACCGTGCGATTGCTCTGTTAACCAGCAGTCCCGAGTATTCCGGCACCCAGGAAGTGGCCGATGCAGTTGCCGGATATGAAGCAGTCAAATCTACCCTGGTGGAAGCAGATGTCAGTCAGGTTACCCACGTATTTTTCCATTCCCTGATTATGGATACGTCAAAAGCCTTTGACGGAGACGCACAGGCCAAAGGCTACAATTCTGTTATGACCACCAAAGACGAATTTTTAAAAATTCTAAATGAAATGTACAATCGGGGGTTTGTTCTGGTGCGCCTCCACGATCTGGCATATGAAACCACAGATGAAAACGGACAAACGGTTATGAAAAAGGGATCCATTCTGCTTCCAGAAGGCAAAAAACCATTTGTCATGTCCCAGGATGACGTATGCTACTACGAATATATGGAAGGCGACGGATTTGCCAGCCGGATTATCATTGGAGAAGACGGCAAACCTACCTGTGAAATGAAATTGGATGACGGCACTGTTTCCGTCGGTTCCTATGATTTGATTCCGATTTTAGAAGATTTTATCCAGGAACACCCAGATTTTTCCTATAAAGGTGCCAGAGCGGTTATCGCCTTTACCGGTTACAATGGCATTCTGGGGTATCGGACTGACGAGGCCTATCGGGAAACCAATCCAAACTTTGAGGCAGATCGTCAGGCCGCTGCCGAAGTCGCCCAATGTCTCCGTGACAATGGCTGGGAACTGGCTTCCCACAGCTGGGGACACCGCAATCTGGGAACCATTTCCTTCGAAGATTTTCAGGCAGATTCTGACAAATGGAAAGCCCGTGTCGAAAGCCTCATTGGTCCTACGGATATTATCCTGTTTCCATTTGGAAGCGATGTTGGCGACTGGCATCCTTACAGCAGCGACAATGCCCGCTTCCAGTATCTTCATTCCCTGGGATTCCGTTATTTCTGCAATGTCGATTCCAGCCAGTACTGGGTTCAGTTCGGTACCGATCATATCCGTCAGGGCCGCCGCAACCTGGACGGCTACCGGATGTGGAAAGACATTGAAGCAGGCGGGGACACCAGCAAACGAAAGTTAGACGATTTGTTCCACGCAGAAGACGTCTTCGATTCTTCAAGACCAACCCCTGTAGAGTGGAATTAAAGCTAGAAAAAGCAGAGAGTTTATCCACGCAGATTTACGTGGTATGATCTCTGCTTTTTGAGGAACGTCCTACTCCGCTGCAAAATCCCGCACATTTTCTGCGATATTGACTGCGTGGTCGCCAATCCGCTCAAAATATTTAGCAGTCATCAGAAGATCCAGGGCAATTACCACATCAATACTCTTCTGGCAGATCAGCTCTACCAGCTCTTCTTTTACTTTATCAAACAGTTGATCCACCAGATCATCGCTGGCAATGACTTTTTCTGCCAGCATTTCATCGGAGTCCACAAATGCCTGCACGCTTTCTGTTACCATTTTTACCGTAGCTCCTGCCATCTCCTTGATATGGACTCTGCCGGCAAATTCAAACCCTGCGATACTTGGCATCAGCTCTGAAATATCCACCGCCTGATCGCCGATTCGTTCCATATCCGGCACGATTTTAAGAGCTGTGGAAATCACGCGCAAATCGCAGGCAACCGGCTGCTGGCGCAGCAGAATCTGGCGGCAGCGGCTTTCTACTTCCCGCTGTTTGTGATCGATTTCCATTTCAGCAGCGCTGATTTTTGCCGTCAGGCCTTCCCGTCCATCCAGCATCTGCGCAGTCATGGTAATAGCATCTTCACAGAGCGTTCCCATTTCCAGCAGGTCTCCATGCAGCTTCTTTAACTGTTTGTCAAATTCGGTACGCATATCAGCCAAACCTCCCTGTGATATAATCCTCAGTTCTGCGATCCTGGGGAGATGAAAACAGAACGTCTGTATCGCCGTATTCTACTATTTCGCCCAACAGGAAAAACGCCGTTTTATCGGATACCCGAACTGCCTGCTGCATATTATGGGTAACCATAATAATGGTGTACTTTTTCTTTAATTCGCCTGCCAGTTCTTCGATTTTCAATGTAGAAATCGGATCCAGGGCAGAAGTCGGTTCATCCATCAAAAGGACTTCCGGTTCGACGGCAAGCGCTCTTGCAATGCAAAGCCTCTGCTGCTGACCGCCGGATAACCCCAAGGCCGACTTTTTCAGACGGTCGTGTACCTCATCCCAGAGCGCCGCCCCTTTCAGGCTGTTTTCTACAATTTCGTCCAGCTTTTCTTTATTTTTAATTCCATGAATTCTCGGGCCATAGGCAATATTATCATAAATACTCATGGGAAACGGATTGGGCTGCTGGAATACCATGCCGATTTTCTTTCTAAGCAGCGTGGTATCTACCTGGGGGCCATAAATATTTTCTCCGTCCAGAAGCACTTCTCCCGTTATTTTCACATTGGGAACCAGATCGTTCATCCGGTTTAACGTTTTTAAATACGTAGATTTTCCGCAGCCGGAAGGGCCGATAAATGCGGTAATCTGTCTTTCATGCAGATCCAGGCTGATATCTTTTAACGCATGATTTTCCCCATAATACAAGTCCAGGTGTCTGGTTGCTATTTTTACATTTGTTTCCACGTTTTTTCCCTCGCTATGCTTTTGTTTCCACATTAAATCTGTGGGATAAGTATTTTGCCAGTGCATTGATTCCCAGGACGATGACTAAAAGCACCACTGCCACGCCGAAAGCCTCATTATATTTTGCCTTCTGCATAAACAGATAGAGCTGAATCGTCAGCGTTCCTCCAGATTCAAAAATTTTAGAAAACCAGTCTTTCGGCAGATAATAACCGCTTCCCGCAGTAAACAAAAGAGCTGCCGATTCTCCTACAATTCGTCCGATTGCCAGAATCACGCCAGTCAGGATGCCAGGCATGGCGCTTGGCAGCAGAATCGTGCGGATCATGTACCACTTTGTTGCCCCGATTCCCAGAGCGCCGGTACGGTAGCTGTCCGGCACTGTCTTTAAAGCTTCCTGAGTAGTTCGGGTAATGATGGGAAGAATCATCAAGGTCAGCGTCAAAGCGCCAGTTAAAATCGAATATTTCAGTTTTAACGCGGTTCCAAAAAATACCATTCCAAACAATCCGAAGATAATGGAAGGGATTCCGGAAAGCGTTTCTGTGGTAAATTCAATGGCTCTTACCAGCTTGCCTGGCCTTGCATATTCATTCAAATAAATGGCTGCCCCTACTCCGATTGGAGTGGCAATCAGCAACGTCAGCACTACAATATAGAGTGTATTTACAATATTTCCCAGGATTCCGAACGTTCCTTTTCTGGTACTGGTAACGGTAGTCAAAAAAGACCAGCTGATATTTGGAATTCCTCTTACAAATACATACCCCATAATGCCTATGAGAATCATCATGGACACTCCGGCGCAAAGATAAATCAATCCGGTCAGAACCGTGTCTGACATCCGGAAATTTTTCCGGCAGATACTGCTTGTTTCTACATAACAGTTCTGATCTAAAACAGCTGCGTTACCTCTCATGTTTCTTATCCCCCTTTTTCAAAATCCTGGTCAGGCTGATGTTAATTATCATAATAAATGCAAACAATACCAACCCAATGGTAAACAAAACCTGTCTGTGAAGTCCTGCCGCATATCCCATTTCTGAAACAATGGCTGTGGTCAGGAAACGAACCGAATTAAACGGAAGGGGAACGTTTACAGAACTTCCGGATACCAGGCTGATCGCCATCGCTTCTCCAATAGCCCGTCCGGTTCCCAGGACAATGGCCGTAATAATACCGGATTTTGCCGCCGGAATTACCACCTGGAAAATTGTCTGAATCTTTGTTGCCCCCAGCGCCAGAGAAGCGCTTTTTAAGTGGGAAGGAACGGCCCGCAAGGCAGATTCGCTGATATTAATAACCGTTGGAAGAATCATCAGCGCCAGTACAAGCACAGCGGAAATCAAGTTGGCTCCTCCGGTAAACTGATGGGTTTCAGAACCCTTAAATACCCACAGCTCCAGCTTGTACATAAGGGGATTTAAAATCAGGATTCCTAAAAGGCCATAGATAACCGACGGAATTCCTGCCAGCAGTTCTACTGCAGGCCGCACAATGTTTGCCAGTCTTTCCGGAGCAACCTCTGCCAGAAATACGGCTGTCAGTACGCCGATTGGCATTCCCAGAAGAACGGCCAGCGCAGTTCCGATAATCGAGGTCAAGATAACATATAAAATTCCAAAACTCGGTTCTGCCGCTTCTGGCTGCCACAAAGTACCAAACAGCAGCTCTTTGATTCCTACCTGAAACAATGCAGGAGCTCCGCTTACCAGCATATAAATCGTAATAGAGGCAACTGCTAAAATCGCAAAGAAACCGCATATCGTAAAAATCACTTTCGCAGCAGTCTCTACTGCAGATTTGCTGCTGTGATGAGATAAAATAGAGGTTGCATTCTCATTCATGGTGGAACTCCTTTCGTCCAAAACGCTATCCATTAAAATATGCGTCCGGCACATGGGAAAACCGAACGCATACGCACTGGTCCGAAGCCTTTATCTGTCTACGGTAATCAGGCCTACAGACTTAACGAGTTCATCTCCTTCCGGAGAATAGATGTAATCAAATAACGCTTTTACCAAATCGTTCTGTTCTGCAATCTCTCCCTTGGTTGCCATTACGAAAGGACGGCTTAAGAAATAGCTTCCTGCCTTAATATTTTCCTCAGTCGGCTCTGCTCCGTCTAACTTTACAGCCTTTACTGTGTCATCCAGAACGTCTAAAGATACGTATCCAATTGCGCCTGGAGTAGCGGCTACCTTTGCCATAACTGCACCTGTGCTGTCCAGCTCATTTGCATATTTACACTGTTCTTCCAGTTCCAGCAGCTCTTCGAATGCGCTTCTGGTACCAGAACCAGCCTCACGGCCCACTACTACGACAGGGGCATCTGAGCCGCCCACCTCGCTCCAGTTGGTAATTTCGCCTTTATAAATCTGGGACAGCTGATCCTTTGTTAAATCTTCTACGGTATTGCTGTTGTCCACAACAACTGCAATTCCGTCGATAGCTACAATGTTTTCTGCAATTCCGTCTGCAAGTTCCTCTTCCTTTAAATTTCTGGAAGCATTTCCGATATCTGCAGTACCGCCTGAAACGGCCTCGACGCCGGCGCTGGATCCTGTAAATTCAGCAGTTACCGTTACGTCCGGATATTTTTCCATAAATGCTTCGCTTAAAGAGTTGGCAAACTTTTCCATGGAAGTGGAACCTACCATGCTGACAGAACCGCTTAAATCAGCTGCCTGTTCCTCTGTTTCTGTCTCAGACTGGCCTGCCGTTGTTGTTTCTGCACTTTCTGCCTGGGTGGAAGCTGCTGTCTCAGACGGCGCTGCTGTTGTTTCTGTCTCACTGTTTCCGCAAGCTGCAAGGCTTGCTGCCATTACTCCTGCTAACATAACTGCTGATAATTTTCTCATAATATCTTCCTCTTTTCTGATTTTCAAACATGATTGCAACTCTTCTTGAGTACAGTACCGAGTATACTGTTCCTTCGTAAAATCCAATATCAGCATTTCGTCAAATTTAAGTAAAAAAATACCGCAGAACAATTCAGACGGCTTTCTCTGCCATACTCTGTTTGCTCTGCGGCTAGTATTAAAACTGTACCACGTCTTTAATTTCTTCTGCCGGCTCTACGGACTCTGCGTAAAGCACAGGGCCTTCTCCGCCGTAATCCTGCCAGTATTCTTTGGCAATTTTGGCTTTCACATGAACCCACTGGCGGGTTTCCAACAATCTGGCTTCCCTGGCCTTGCAGATAAATCCTAAAAATGTCATATCCGCTTCGCAGCAGGTCATGGCCATACGTCCTGGCACAAAATAGTTTTTAGGGAAATTTTCAGACTTTAATACCATTGCGGTAAATTCCACTGTCTTTCCCTCATAGCGTTCGGTATTGTCCATACAGTCAATATACCAGGTTCCGTAATCTTCCGGCTTTACCGTAATAACCGGCGCCTGCAGGTCATACGGCAGATCTTCTTCCAGCATATCCTGCGGGATTTCCCCATTTTCATCTTCCAGGACAATCTCGCTGTTCCGGCTCATGGCTCTTAGTCCTCTCCGGTAGCTGGTCAGCTTATCGTCAGAAATGCCGTCGCAGCGGTTCATAATAATCAGCTCGCTGCCTCGGACCATAGCCCCTAAAAGCGGCTTCATATTTGCTACGTATAAATCAAAGGTAGAACCGTCAATAATGGTAATCTGCTGATAGATCTGCCAGTCTTTTGGAAGGCGCAGCTCATCCTGATTCCACATACCGTTCCACTCCATCAGAACTCTCTCCGGATTGTGCATCAGCTCCAAATCCGTCAGAAACTCTGGCGTAAGCTGGGACTGGTCTTCCACATATACCACATCGGTGCGGCTGTTTTTCAACACTTTTTCATCAAATTCTGTATCGCCCTCTTCGCAGACAATCAAAAGAGTGCGGCCTTCTGCCTGAAAATATTCCTGCTGCATGGTAAACTGGAGAAACTGGGTTTTCCCCGCCTCCAGAAAGCCGTTGATCAGAAACAACGGCATTACTTCGTCTTCAATCATTTTTTCCATCTGTCTCTGCTCCCGCGTTTACTCTGCCTGGCTCTTTCCAAAGGCCCTGCTTAATTCCTCTTCCTTCAGTCTTGCGCCGATAACGCATACTTTACCGGTATATTCCGGATTTCCTTCCCGTATTTCGTACTCTTCCGGAACCAGGTCAAAATACAGCCACTCTCCTGCCTTTTCTGTAGGAAGCATTCCCTTAGCTCTCAATACATCGCCGTAAGCGGTTGTTTCTGACAAATCTTCCAGAATTGCTTCCAGCTTTTCTCTGGTAATCGGAGCTGCCGTCTCCATCCCCCAGCTGGAAAATACTTCATCTGCATGGTGATGATCGTGGTCGTGGCAGCCGCAGGTGCATCCCTCTCCATGGTCGTGATGGTGCTCGTGATCGTGGTGGTGCTCATGGTCGTGATGGTGCTCATGATCGTGGTGGTGCTCATGATCGTGATGATGATCATGGTCATGGCAGCCGCAGGTGCAGTCTTCGTCATGATCATGGTGATGGTCCTGATCGTGGTCATGGCGATGGGCTTCTACTTCTTTTAATAAGTCCTCCATCATGGTATCCGGCTTTTCAATAATCTCTAACAACTGGGCTCCGGTCAGCTGGGCGCAAGGCGTAGTCACAATAGACGCAGCGGCATTGTGCTCCCGAATCATCTCTGCAGCCAGTTCTACCTTCTTCTCATCCGCTACGTCGGTACGGCTGAGAACTATGGTTCCGGCATTTTCAATCTGGTTGTTGAAGAACTCGCCGAAATTCTTCATATACATTTTGCATTTTGCTGCATCTACAATCGTAACGGCGCTGTTTAATACTACGTCCATATCAGAAGATACGTCGCGGACAGCCTTCATAACATCAGACAGCTTGCCTACACCGGACGGCTCGATAATAACCCGATCCGGCTTATAAGTCTTTAATACTTCTGCCAGGGAAGCGCCGAAATCTCCTACCAGAGAGCAGCAGATGCATCCGGAATTCATTTCCCTGATTTCAATGCCGGAATCCTTTAAAAATCCTCCGTCAATGCCAATCTCGCCAAATTCGTTTTCAATCAGCACCACCTGCTCGCCTGCAATGGCTTCCTCTAACAGCTTTTTAATAAATGTTGTCTTTCCTGCTCCTAAAAAGCCGGAAATAATATCAATCTTTGTCATCGTCTGATTTCCTCCTGTCTTTCTACATCTTATCTAAAATTTTATCTACATCAGCCTTGCGGCCGATAATCATCAGATGCTCGTTTGCCTGGATCACATAATCTGCCCCTGGCATCATCTTTGCTTCGCCATTCTCCTTTGTCGCCAGTATATGAATGTTATAGCGGTTCCGGATGCTTAATTCCCGAATGCTTTTTCCTACCCACTGGCGCAGCGGCGGAATCTCATAAATCGAAAACTCATCGGTCAGTTCAATATAGTCAAATACGTGGTTAGCACTGTAGCGGACGGCAATTTTTTCTGCCAGATCCCTGTCCGGATATACCACTTCGTCTGCGCCGTTTCTTAACAGGAACTTGGCGTGAATATCCCTGGTGGCTTTGCTGACCACCCACTTGGCGCCTAATTCTTTTACCATGCTGGTAATCTCCAGACTGCTCTGGAAATTGGTTCCAATACAGATAAAACAGATGTCAAAATTGGAAATTCCCAGGCTTCTTAACACCGACTCATTGGTACAGTCGCCGATTTTGGCGCTGGTTACATATGGAAGCATGGCTTCCAGACGCTCTTCTTCCTGATCCACAATCATAATCTGATTGCCAAGCTCAGCCAGATGATGGCACAGATGATTGCCAAATCTTCCCATTCCAATAATCAAAATTGATTTCATGTTTTCCTCCTGTTACCCTATGGTAATCTTTTCTTCCGGCAGACGTACTTTTGCCAGTTTCATATTCTGTGTAAAAGTAAGAGCAAATGACAAACTTCCGATTCGTCCGCAGTACATTAATAAAATTACCATAATCCGCGAAAATGCATTTAATTCCCTGGTAATTCCGGAAGACATTCCTACCGTTCCAATGGCGGAAAATGTCTCCAGCAGGACGTCCATCGCATCCAGATTCTGCATCATCAAAATAATGGTAGCCACAGTCAATGCCAGACACAGGTTAATGGTACAGATGCAGCTTGCCCTCATAATGGAATCTTCTTCTAATCTGCGGCCAAAAATATTAACTCCATGGGTCCATCTGATCGTAGAGCCAAGATACAGCAAAAGTACAATCAGCGTTGTCGTCTTGACGCCTCCTGCTGTTGATCCAGGACTTCCTCCGATATACATCAGGAAAATCGTCAAAAGCTTGCTGGCCGGACGCATGGACGCAATATCAATGGTATTAAATCCGGCGGTTCTTGCCGTTACCGACGCAAACAGGGAAGTCAGAATCCGTTCTCCCCATCCCATATCTGCCATCAGATTGTCCCGTTCTGAAATTCCAATCAGAAGCGCGCCGCCAAAAATCAGCGCAAGTGTAGTCAGCAGGACAATCTTGGTGTGAAGCATATAAGACTTAAAATGAAGGCCCTTCCGGCTCAAATCATCCCAGACGATAAAGCCCAGGCCGCCAATGACAATCAGAGACATAATCACAAGATTGACCAGCCAGTCGGCGCTGTATCCCGTCAGGGACATATAAGGCGTGTCGCATCCTAACAAATCAAATCCGGCGTTGCAGAACGCAGAAATGGAATGGAAAATACCGTAATAAATTCCCTTTACCAGACCAAAACGCGGTACAAACCGGATCGAAAGCAGGACTGCTCCGGTTCCTTCAATCAGGGCCGTACCCAGAATAATCTTCCTGGCCAGCTTCACGACTCCGCTGAGCTGAAGGGTATTGACACTTTCCTGCATCAGCCCCCGCTCTTTTAAACCGATTTTTCTTCTTAATATAATTGAAATAAAAACGCCGATTGTAATAAATCCCAGGCCGCCAATCTGAATCATGGTTAAAATTACCAGCTGGCCAAATACCGTCCAGTTACTCCAGGTATCTGCAATAACCAGGCCTGTTACGCAGGACGCGCTGGTGGCAGTAAACAGACAATCCAGAAATCCCTGGCTTTCTCCGGATCGGCTGGCAATCGGCAGCATCAAAAGCAGCGTTCCGATTAAAATCATAACCAAAAACCCATATGCAATAAACTGTGTCTGGGACAACTGGCGTCTGGGCAACATTTTCTTTTCCATATTCCTCTCCATCTATACGCGCCGCTTTCCCGAAAGGCACTGTTTCTTATTATACTCCCAAACATTGTGGATAGCAATAATAAAGAAATTTCCTTTAGTTTCTATCCAGGAATGCGATGGCTTCCTGGGGAGTTTCTATCAGATATTTGGGAGAAAAACGCTCCAGTTCTTCTCTCTTCCGGAATCCCCACAGCACACCTGCCGTATCCAGGCCGGCATTTTTTCCAGTCTGCATATCGGTGCCAGTATCCCCAAAATACAGGCATTCTCCTGAAGTTACCCCCAGTTCTTTCATAATAAGATAAACTCCTGCCGGATCCGGCTTTTTCGGCACTCCTTCCTGCTGGCCTCTTACCAGATCAAACATCCCGCTGCCAAAAATTCCAGTAATGTTTTCAACGGTCTGGGCATGAGGCTTATTGGAAAAGACGGCCGCTTTCATGCGGCGTTCTTTGATTGCCTGCAAAAGCTGTAAAATCCCATCGTATGGCGCTACCTGGTACATACAGTGTTTCCCAAAAATCTCCATATAAGCCGGCAGCGCTTCTTCATAGTGTATCAGGTCCTTATCGCCGCACAGCTTTAGCGCCCGCTCCATCTGCATTTTATAACCGTCTCCTACAATCGACTGAATCTGTTCTTCGGAAAGAGGTCCAAGGCCAAACCGTTCCATGGTCAGATTGGTAGCCTTTTGAAGCGCTTTTATAGTATTTAACAGCGTCCCATCTAAATCAAATATACAGCATTTGTACATAATCTCTCCTCCTCGTCGTTCTGTTGATGCTTACTATAGCACCTTTTTTCCTTCTGTACAAGAAAATACATGGAATCCTAAGAAAAGTCCCGCGAAAAGGCTGTTCATTTTTTTCTATTTCGTATATAATCGTAGAAGTTTGATTTTTATTAAAATTATAGGGGATGTACGTATGGAAATGAACACACAATCACAATCTGAAAAGCAAAGAAATACCGGTTATTTTGCCTTTTTTCTCAGCGGAATCTGCGCCATCAGCAGCGGCGTTGTGGTAAGTCTCTTACAGGAGCTGTACGGATTCGATTATGGAATGACCGGAACGCTTTTGTCGCTGATGAGTATCGGCAATCTGATTGCCGGCTTTGCTGCCGGCATTTTACCTGCTAAAATCGGTCTGAAAAAGACGGTCTTACTCCTGACTATCGGATATTTTGCCGGATACCTTCTCATGGGGCTTTCCTCTCTGATGGCAATCTTCATGCTGGCATTTTTCATTGTAGGCGTAGCCAAAGGAAGCACCATCAACATCTGTACCATTCTGGTCCGCGACAATTCTGAAGACGGTACAAAAGGAATGAATCTGATGCACAGCTGCTATGCCTTAGGCGCTCTTTTATGCCCGTTTTTCATCGGAGCAGCCGCCAAGTTTAACAGCCGTGCCCCCATGTTTGTCCTTGCGGCCTGCGGCCTTCTTTTATGGTTCTCTTTTGCATCCGTATCTCTGCGCACCCGTTCCCAGCAAAAAGAGGGTTCCGTAGACTGGAGCTTTTTAAAAAGCTGGAAATTCTGGCTCTTAACCGGACTTTTGTTCTGCCAGAATGCAGCGGAAACCAGCGTTACCGGATGGATGGTTACTTATTTTAAGGGAAGCAATATTTTATCCGGCGTTTTAAGCACCTATACGGTAACCGTCATGTGGACGGCCACTTTAATTGCCCGAATGCTGATTGCATTTGTCTTTCCAATCAAAAATGCCCCGTCTTCCATGATTAAAATGTCCATTGGATGCATTATCTTTTATATTGGGCTGATGGCCGCCCATACCCAGATTTCGGCTATTCTGCTGCTGTTTGCCTTTGCTTTTTCCATGGCAGGCTTAAATCCTACCGCAGTCGCAAGCGCCGGACGGATGACCAGCGTGACCAGTATGGGCGTCATGCTTCCTGCCGCCAGCAGCGGAGCCATTATCATGCCCTGGTTAATCGGAATCATCTCCGAATACGGCGGAATCAAAGCCGGCATGGCTTCTAATATTGTCCCCTGTGCCGGACTGTTATTTTTCTGTATTGCCCTGAAAAAATTAGAGAAAAACGAGCGGAGTCATACTTAATTTATAACTGCGAAAACCGCTGGAACAGCCAGTTTTTTAACTGGATTCCAGCGGTTTTCTTTGTGGGGGATAGATCTTGCAATGGTTGAAATTTGTCTCTTATCTCTCTGCTTCGTCTAAATTTTTCTTTAACAGGCTTAAAATCAAACAGCCCACTGCGGATCCGATTACAATGGCTGCCAGATAACCCAATGGGTTTCCGATCGTAGGAAGTACAAAGATCCCGCCATGAGGCGCTCTTAAGGTACAGCCAAAGAACATGGACAAACCGCCTGCAACCGCTGCGCCGACAGCGCAGGAAGGAATAATTCTCAATGGATCCGATGCTGCAAATGGGATGGCTCCTTCTGTAATAAAGGAAAGTCCCATAATGTAGTTTACAAGGCCGGACTGGCATTCTTTCTTAGTAAATTTGCGTTTAAACAGCGTGGTGCACAGCGCAATGGCAATGGGAGGAACCATGCCGCCTGCCATGACAGATGCCATTACTTCAAAGTTTCCTTCTGCCAGCTGTGCGGTGCCGAATACATAAGCTGCTTTGTTAAATGGGCCGCCCATATCAATGGACATCATTCCGCCTACAATCATTCCCAGAACCACACGGCTTGCACCGCCCATTCCATTTAAGAAACCGGTCAGTCCATCGTTAATCATGCCCATAAATGGATTGATAAAGGTAGTAAGAACTGCGCCAAGCAGGATGCCCAGTACCGGATAGAGCAGAACCGGCTTAATGCCTTCTAATGCTTTTGGCAGTCTGGAAAACAGCTTTCTTAATCCTACTACAATGTAGCCTGCTGCAAATCCTGCAAATAGTGCGCCTAAAAATCCTGCGTTTACAGCTCCTCCTTCTGGATTCGCAAACGTCATGCCCATTTTGGCAACCATACCGGATACGAAACCAACGGCCAGACCAGGACGATCCGCAATACTCATTGCAATGTAGCCGGACAATACGGGAAGCATCATGCCAAAGGCCTGTTCACCAATGGTTTTCAAATAAGCGGCAAGAGGGGTATTCTTACCAAAGTTAGAGGGGTCAATGGCATAATCGTCAAATAAAAATGCCAATGCGATTAAAATTCCGCCGCCGATAACAAACGGAAGCATATGAGACACGCCGTTCATCAGATGCTTGTAAATCCGTCTTCCCACGCTGTCGGATGCGCTTCCTTTTACTGAACTGCTGTCTGCGCCGCCTGCATGATGGTAAATCGGCGCTTGTCCGGATACCGCCTTTTGAATCAGTTCTTCCGCCTTATGGATTCCGTCTGAAACCGGAACCTGAATCACTGGTTTTCCATCAAATCTTGCCATCTCAATTTCACGGTCAGCCGCTACGATAATAGCCTGGGCCTGTTCAATCTCTTCTTTTGTCAGCACGTTCTGGGCGCCGCCGGATCCATCGGTCTCCGCTTTTAAAGAGATTCCCATCTTTTTCGCGGTAGACTCTAAATTTTCTGCCGCCATATAGGTATGGGCAATTCCGGTAGGACAGGCGGTAACTGCAAGAATCTGATAAGTTCCAGCTTTTTTTGCCGTCTCTTCCTGCTCTGCTTTCTCCAGGGTTTCGGAAGGTTCTTTTTCTCCGAATTTTTCGGTTTCTGCCGCGTCAATTACCGCCAGAAACTCTTCCTTGCTGGCTGCTGACAGCAGATTGTCTTTAAATCCAGGCGTCATCAGCAGGGTAGAAAGTCTGGCCAGCGCTTCCAGATGAACGTCTGCTCCTTCTGCCGGAGCTGCAATCATAAAAATCAGCTTGGCTAAAGAACCGTCAAACGCCTCATAATCTACGCCTTCCGGTACAGTAACGGCTGCAAGGCCTGGTTCTTTTACCGCCTCTACCTTAGCGTGGGGAATGGCAATCCCTTCTCCGACTGCGGTACTTCCCTGGGCTTCCCTGGCCAGGATTCCTTCTTTATATCCAGCCCGATCCTTCAGCCTTCCGCCTGCTTCCATCAGTCCGGTCAATTTATCAATCGCCGCTTCCTTCGACGCCAGGGTTACCCCCAGTTCAATACTTTCCTTTTTTAATAGTTCTGTAATCCTCATACTTTCCCTCCTGTTTTGAACTACAGCGTATTATATAGTTTCATAATCTCTTCTCTGGTTCCCAAACCTTCGGAAAAAGCAGTGGCTCCGCCTGCTGCAGTTCCCAGCTTTAATGCATATTCATAGTCTCCGGTATTCAGATAACCGGCCAAAAATCCAGCTACCATGGAATCTCCGGCGCCTACTGAATTTTTTACAGTTCCCCTGGCAACGCCCTGCTGATATACCGTTTTGTCCTCCGTTACCAAGAGAGCTCCGTCACCTGCCATAGAAACCAGGACGTTTCTGGCCCCCATGTCCTGAAGGCGTTTTGCATATTCTTCGATTTCTTTTTCACTATGAAGCGTTACGCCAAACATATCTCCCAGTTCGTGATTATTGGGTTTTATCAGAAATGGATGATACTTTAATACATTTAAAAGAAGTCCTTTTTCTGCATCCACCACTATCCGGATCGCTTTTTCCTCCAGTCTGGCCATAATCTTCTCATAAATCCGTTCATCCATAGAAGACGGAATACTGCCGGAAAGCACCAGTACGTCGCCTTTTTGCAATTGATCTAGTTTTAAAAACAACTTCTCTGTATCTTCCTGAGTAATGACCGGCCCCATACCGTTAATTTCGCTTTCTTCATTGGACTTTAACTTCACATTAATACGCGACATTCCTTCTTTTACCCGAATAAAATCTGAAGAAAATCCCATTTTTTTGACACCGCGCTCAATTTCATCTCCGGTAAATCCTGCTATAAATCCCAACGCCGTAGTTTCCAGTCCCAGATTTGCCAAAATTCCAGCTACGTTAATTCCTTTTCCGCCGTAAAAAATCTGTTCACTATAAGTGCGGTTCACAGTTCCTGCAGTAAAGTCCTTTACTCTTACCACATAATCCAACGCCGGATTAAAGGTTACTGTGTAAATCACTCCTATCATCCCTTTCACGTTTTATGAAATTTATTTTCTTCATCTGCCTTAATCATAGCACGATTGTTTTGTTTCGTCAATATATTTTTAAAAGAAATTTTATTTCTTACACTTGTTTATCTGGGCGGATGGCATTTTCGTGACGCCGGATATGGGCCGGTGCATTCTTTTTACTTACAAACAGCAGAAGATACAGGGTTTCAATTACTAACATGGCAGGAATCCTGGAAAACCAGAACTCGCCGGTCAGAAGTTTTTCCCTGGTAGCCGTAATGATCCGGTAGTCGCTGGTTAATGCTAACGGCGAGGATGCGTTGTTGGTAATCACAATGACTCTGGCTCCATTTTCATGAGCTCCTTCCGCCAGTGTCAGAAGCCGTCTTGACATACCGGAATTGGAAATAATCAGTACGACGTCCTGAGGCCCCAGATTATACGTATAGGCCATCTGCGCCTCCCAGATCGAACTGCAGGATGCGCTGATTCCCAACTGGTTGAACTTAAACGCGCCGTCCATCGCTACCGGTATGGTATTTCCGACTGCTGCAAACTGGATGGTGCGGGCGCTTTCCAGAATTTTTAAAATCGTCTCTAAATTATCCGGTTCCAGCATCCCAATGGTTCCGGTCATTTCCGCCATTTTATTAGCTAAAATGTTCTGCAGGGCCTGTGGAAGGTTCCCTCGGTCAATCTCATTGGACACCTGGAGACTATCCCGCTCTTCTTCCATAATTTCTTTTGCTAACGCCATCTTCAGGTTCTGATACCCTTTAAATCCGCAGCGCCGGCAGAAACGGGAAACCGTAGCATCGCTGGTTTTGCTGGCTTTTGCCAGTTCTGCAACCGTCATCTCCACTGCTTCTTTTTTATTATTTAAAATGTAGTCTGCAATCTTCTTCTCTGCTTCAAAAAACTGCTCATAAGATGCGCAGATAATATCCATAACGCTCCGATTACTCATTTCATACACTCCCTTTTTCATGTAATTTTTTTTCATGTTTTTATGGTAGCACAAACCTGCATAAAATTCCAGCTTTTTGTTGATTTTTTCTTGCTCCGCCTTTTGTTGTATGTTATAATAAGCAGGCTTGAGACATCAGGCATTCTTTTAATCATGTTTTAATAAAGTGAGGTGAAAGTATGGACGGCAGTAGTTGTAGTCGAAGTAACAGCAGGGTTTTCCTATGGGGTCCGATCATGTACGGCTGCAGACCGTTCATTTTTTGATTCCCGCTTTTGATTTTATCTGAAAACCACTGTCTGTTTCGAACGCTGCGCTGCATCATCAGACAAGCGCGGTCCCTGTGCAGGAAACCGGCAGTGGTATTTTTATGCCCTTTTCCTGCATTTGCCCGTCTGTCTGAAATTCCACAACCAGAATGAATAGGAGGAACAGACATGAAAAGAAATAACGAACTGTTTAACGAAAACGCCGTATTGGCTCTGCATCCAGACTATAAGACAGAGATTGCCAGGATTGTCCGCAGCAATCTGGCTCCCAGGGCAAAGCAGGAACAACTGTCGGATTACCACGAAAATGATATTGCCGCTGCCCTGGATTTATTAAATAAAGAAGAACGCAGACGGCTCTATCATCTTTTAGATACGGAAACGGCCGCCAATGTGCTGGAATATTCCGATAACCGGAACCTCTATCTCAATGAGCTTAGTATCCGGCAGCGGATTCCGGTACTCCAGCAGCTGGAAATTACCTCTGCAGCCGATTATCTGGAACAATTGGAAAAATCAGAACGCAGCACGCTTCTGGATTTAATCGATGAGGATACCAGAAGGGAAATTTCCCTCCTCAATTCCTTTGATGAAGAAGAAATCGGAAGCAAAATGAGTACAAATTACGTTGCTTTCCAGGAGGATACCAGTATTTCCCAGGCTATGAGCGAACTGATCCAGCAGGCGGCCGATCACGACAATATTTCAACCCTTTATGTCATTGACAGCTGCGGAACCTATCTGGGCGCTATTCATTTAAAGGATCTGATTATTGCCCGTAAAGATACGAATCTTAGTTCTATTACGATGACTTCTTATCCTTATGTATATGCAAACGAACAGATCGAAGATTGTATCAGCCGCATTGTGGGTTACTCGGAGGACTCCATACCGGTTCTGGATTCAGACAACAAGCTTCAGGGCGTGCTCATTTCCCAGGATATTACGGAACTTGTTGATGAAGAAATGGGCGACGACTATGCCAAGCTGGCCGGTCTGTCTTCGGAAGAGGATTTAAATGAACCGTTGAGGCAGAGCATCAAAAAACGGCTTCCCTGGCTGGTTATCCTGCTTGGGCTGGGGCTCATCGTATCCAGCGTAGTAGGTATTTTTGAAGGCGTTATTGCCAGCCTCCCGCTTATTATCGCGTTTCAGTCCCTGGTTCTGGACATGGCCGGCAATGTCGGCACCCAGTCTCTTGCGGTTACCATCCGTGTGCTCATGGATGAAAATGTCAGCGGAAAGCAGCAGGCCCGCCTCATTGGAAAAGAAGCCCGCGTCGGGCTGGCAAACGGACTAATTTTAGGTATCCTGTCCTTTTTATTCATCGGATTGTATTTAATGGTATTAAAAGGCCAGGCTCCTTTACTGTCTTTTTCTGTATCCTTCTGTACCGGATCCGCTTTGTTGGCCGCCATGCTTTTATCCAGCCTTTCCGGAACTATTGTTCCCCTTATTTTCAAAAAGCTCCGGATTGATCCGGCTGTTGCTTCCGGCCCTCTGATTACCACAATCAACGATTTAGTTGCCGTTGTTTCCTATTACGGGCTGGCCTGGTTTTTGCTGATCCAGCTTCTGCACCTGTAAAACCTGTTTCATCCTCAGATTTTATCAAAAGAGGTAATGCGGACTGTCCTGCTTTACCTCTTTTATTTTAACGCAATCTTTACTTTTTTTACCGATTCCTATGCTATACTAGAGTGGTTACTGTCGGCCCTGTCTGTTCAAGGAGGACCCTTATGAATTTTCTGTTGCTTCTTACCGCTTCTGCCATTTTTGCCTGTATTGCTGGAAGCCGCCTGTCCCGCCGTCTGGGTATTCCCACCCTGTTTATCTTTATTGCCCTGGGAATGCTGTTTGGATCAGATGGTATTTTTAAAATTGAATTTGCTGATTACCATTTGGCAGAGCAGATTTGTTCTGCGGCTTTGGTTATCATTATGTTTTATGGCGGCTTTGGAACAAAGTGGAGCGCTGCCCGTCCTGTAGCCGTCCAGTCGGTCCTTTTAAGCACTCTGGGCGTATTGATTACTGCAGGGCTTACAGGATTTTTTTGTTACTTTTTTCTGAACCTCCCTCTTCTGGAAGGACTTCTGATTGGAGCCGTTTTAGGTTCTACCGATGCCGCTTCTGTATTTTCCATTCTCCGTTCCCAGAGGCTCAATCTGAAATATGGTACGGCTTCCATGCTGGAAATCGAAAGCGGCAGCAACGATCCCTTTGCCTATATGCTGACCATTGTTGTGCTCTCTGCCATGGGCGGTTCTGTGTCCCTTTCCCAGATTGTCCGGTCTGTTTTTTCCCAGATCTTTATCGGGCTGGCAGCGGGAAGCCTGTTGGCATGGATAGCCGGAAGTATTATGAAACGCGTCCATTTTGGAGAAAACGGTCTGGATTCTGTCTTTTTATCCGGTATTGCCCTGGCCTCTTATGCCATCCCTTCTCTGCTTGGGGGAAATGGATATCTCAGCGCATACCTGGCCGGAATTCTCCTTGGAAACCAGAGTATTCCCAACAAAAAAGGACTGGTCAACTTTTTTGATGCCTTAAACGGAATGATGCAGATGCTGATCTTTTTCCTGTTAGGTCTCCTGGTCTTCCCTTCCCGCCTGGGGACCTATTTTCTCCCTGCTTTGCTGACCGCCTTGTTTTTAACCTTTTTTGCAAGGCCGGCAGCTGTATTTCTTTTATTGGCTCCATTTAAAGCCCCATTCCGCCAGAAAGTTCTGATTTCCTGGGCAGGTCTTAGAGGCGCCGCTTCCATTGTATTTGCGATTATGGCTGCCGTATCCCCTTATTATGGCAGGGAAACCGTCTTTCATATTGTATTCTGCGTCGTCCTGCTGTCCATTTTGCTCCAGGGAAGCCTTCTTCCCCTGGCTGCTTCCAAAACCCATATGCTGGACAGCAAAGAAAACGTATTAAAAACCTTTACCGATTATTCAGAAGAAACCGGAGTCCAGTTTATCTGCCTGGAAATCAGCCCAGGTCATCCCTGGATTAACTGTCAGATCCAGGACGTTTCCATTGCCCCAGGCATTCTGATTGCCGCCGTTTTGCGGGATCAAAAAGCTATTATGCCTCGTGGAGATACCTGTTTAAAAGCAGGTAATTCCCTGATTGTCGCAGCAAAAGGGTATCACGGCACTGCCGACGTTGAACTCAGCGAAGTAGAAGTAACCCCTGGCAGCCGGCTGGCTGGAATGAAGCTAAAGGAAGCCGACATCCGGAAAAATTCCCTGGTTGTGCTAATCCAGCGGCAGTATCATGAACTGATTCCCGACGGAGACACCATCCTGTGTCCCGACGATATTCTGGTTTTATACACCTGCCCCTCTTTTTCTGAAAAAGGGGCATAGCCATTCTCCTGCAAGTACGCAAAAACCCCTGCAGATAAGCGGTTTTCGCTTACCTGCAGGGGTTTTCCTATCGCGGAGACGGTGGGATTCGAACCCACGTGCCGGTTACCCGACAACTTGATTTCGAGTCAAGCTCGTTGCGACCACTTCGATACGTCTCCTTTTGCTGCTGCCTGTAGTATTATACACGAAATTTTACGTTTTGGGTAGTGTAATTTTTATTTTTTTCTGATTTTATCTATTAATTTTTCAAAGCCTGCCTGAATCAAGTTGTCAAATATCAGAGCTGCTGACAGGGAAAGACCGCTGACAGCAATAAATGTTCCAAAAATCCGGAATCTGACGCCATGGGACAGCAGGCCTGGAAGGTATCCAGGCATTAAAATCCGGTACAGCACCAGCCAATGGATCAAGAGAACAGAGAAACTGTGTCTGCCAAGAAAAGACAACCATTCTGACGCCCATCCCAGAATGTTTTCCATCCGCAGCGCCAATACAAAAACCGCCCACGAAATCCCTACAATAAAAATAGAACCGTTAAAAATAATCCCTGAATAGTCGCTTCTGACCATCATAATCTGATAAGACGCCGCTGCCATGGCAAATCCGAACAGGCCAAAAAGGCCATCATATCTGCGCATATAGGGTTGTATGATAATATGTCCGGATACAAAAATCCCCAGCCATAGCATCCAGTTCAGCCACTGGCTGCCTCCAAATCCTTTGCTCTTCATCCAGGCTGCCGCAGAAAGCGCTGCCGCAATAACCAGAAACAATCGTTTTCCTCCGGTTTCTCCCAGCCTCCCCACCGTTTTTCGAAGAAGCGGCACGCATATATAAATCCCAATCATGATGTATATCAGCCAGAAATGGGGAGCAATCTCTGAGGATCCGGTTAGCATTACCTGGACTGCCCGTTTTATCCACTGGAATCCTGTCAAATTCCCTGTCCAGAACACTGCCATGTAAAACAGATAGCAGACGGCCAGCGGAACCACAATTTTTCCAAGCCGTTTTTTATAAAAGGATGCCAGAGATTCCTGCCGGTCCTTTACAAGCAAAGCCCCGCTGATCATTAGAAATATCGGATTACAGGTCAGCAAAAGAAGATTCCCTGCTGAAAGCAGCTTCCATACAGGCGTATGCATCCCCGCTTCCTGAATCATCGGGCCTATGACATGACAGGCCACGGCAAAATAAGCCGCCAGAGTACGGAGCAGATCCAGGGAAACAATGCGGGAACCTTTCTTTGCTCCGTTTTTTCCGGAATTTATGGCAAAGTCCGCTATGCTGTACGTAACTGCCACCATTATCAGCCATAAAAACAGAAACATTCCCATGTTCCATTGCTTTAAGACCTGTTTCAGGCTGATCTCTCTCCATGGTACCACCGGACTGGCCTCTATGGTTTTCAGGACAAAACTGCCGTCTAAATCTAGGCGCATCTGTCCATAATCCCGACAGACCAGATCAAAGTCTGCCCTGCTGCTTCCTTTTGGGATAAAAACAGTCTGATAATAAACTTCTCCTGCCCCAAGGCTGTAAACCTGCGCCTGAACGTCCTCCTCTATTGGTTCTGCAAACGCAATGGACAGCCGTCCATAAGGATAACCGGTTTCTGTAAAATACATCTGCGGATCGCCGCCTGTCTTTTCCACCACACTGGTTCCATTTTGGTATGACACCTCGTAGCCGCTGACAGAAGCAACCCGTTCCGGCCACAGATTGATGCCTGGCTGGCCTTTTCCATGGTGTACGGATACCACTGCCAGAAAGCCTTCCAGCAGCAATGCCGCCAGAAGGCTTATGATAAGAACAGCTCCGTAAGTTTTTTTATTGGTAACTAATTTTTCTTTCACGTATTCCCCTGCTGATTTTCTTATGAATTGGTTCTCTGTGCAAAAAACTGATTGACGCCGGTTACTAATCCTGAAGCCAGATTGTCCAGCGTTTCCCCTGAATGATCAGAAGTCTTATCCCCCAGTTCAATATCAATAGAAGGAATGGTGGAAAAAGAAGTCTGGGTTAAATCCATTTCCATGGATCCGCCGGAAAAAATCTTGACCCCTGCTGACTTTAAGCCGCTAATCAGACTTTCTCCCAACGCATGGTGCTGCTGCCAGTGGGATTTTACCGGCTCCATATTCCGGTAAGAAGCCACATTGGGAACACTCATATAAAAGGCTCCTTTGTCTTTTGACGTGGAATCCCAATGAAGGGCAATGTGGCAGTCTGCGGTCTGATTGGCAATAACGGTACGGGCAATGTTGTCCAGCTGAACGTCGTCGCTTTCCCGAATCATCAGCACATCATAACCGGCTGCTAACAGCTTTTCCTTTAATTTTAAAGCAAGCTGAAGGGTTACTTTGCTTTCCGGAGTACCGTCTGCAAACTCCATGCCGCCGGAAACTGCAGCAGCAGTCGTCGCTCCTGCCTGGGTGGTTCCTCCAGTTACTTTTGGAGTTCCATCCGGATGACACTGGGTTTTCACGCTGCTTCCGCCTTTTGTCCCATGGCCTGCATTGACGCACACTACAAGACCTTTTCGGTTAGCCTCTGCTTTGTAAAGCATGGCTGTCCCAGAATTAATCTTAGAAAATCCAGCGTACTGCCAGTCCGGATTTAACCGTACTTCGCTGACAGTTCCCTGGTTCTGTCCGGCTGCCTGAGTGTTATTTTCCTGAGCGGCCGGTTCTGTCGGTTTTGTCTCTGCCGGTTTGTTTCCCGAAAGGTACTGACTGGAAATGTAGCAGACCTGGCCCTGGTATTCTACCCTGCTCCACTGGCTGCCAGTTCCCGTCCGCTTCATCTCTGTGCCTTTGTTAACCCGACCGATTACCGGACTGTCTGAGCTTCCCTGCCGGCGTAAATTTACCCGATCGCCTGTCACATAAACGGTTTCATCTGCCGGCTGGTAGCTCTCGGCCGCTGCCTTGCTTACCAGAGTTTCCTTCCTGCTGGTCTGGACGGCCGGAGTTTCTCTCTCTATTCTCTCTGTACTCCCCGCCGACGCTTCCATTGATGCATAACCAGTACTGCATCCGCTTAATAAAATTGCCATAGACAGCGCTGCTGCCGCAAGCCTGCTTTGTTTCATTGGATAATTCCTCCTCCTGCTACCCAGTCATCCTGGTAAAAGACTACTGCCTGGCCTGGCGTCACAGCCCGTACCGGCTCGTCAAATACGCACTCTGCCAGGTCTTCTCCAGCTTCCCGAATCGTACACATAGCCCCTTTATGGGCATATCGTATTTTTGCCAGCATCCGGAGTTCCGATCCATGGAATCCGTCTGCTGCCATCCAGTTAAGCTTACTACACAGGAGGGATTTTGTAAATACGTCTTCATTGGTTCCAATTACTACTTCATTGGTATCCGGCCGGATCTCTGTTACAAAAACAGGATGCCCTAAAGCCAGGTTCAAGCCTTTTCTCTGTCCAACCGTATAATGGATAATTCCCTTATGCCGTCCTAAAATCCGGCCGTCCGAATCCACAAAATTGCCTGGCTGAATCTGTTTTCCTGTATACCGTTCAATAAATCCGGCATAATCCTGATCCGGAATAAAGCAGATCTCCTGGCTGTCCGGCTTTTCCGCCACCGGAATCCCCGCTTCCCTGGCCATCCGCCGGATTTCCTCTTTTTCAAAAGATCCTACCGGCATCAGCGTTCTGGCCAGCTGATCCTGGGTCAGGTTATACAGCGCATAGGTCTGGTCTTTTGCGGCAGTCACAGACGAGCGCAGCGCATACCTGCCGTTTTGAAGCTTCTCTACCCTGGCATAATGGCCCGTTGCCACAAGTTCGGCTCCAAACTCTCTGCTTCTGTCTAACAGCGCCTCCCATTTTACGTGCCGGTTGCACACCACGCAAGGGTTGGGCGTCCTGCCGTGAAGATATTCTTCTGCAAAGTAATCCACCACATGGCGGTGAAATTCTTCTGTAAAATCAATTACATGATAGGGAATGGACAAAAAATCTGCCACCCGTTTCGCGTCTTCGATTATGCTTTCCGCGCCGTCCCAGGTCTTCATGGTAACCCCGATGACGTCATATCCCTGTTCTTTTAACAGCAGGGCTGCCACAGAGGAATCCACTCCTCCGGACAATCCTACTACGACTTTCTCTCTCTTCATTCTCTCTGCCTTTCAGTCAGGGCTGTAAGCACAATCCACGCTTTTTTCGTGCAGACAGCTCTTAATATTCTTCTTCCTCTTCATGCTCGCTGATGTCGCTCTTCGGCTTTTTTAATCCCTCGATGGTAATGCCTTTTTTCTCAGCATAATCCCATAAAGCCGCATGAATTGCTTCCTCTGCCAGCAAAGAACAGTGTACCTTAACCGGAGGCAGTCCGTCAAGTGCCTCGCAGACCGCTTTGTTCGTAACTTCCATCGCTTCCTGGATGGTTTTTCCTTTTACCAGTTCCGTAGCCATACTGCTGGTAGCCACTGCAGCGCCGCAGCCGAAGGTTTTAAATTTTACATCCTGGATAATCTGGTTATCGTCGATATCCAGATACATTCTCATAATGTCGCCGCATTTGGCGTTGCCTACAGTTCCCATGCCGCTTGGGTTCTCCAGTTCCCCTACATTTCTCGGATTCTGAAAATGATCCATTACTTTTTCTGTATACATAACTTTTATTCTCCTTTTATTGTCGATATAGTCTATTTTGCAGATTTTCTGATAAAATCTTCGTAAAGCGGAGACATTTCCCGAAGACGGGCTACAATCTCCTTGATTTTTTCAACAACATAATCCATTTCTTCCATCGTATTTTCCTCTGACAGCGTCAGTCTTAAGGAACCATGGGCAATTTCGTGAGGAAGTCCAATGGCTAACAGTACGTGGGACGGATCCAGGGATCCGGACGTACAGGCAGAACCGCTGGAACCGCAGATACCCGCCATGTCCAGCATAATCAGAAGGGATTCTCCTTCAATAAACTGGAAGGACAGATTCACATTGTTCGGAAGCCGGTTGATCCGGTGCCCATTCAATCTCACATAAGGCACTTCTGCCGTAATCCGGTTAATCAGATAATCCCTCATCTGGATTTCCTTTTCCTGCCGTTCTTTTAAACTCTCTGCCGCAAGTCTGGCCGCCTCTCCAATTCCCACAATACCAGGAAGATTTTCTGTGCCTGCGCGGCGCTTTCTCTCCTGGGCTCCACCATGGATAAAGGATTTTGTCTTAATTCCTTTCCGGATGTATAAAAATCCGATTCCCTTAGGGCCGTTGAATTTGTGGCCGCTGGCGCTTAACATATCAATATTCAGCTCGTCTGCCTGAATCGGTATATGGCCGAAGGCCTGGACTGCATCGGTGTGAAACAGCACATTATGAGCCTTTGCAATCTCTCCGATTTCCTTAACCGGCTGAATGGTTCCAATCTCATTATTGGCAAACATAATGGAAATCAAAATGGTATCCGGACGGATAGCAGATTTTAACTGTTCCAAATCCACAGTACCATTTTCGTCTACATCCAGGTAGGTTACCTCAAATCCCCGTTTTTCCAGATACTGACAGGCATGGAGAACTGCATGGTGTTCAATTTTGGATGTAATAATGTGTTTTCCCTTGTCCTGATACGCTTCCGCAGTGGCAATCAGCGCCCAGTTATCGGACTCGCTTCCTCCGGCTGTAAAATAAATTTCTTCCGGATTTACCCCCAGCACGTCTGCAATCTGCTTTCTGGCTTTTGCCATCGCTTCTTTTCCATAATTAGAAAAAGAGTAGACTGAAGAAGGGTTTCCGTAATATTGGTTAAAATATGGCATCATCGCGTCTACCACTGCCTGACTGGTTCTGGTAGTCGCCGCATTATCTAAATAAATAAATTCACTCAACTGATTTACCGCCTTTCTTAAGGGATTCTACCGTTTTCTTCCCTATGATTTTATTATACACCAATTTCCTATAATTTCAATAGGAATAGTAATATTTTTTCAAATCGTTCTCTGTCATGTTTTGTTTTCCATCCTCATATCTTATAGTAATTTTCTTCTGCGGAGCGTTCTATGCCCTCTTTTTCCGGACTTTCCCCACAAAAGCGCGCATTTTTAGCCGGCACTCTGCTGCTGACGGCAACGGGATTTGCCTGTCGGATCCTGGGATTTTTTTACCGGATTTTCTTATCCAGAACCATTGGCGCAGAAGGCCTGGGACTTTACAACATGGTTCATCCGGTATTTAGTATCTGTTTTTCTGTATGCGCCGGTTCCATTCAGACTGCCCTATCCCAATACATCGCATCCCATGTCAGCCAGGGGAAAAAAGTATTCCGGTCCGGTCTTGCAGTCTCCATGCTGTTATCCATCCTGATGGCGCTTGGTATTTCCCATTCCTCACACTGGATTGCCTGTCACATTTTATTGGAAGAGCGGTGCGCTCCTCTTCTTCCCATAATTGCGCTGTCTGTTCCTTTTGCGGCATTCCATGCCTGTATCAACGGTTATTATTATGGTATGCAGAAATCCAGGGTTCCGGCATTCTCCCAGGTAGCGGAACAGGTCGTCCGGATGGGACTGGTTTTTCTGATTGCAGACATCTGGATGGAACAGGGACGGGAAATCACCGTGGAACTGGCCGTGCTTGGCCATCTTATCGGAGAAATCGCGTCTGCCTGTTTTACATTATGTGCCCTGTGCCTGGTTCCTCCCCAGAAAATAGCATCTGCCGCAGGCAGCCTCTCCCGCAGTTCCTCTGCTGATTTTCCTGTTTTCCACCATTCGGCTTCCTGGCTTTCCCTGTCCGTTCCCCTTATGGCGCTGGCCCTTCCCCTCATGGGAAACCGGCTGGTATTAAACCTTCTCGGAAGCGCGGAAGCCATCTGGATTCCCAGCCGCCTTCAAGCCTTTGGGCTAAACAGTGAAGAAGCATTTTCTATATACGGCGTGCTGGCCGGAATGGCGATGCCTTTTATTTTATTTCCTTCTGCTATTACCAATTCCATGGCAGTGCTTCTCCTTCCCGCAGTAGCCAAAGCCCAGTCTGCCGGAAATGAAGAGCGGATTTCCAATACTATTTCCATGGCTATCCGCTACAGCCTGTATATGGGGATTTTCTGCGTGGGAATCTTCCGGATCTATGGACATTCCCTGGGAACCAGCGTTTTTCACGATTCCGATGCCGGAACTTATATCTCCATCCTGGCCTGGCTCTGTCCTTTCATGTATCTTGCCACCACCATGGGAAGCATCTTAAACGGCCTTGGCAAAACCTCTACCACCTTTGCACAGAATATTGCAGCTATGGTTCTTCGCCTGGGATTTGTGATTTTCGGGATTCCCCGCTTCGGAATCCTGGCTTATCTGTGGGGACTTTTAGGCAGCGAAATCCTGCTGGCCTGTCTGAACCTTGTTTCCCTGTCCCGCATTGCAGATTTTTCCTGGGAGCCATGGGAAACCTTGCTGAAACCGGTCTTTGCTCTCATTTTATCCATTGGAATCTGCCGCGCCCTGCTTTCCTGTCCCCTGCCGGTTCTTCACGTTCTCCACTCTCTGCCGGTCTTTTTGAGTGCAGCTATCCAGATCGGATTGATTGGCATCTGCTATGGAGGAATCCTTCTGATTCTGCATATATGGAAACGGTCGTAAAAAATGCAGGGCTAAACGAGACTTCATAGTCTGGCTTAGTCCTGCATCATTTTTTGCTGCTTCTTACCTCAACGTCATAGTTTCCGACAGCCATTTTGAAAAAGGGACGCTTTCAAAAGAAACTTCATCAATCATTTTCTTGGCGCTTTCTATGTTTTCAGATGGTATGACCAGCAATGCGTTTCTATTTTTTTTCTGCCCCTTCTTTTCTGAGGACTCTACTGTAATACCGCATATGATGTGCTGCAATTCTCCGGATGCGGTTATCATACACCCTTGCGTCGTTTCGGTCTCTTCTCTCGCACAGCAATACTTCTCGTTATTATGAAATTCCAGATAAAATCCTATTTCATCTGCATCTCCGTAACCGAAAAGCCCTTTTCCTTCCATCCAAATATTACCCTGTATGCTATCCGGCTCATTTCCCAACAGATAATGATACGTTTTTGCATTTACCTCTACATCCACATTTTTATAATCGGCTGGAACTGTATCATAAATAAGCATACCCTGTGCAGTAAAGTTCATATACTTCTCTACAGGATTAAAATAAAAATAGATTCCATACCAAAGCAAAATGCTGACAATCACTCCCATTATGACAACTGTTAGTACCTTCAGCTTCTGTTTCATTTTTTTCACTCCAGCACAAAATCTTTATCTCCTATACGAAATGTAATTGGTGATTCTATATATCCACCACTTGCTACCCCTGAAATTGCTTTTGGATCTGGATTTTTATAAGACGGAGTGGAAATCAATTTATTATACTCTTTTTTTCCTTGCTCCTGCAGATGGTTTTTATCATTATAATAATACCACATAATAGATTCCAAATTAACTTGTTGTGTCCTTGCCCCTAACTGTTCCTTTCCATCAACATAGGTAAATCTAGTAACTGATGTATACTTTGGAGCAGCACTCGCCTTATCTCCATCTGAAGCATATACCGTTGTACCATTTCCATAAATGAACTGCGCCAAAGTAACTCCTGCACTGCCAAATGGAATAACTCTGTCTAATAAAACCCCTCCCACATATGCAGACATCGAGTCTGCAAAGGCATATGCCATAGATCCGCTTTTTATTGACGTCATTTCAAATGCATTAGTTACTGTTACATTCCAATCCTGTAAAATATGGCCCTGATATGTGCGAGTGGGTCCCCATGCCCCTGTTCCCGAAAAAGTACTTATTTCTGACAATGGTGCATAAATTACTACGTCTGCATTCTTATCATCCTCAAATACATTTTCTACATATTCAGCAACTTCTGCAGGAATGTCATGCTCTTTAATTTTTGATTTCAAAGACTTTTCTTCAACATCAATCCGTTTTACATTTTGAATATTCCTCAAAGAATCCTCTGCCGCATTGCCCGTAAATGTCATAAAGCTACAAAATATCATTGATATTACAAGAATTATATATTTTTTTATCTTTACCATCAATACCCCACCTTTGCATATTTAAAAAAGTTCATCTAAAAGCCCCTTTTTTTCGTTCCCATTGGACTCACCTACCTCGTCTTTTTTAACCCTATATTTTACTCTCTTATGCTAATGCTACCTGATACATTAATACTCGTGTTGCTTTTATTTGTAATTCTAATATAATATGTATTTTTTCTACAATATTGAATGTATGTACAACTGCCCCCGATACAGCAGATACGCTCCTCGCTCTTCCTTCTTCATTAATGAGACTCACTACAAACTTATCCGAATCGTTATTACCGAAACAAAAGTAACCATTAACCATAGCATACTTACCATATACAATAGACGGACGATTTTATCTTTTGTTTTAAAACTGCCTGTTCATATTCTAATTTTGAGACAAGCGGTACATAAATAGTATTTCTTCCATCTTTTTGAAATACCACATATCCCTTATCTGTAATATGTGATAAAGTTGCCGCTATAGCACCTCTCGCTGTTTGAAAAGCACTATAAAGTTATATTAGAACTAATTCCATCAGGCTTTTTCCAAATAATCTCCATATATTCTCGTTCTTGAAAAGATAATTTTTTACGACCTCCCAAAAACTCTAATGTATCATCTTTCATTCGCATCGTTGTTATCGTCTCTTTCCGTTTATATTATTTCGTTTTTTAATAAACATATTTTTCGTTTATAGCATAGCATTTTTTGTAAACAAATGCACTACCTTTTTTGTAAATTTTTTTACTTTTTATCCATTTTCCTTCCTGGCGCAAATTCCTTCAGGTCAGAAACCATCTCCTCTGCTTCTTTCTGGGAATTTTCGTAAATGACCAGCTTCAGATCCGCCGCCTGGCTGATGGCCAGCGCCCCCATTAACGATTTGGCGTCTACTGCCCGATTGCCGCTGACTAAGTCTGCATTACAGGAAAACTGATTGACTTTCCGTACAAAATCGATGATGTCCTGAGTCTGTTTAAATCCCACTGCTACTTCTACCATAACAAAGTCTCCCTTCTCTAAAACCTTATAACTCGTTAAAAGAAGTATTTCCAGCTTTATCCAGAATAAACAACTTTTTCTTTCGTTTTTTGTTAGATTTTCCTTCGAAATTGTTTATTTTGATTTTAGAAAATGGCCATATTCTGCACACAATTGTTTTGTATAGTATAATCATCAAGCAGATGATTGACAGCTACAAAGATGCATCCAGTCACTGCCGGCAAGATTACCAGGTATGGGATTTTGCGAAAACCTGAGGCCGGCGGCAACCAGCGCGCACCCGTTGCCGGACTCGACAAAAAATAAGAGCCACCTGAGAATTATCCCAAATGGCCATTATATACATAAAGATACCTACCTATTTCATTATTTACTACCCCCTTTCAAAAGGAGCTGCCCCCGCAGCTCCTTATTTCTTTTCCTGTGCTTGTTTAGATGCTCCATTCCTCTCCTAATGGCAGCTCCAGCTTTTTCCCATCCAGCACCGCTTCTTTGAGAGAATCTCCCTCATAGCGGAGTTTCAGGGAAAAGAACGGGGCATTTTCTTTTAACAGTTTCATAAAAATCCGATCGCCTTCCCAAAGGTTTAAGCTTCCAATCCGGCTCTTTTCCACCCATTCCAGCTTTCCTTCCTTGCAGTCTGTCATCTCGCCTTCCCAGCCGTCTGCCGTATACAGACACATATATTCGGAAGTGGTTTCATCCGGAATAAAGGTTACCAGCCCTCGAAACCGGTAAGAAGTAAGGGTCAGTCCCGTTTCTTCTTTTGCCTCCCGCAAAAGACATTCTTCCGGACTTTCAATCCCTTCAAAATGGCCGCCGATTCCAATCCACTTATCTTTATTTACGTCATGTTTTTTGCTGATCCGGTGAAGCATCAGATATTGATCCTCTTTCTCCAGATAGCACAATGTAGTTAATTCCATTGGTTTCCTCCTTCCAGGCCTCATTTAAAAGGCCAGCTCCTTCTTCTATCTCTTCCTGGGTAAGGGTCGCGTAACCCAGAACAAGGGTAGACGAATCTTGTTTCCCATCTTCTGAAATAAAATAGGACGATAAACCGTATACCCGAACCCCTTTTTCTGCTGCCAGCCGGATCAGAGTTTCTTCTTCCAGCCCCTGTTTATGTTTCAGCAATACGTGAAGCCCCGCGTGTTCCCCATAGATGGTAAACCGGTCTTCCAGCTTTTTCAGCGCTCCTAAAAGAACGTCGTGCTTTCCCTTATATACTGCCCGCATCCGGTTCAAATGCCGCTCATAATGGCCTTTTACCAGAAACTGGTACAGCACGTTCTGGTCAATTCTAGATACGGTAGACGAATAAAAAGACGCCTTTTTTTCGTAAATTTCCAGAAGAGACGGCGGCAGTACCAGAAATCCAATCCGGATTGCCGGAGCAATGGACTTGGAAAATGTGCCGATGTAAATAACCCTTCCTTTCTGATCCATTCCCTGAAGAGCCGGAATCGGCATTCCCTTATAACGGAATTCACTGTCATAGTCGTCTTCTATCAAATACCGTCCTTCCTGTTCATAGGCCCAGTTTAAAAGCTCCTGCCGCCGCTTTACCGGCATGACAATGCCGGTAGGATATTGGTGGGAAGGCATCACATAGGCCACGTCTGCCCCGCTTTTTCGCAGCAGGGCCGTCCGCATCCCGTATTTGTCCATATGGATCGGACACACCGGATATCCCTGCCCGCTGAGCACTCGGTAAGCCTGTTTATAAGTTGGGTCTTCCATGGCAATCCGATGGCCGTCTCCCAACACTCTGGAAAGAAGCATCAGCAGATATTCGCTTCCAGCCCCTACAATAATCTGCTCTGCCCTGCAGTTCACGCCTCTGGCAGAATGAAGGTAGGAACGGATTGCTTCCCGAAGGGGCATCTCTCCCCTGGGATCTCCGGCTCCAAACATTTCCCGATTGTCGTCTACCAGGGTATCTCTGTTTAACTTTCTCCAGACGCCAAAGGGAAAATTTTCCAGGTCAATTCCCCTGGGGGAAAAATCAATGCTTCCCTTCCACTCTGACCGGCGTTCTTCTTCCTTGCTGCACAAAACCCCTTCTGTCCGCGTTCCGGCCTGCCCCTCTTCCAGCTTGAACAGTCCTTCTGTATCTGCAATAAAACACCCTTTGTACGGCACCGTTTCCATATAACCTTCTGCCGACAGCTGATCGTAGGCTAACTGGACGGTACTGCGGCTGACTTTTAAGTTTTCCGACAAAATCCGACTGGATGGAAGCCGCTCTCCTGCCTTTAAATTCCCTTTCCGGATTTCTTCACGGATAAACCGGTAAATCTGTTCATACATCGGCGTCTGGGAACGCCCGTCCAACGGCACCAGAAGTTCCATGTTCTTCCTCCCTTTTTCCTGTGTCTGTGTACAAATCCCCTGTACGCAGCAAAACTCTGCAAATACAAAAAGACCTTACGGAACAAGCAGTCATCCTGCGTCTTTCCCGTCGGCCTTTTTATTGATTTAGGACTTTTTTCCAGTTCTCTGCCGTCCTGAATCGTTACTTATTTATTAATCTTAAAGGAACTCTTTAAGGAAACAATCCGGTTAAATACCGGCTGTTCCAGAGTACTGTCTTTGCAGTCTACGCAGAAATAACCGTTTCTCATAAACTGGAAGCTGTCGTAAGCTTTGGCGTCTTTTAATGCCGGCTCTACGTAGCAGTCTTTGATAATCGTCAGGGAATTCGGATTTAAGTTTAATGTGCCGTCAGCATTTAACTTGCCCTTTTCCTCGTCTACAATGTTCTCATATAACCGGCATTCTACTTTTTCAGCCGTATGGGCAGCAACCCAGTGGATGGTTCCTTTTACCTTCCGTCCGGTAAAGCCGGAACCGCTCTTGGTCTCCGGATCATAGGTACAGTGAACAACGGTCACATTGCCGTTTTCATCTTTTTCACATCCGGTACAAGTTACAAAGTAAGCGCCCATCAGACGTACTTCATTGCCTGGGAACAGACGGAAATACTTCTTTGGCGGTTCTTCCATAAAGTCTTCCCGCTCAATGTACAGCTCTCTTCCAAATGGTACCAGACGTTCGCCCAGGGCCTCGTTTTCCAGGTTATTAGGGATAGAGAGTTCTTCGGTCTGGCCTTTTGGATAGTTGTCGATTACCAGCTTTACCGGATCCAATACCGCCATCATTCTGGCCTTTTTCAGCTTTAAGTCTTCGCGGATACAGTATTCCAGCATTGCATAGTCTACAGAGCTGTTGGCCTTGGAAACGCCTACTAAATCTACAAACATCTTTAGGGATTCCGGCGTATATCCTCTTCTGCGCAGAGCTGCGATGGTAACCAGACGCGGATCGTCCCAGCCGTCTACAATGCCGTCTTCCACCAGCTTTTTGATGTAGCGCTTACCGGTTACCACATTGGTCAGATACAGCTTTGCAAACTCAATCTGCCTTGGCGGATTTTCAAATTCGCACTCCTTTACCACCCAGTCATACAGCGGACGGTGATCTTCAAATTCCAGGGTACAGATGGAGTGGGTAATGTGCTCAATGGCATCCTCAATCGGATGGGCAAAGTCGTACATCGGGTAAATGCACCACTTATTGCCGGTATTGTGATGCTCCATGCGGGCTACACGGTAAATAACCGGATCCCTCATGTTGATATTAGGAGATGCCATATCGATCTTAGCGCGCAGCACCTTCTCGCCGTCCTGGTACTTTCCTGCTCTCATCTCTTCAAAAAGAGTCAGGTTTTCTTCAATGGTACGGTTGCGGTACGGGCTTTCCTTGCCAGGAGTGGTAAAGTCGCCGCGATATTCGCGAATCTGCTCTGCGGTCAAATCGCAGACAAAGGCTTTTCCTTTTTTGATCAGCTTAACTGCGCATTCATACATCTGTTCAAAGTAGTTGGATGCAAAGAATAAACGATCTTCAAAATCTGCTCCCAGCCACTTTACATCTGCAATAATGGACTCAACAAATTCGGTCTTCTCCTTAGTCGGATTGGTATCGTCAAAGCGAAGGTTAAACTTGCCGCCGTATTCTTTTGCCAGTCCGTAGTTCAATAAAATGGACTTGGCGTGTCCAATATGCAGGTAACCGTTTGGCTCCGGCGGAAAACGGGTCTGCACATGATTGTAAACGCCTTCTGCTAAATCTTTATCTATTTCCTGCTCAATAAAGTGTTTGGAAACTGCTTCTTTTTCCTCTGCTTCTGGTGCGAGATTTTTTTCTTCCATTCCTAAATCCTCCATAGTCTGAATTGCTTTTCAGTATAGCACATGGCCGGAAAAACGGCAAGACTTTTCCCTGCCTGCCGACTCCATATAACACAAATAAGCAACGCAGATTACGATCTGCAAAAGACTGGATACCGGTACTGCAAGCCCAATTCCAAACAAAGAAATTCCAGGAATCCGGCTCATCAGATAGGAAACCGGAATCCGGACTGCAAACGCCCCTGCAAGTCCCTGGAGCATAACAAATACCGTCTTTCCGCAGCCGTTAAAATAACCGGAAAAACAGAACGAAAAGGCTGTAAAAATACAGTCGATGGCATACGCTCTTAAGTAATCAGCCGCAGCCGCAATCACTGCCTCATCCCTGGAAAACAGTCCTGTCAGGATGTCCCCGTGGAAAAATGATACATAGGCCATAATCAGGCCTGCTGCCACAGAAGAAGCAATTCCGCAAAGCAAAGCCTTTTTTGCCCGTTCCGGCTTTTTTGCTCCGATATTCTGGGCTACAAAGGCAGACATGGCCTGGGAATACGCCGATGGAACCAGCATAATAAAGGCGCATAATTTCTCCGCTACTCCAATGCCTGCAGACGCTACCACTCCCAGAGAATTGACAATGGCAATGATTACCAGAAACGATACGCTTACCAGCAAATCCTGCAAGGCAATCGGCAGTCCCAATACCACAATCCGGCCAATGATTTTTTTGTCAAACCGGATGGAGCTTCTGCTGAATTCAAACGGAAGCGTTTTCTTTCGGATAATCAGAACAGACATCGCTACACTGAAGGCCTGAGCAAATACGGTGGCATAAGCTGCTCCTGCTACGCCCATGTGAAAAACGCCTACCAGCAAAAGATCTCCTGCTATATTGAAAAGACAGGCAATGGCTACCGTAATCAGAGGCATTTTGGAATCCCCGATTCCACGGAATATGCTTCCCAGCACATTATAGGCAACAATAAAAACCGTACCTGCAGAACAAATCCGCACATAAGAGACGGTCTGCGCAAACGCTTCCTTTGGAGCCTGCATCCAGCCGGACATCGGGCCGGCCAAAAAAATCATCAGAATCGTTACCCCAATGGTTACCACAGAAAACAGGCAGATTCCGCTTCCAATAACAGCTCCAGCTTCATCCGGCCGTTTTTCTCCAATCTTCTGGGCTGCCAGGACCGTAATCCCCATAGACAGCCCGACAATCACTACGGTTACCGTATGCATTACCTGGCTTCCTGTGGACACCGCCGATACGTCTGTCGAAGTACCGAACTGCCCCACAATCAGCAAATCGACCGCCCCGTACATGGCCTGAAGAAATAAGGCCAAAAGTACCGGCAGCGCAAACCGAAGCAGCGGAGTTAATATCTTTCCTTCTGTAAAACTCGTCTGTTCTTTCATTCTCGTATCCCCTTTTGTACTTTATTCTATATAGATAGCAATCTTTGAAAGGACTAAGCAAAAAGCCGGATAAAACACCAGGAATCCATCTTTCCTGACATCTTATCCGGCTAAGTATCCAGCCCTCCGATGAGTACGTTCAGTCTAACATTTGTGTACAGCTTTGTCAACATTCTTCAAAAAAATCTTACAATTTGTTCACATTTTTTCTATAGATTGCTCATATTTGCCTTGTATACTCATTCTTGTAAAGCAGATAGCTGTTAAAACTTTTTTTCATAATACCTTAAAAGCCGGCAGGATACCCTGACCGGCTTCCTCCCCCTTTATAGGGATCCGATACTGAAAAAGGCTCTCCTTAACAAAGATGGACCGTATACTCTTTCTTTCCAGCAGTTTCCTGGATTTCAATATTGAATCTCTTACCGTCTGTCTGAAAGGAAACTCCTTTAATAACTTCTTCCTCTTTCCAGCTTTCTATGATATGTACAGCCAGAACCCGTTCTCCTGTCCGCCTTTCTAAAAGATAATTCAGTTCCTGGACCGATGGGTTATCCGGTCCTTTTGCAGTAATTACTGTCTGGCCATTTCCCATTCCATAAATAGAAGTCCTGCACCCTCCTGTCTGATATACATTTTTATAAACGCTTCCCGAATCGATTGTATGCATTCTGGCATCATGAAGGTATTTCAATGGTTTTTTTACAAAATAATCAGGCGGAAGCTCCTTCCCATCTGTTTTGACAGAATCCGTTTTTTCTTCTATCTTTTCTCCGATTATGTGGAATATCCAGTCTGAATACAGGTTTTCTGGGACTCCGTCTGCCAGAAACACATCTATCCAGTATCGATCGGTCCAGATAATTTTCCTGCGCATTTTTACAGTTTTATAATTCTCTTCTGACCACTGGACAATCGTAAAACTATCCGGCATTTCATAGGGCGCTGTCCAGTCTGCCTCTGCCTCTACATAAACCGCACCCTCCCTCTCTTCATATCGGGTCAGCGTCCCATTCACAGGCGGCTGGTTTTCCTCTCCTATGGCCAGCGTATTGTGTGAAGCCGTATTTTTATAATAGTCATAATGCATACGGGCTCCATAGCCGGTTGTTCCCAAATCTCTTGCAACCGGCTCTCCATAAGCCATATAACTCACTCCAAGTCTGTCGTAGTGATCGTGTTCTCCCCCGTAGCTGTCGTGTTTCAAAAGAAGATACCGGCTGTCCGGTCCTCTTAGAATCGTATGGCCATATGTACCGACTTCTGTATGGTAATTTTCCAGCTTTATTTCTGCCGGTTCAATGGCGTCTGCCCCATATAAAAACGCTTCTAAATTATCTCTTTTTGTCCGCTGGTAGTAACTGTTCAGTACAAATGCCAGCTTTTCTCCTCCCAGCTCTCTGTAAGGAAATTCATACAGTTCCTTCATATATGCAAAATGGCCATAATTGGTATCGTTCAGCATTGGCAGATCAAACTCGGAGTCCATATATCCACAGACCATTTCCAGCATCTTCCGGTAATTCGGATGATGAATATTACTATATTTTGTATGAATGGCAAATTTTTCAAACGCAAAGAAACTGGTCAGGGCATAAAAATGGTAACCAAATGCTCCTTCAAACCACATTTTATTTTCCAGCATTCCATGTTCCAGCTGATATAAAATTCCATACTTTTCGTACATGGCGGCATGAACCAGTTCCGGCCTGTCAAACAAAATTCCAATGACTGCAATGGCGGAATTAATAATCACTTCATGATTATGAATCTGGTTGTTGCGGTGCGCCATTAAAAACTCTGCTCCTGGCAGCAGCATATGATCGCGAATCAGCGTTTTCTCTTCTTCGCTCATACATTCCGATAATAGATCGTATGCCATAGCAAAGGTTCTTTGAAAATTCGCCTCATCCAGAGTCTGGGCTCCGGCCCGTCCTGGCCCGTTATATGGAATATCTCCATGTACCTCATAATCCGGATAGTAAGCGGCATATTCTTTCATAATTTTAATCGCTTTGTCCGCATAAGCCTGTTCTCCTGTAGCCAGCCAGATTACTGCCATGGAAAATACGGCTTCATAGTTTTTCATATTGATGAGCCCCCACCAGGAACTGTCATACGGTTCTCCCGTAAACGTTTTTTTACAGGACGGGCACCTATGACGATGCGGGCTCGTTCTGTCAAACTTCAATTTTACAGAACAATCGGGGCAGTAATAATAAAGTGTCCAGTTGGCAATTCCTCTTTTCGGTACAATGATTTCGCCATGAAAAATTTCGTCTGTTTCATTCTTTAACCGCTGAATCGTATCTGGGTAAAGGCTGCTGCGTTCCCGAAGCCTTTTTCTCTCATCAACTGTAAACTGAATCATTTGTTTTCCCTTCTTTCCTTAACAATCTGTCTCCTTCTGGTAAAACCAGAGCGCCGCCCTCTCTACCAGTTCTTCCTCTTCTTTCTGTTCAAAGTCCAGCCCCTTTTCACGCCACATATTCCAGAACGCTTCCAATACCGGCTGACATTTTTTCAAAATACTTCCGGAAACTGCCACTGTTGGTTTTTCCAGTTCCAGGCGCTTTGCCGCATTCATTGCCATTTCCGCCAGATTCTGTCCGGCATTGCTTAAAATCCTTCCGGCCTCTTCATCTCCTTTTTCGCTATGCAGTAAGACAGTCCTGGCCAATGCCCCTACTTCTCTCTTGGAAGCATTTTTTAAATACGCAGGCAATCCATGAATGGAACTGCATCCTGTCTGGTTCAGCAGTTCTTTTTCCATCAAAGACATCTTTCGTCCGGCGTCATATCCCCGTACCAGTTCTTTCAGTCCATTCAGGGCAATCTCATATCCGCTGCCTCTGTCATCTAAAATCTGCCCCCATCCGCCTATCCGTAAAATAGTACCGCCTGATTTTCCATAAACCACCGATCCCGTTCCTGCAATTACCAGAATTCCGTCTTTTCCTTTCAGAGTGCCGTAAAGGGCCATTGTCCCGTCATCCACTGCTTTCGCACTGCATCCATACCGGTTCTTTAAATTTTCTTCCAGAGAATATTCCAAGCCAGAACCATACAGTCCTGCTGCTCCTAACGCAAGGTATTTAGGGCTTTTCCCCATATACGTTATGCACGCATCCGCTGCTGAAATCACATGATCCCATGCATGATTAAAATCCGATAAAAAATTCCCCTGTCCGGTTACCTGGCAGCATAGCAAGTTTCCCTGCAAATCGAACGCACAGGCTCTGCTCTTGGTTCCCCCTGCGTCAATCCCTATTACATAATCTGACATTTTACAGTTCCTCTTGAAGCGCTCTTCGAATAATTCCATTACCGTTTTTCAAACGGCGTCTGGCCTCTTCTTTGTCCGTCTTTGTCTTCAGATACACAATTGCCGTTTTTACTTCTCCGTCGCATTCTTCCAGCGCCTGTTCTGCTGTTTCTTCCCCGACTTCCGCTGCCTGGCTTACGATGCGTCTGGCTCTGTCCGCCAGTTTTGCATTGCTGACCTGAACGTCTACCATTAAATTTTCATACACTTTTCCCAGCCGGATCATAACTCCGGTGGATATCATGTTTAAGACCATCTTCTGGGCAGTGCCGGCCTTCATCCTGGTAGAACCCGTAACTACTTCAGGCCCTGTTACTGGTGTAATGCTAATATCGCTGTACTGGGCAATCGGAGGATTTTCATTACACGCAATGCTGACCGTAAGGGCTCCCAGACTTCTGGCATATTGAAGTCCTCCCATCACATAGGGCGTGGTTCCGCTGGCAGCAATTCCTATCAATACATCCTTCTCTCCAAAGCTGCGTTTTTTTAATTCTTCGCCGCAGGCGCTTCCGTCGTCTTCTTCTCCCTCCGCCGCATCAAATACAGCCTCCCGTCCTCCTGAAATCAAGCTTTGGACCAACTCAGAAGAAACGTTATAGGTTGGGACGCATTCTGCTGCATCCAAAATCCCAATACGTCCGGAACTTCCCGCCCCACAGTAAAACAACCTTCCTCCATCCTGCAATCGCATATAAATTTGTTCTACTGCATCTGCAATTTGTGGAATCTGAGTTTCTACTGCGTCTGCTACCTTGTGATCTTCCCTGTTTATGACCTTCATAATCTCTATGGCGGACAGTCTGTCAATATTTTGTGTATCCGGATTCCGCCTTTCCGTACTTCGTACTTCCATTGATTCCTCCATTCTTTCCTGCTTAAAACTCTTTAAATTCTGTAGGAGTACATCCATAAAACTTCTTAAAACTGCTGGAAAAATATCTCTGGTTATCATAACCGCATTGTTCTGCAATGTCTGAAACTTTCATTGATGTATTCCGAAGAAGTTCTCCCGCCTTTTCCATCCGTTTGCGAATCAGGTACTCATTGAAGCTTTCTCCTGTCATGTCTTTAAAAATCTCCCTCAGATAGCTGACACTGAAATGAACCAGCTCTGCTGCATCTTCCGCCGAAAGCGCATTATCCCTTAAATGGTCTTCTATATAGCTTTGCACCAGACGAACGGCTACTTCGGAACGATTGGCAGATAAATTTTCTTTTACCTTTATGCAGCATATCCGGATATAGCTTTCCAAAAGTTCATGAATTTCCAAAAGGCTTCCGGCGGTCATATGGCTTTTCAGCTGAGGGATATCTTTTTTATCCGGTCTTCCGAATCCATTTTTTTCCATATCATCTGCGATTCCGAAAATAAGTTCTCCTGCCGATATTATGATATAGTCTCCGCCCTTATTAGAAACCGACGTATACAATACCATCAGCTGTTTTAAAAGCGATAATGCTTCCGACTCATTTCCGCTGCATACGGCGCCCCGAATACAGCTTTTCATCGTTCTGAGTTTTGTACTGATTTCTCCTGTCTGATGAAACTCTTCTTCTTTTTTCTCTCCATAAATGCGAATCTTCTTTTCCGGATTCAGTGCGTCCTTCCATGTTTCTAAGGCATCTAAATAGGAGTCCCGAAGTCCTGAAACCGTTTTATATACCCGTCCCAACGCTGCATACGGCACGATATCGTAATACTGTTCCATACTTTTCGCAAAGCTTTTCAGGCCATTTACCAGCTTTTCCATAAAATCTGCTTCATTTCTGCTCTTTCCGCAAAAACAGACTGCCAGCTTGCTGGGTTCCAGACTGACTGCCCGAATCAGCAATTCTTTTGGAAAATATCCAGATTGAGCCAGTTTTATAAATTCTTCTACCTGTTCTGCCGTTTCCAAATCTTCCATTGTACCTTTTAAAGTCAAAATACTGCTTAAATAATATCCTTTTTCCTGTTTTAACAAAAATCCCAGCTGCTCTGTTTCACTTTCTGAAATTTTTCTTCCCTCCAGAACGGTTTTTAAAATCCTCTCTCTGTTCAGGCTTACATTTTGATCTGCCTGTTCAATCAGCATCTGCAGATTTTGATTGAGCGCTTTCTGCCCGTCCAGCTCCCGTATAATCTTCTCTACTACCTCAGTCAGTTCTTTTGGCATAAAGGGTTTTAATAAATAATCTGTCACGCCCAGCGCAATTGCAGTTCTGGCGTAATCAAATTCATCGTATCCGCTGATAATGATCGTTTTCGCTCCGATTCCCTGTTCCTGAAGTTCTTTTATCAGCTCCAGCCCATTTTTAAATGGCATTGAAATATCTGTTACCAGAATGTCCGGATGGGTTTCCAGCGCTTTCTGCAGCGCTTCTTCTCCATCTCCGGCAGAAGCACAGATTTCTATGGGAAGGCCTGAAGCCTGAAGATTTTTCTCTAAAAGATTCCTTACAAATGTCTCATCATCCGCTATCAGTACTTTATACATATTTATGTTATCTCCCTGCAGTCTAATGGAATCCGAAGGGTAGCACAGGTATACTCCCCTTCTTCGCTGTCATAAAAAAGTCCGAAATTTTTTCCATAATACAGCATAATTCTCTCGTTTACATTGTAAATACCGTACCCGTCGCTGCTGCTGTGCCTGCCTTTTCTTAAATTGTCATTCATTTGTGCAAGCATATCCTTGGAAATTCCTGCGCCATTGTCCCAGACCTTCAGAAGAAGTTCCCCTCCTTCTTTTCTTTGAAGCCTTTCTGCTGTTACGCGAATCTCTCCTCCCTGCCGTTTTTCCTTGATTCCATGGTAAATGGAATTTTCTACCAGCGGCTGCAAAATCAGCTTCAGAACCCTGTATTCTTTCATCCATTCCGGTACTTTAATGGTATATTTCAGTTTGTCCTGATACCGTATCTGCTGAATGCTCAGATAACATCTCACGTGCTCCGTTTCATCAGCCAGAGAAATAATTTCCTCCCCTTTGCTTAAACTCAGACGGAAAAATCGTCCCAAAGAGCCAGCCATCAGACTGACATCGTCCAGACCTTTATCCGCTGCCTGCCACGTAATGGTATTTAAGGTGTTGTAAAGAAAATGAGGATTAATCTGCGCTTGCAGCGCTTTTAACTCGGCTCTTCTCTTTTGCTTTTGAACTTCTTCTGCTCTGTCTTTTTCGATCCGGAGTTCTTCAATCATCTGCTTCTGTTTTTCGATTAGCCTCTGAAGTTCATCCGTCATATAATTAAAACTTTTGCTCAGTGTTCCAACTTCATCTTTATAAGGATAGAAAAAGCGGACGTTCAAATCCCCGTTCTGTACGCAGAGCATACTTCGTTCCAGCCTGCTTAACGAATCGGTTAAATGTTTGGAAATGATATAGACTACGGTAATGCTTCCTAAAAAGAGCAGTATCGTTAAATACATGATGCTAAACCGAAGCTGTTTTAAACTATCCAGTAATTCTTCTCTGGATTTAATTCCGTAAATTGTATACCGTCCATCCAGTACCTGGCTGCTTTCTACCAGATAATTAATAGAATTTCTGCACTTTTCTACATCCATTCTGCCCAGAATCTGGTTTCCTTTGCTGTCTATCATCACAATATCATCAAAAAATGGATTTTCACCCATCAGTATGTTCTCCAGTTTTTTTGCATCCAGCTGATATACAAAATATAACCAGCCCCGATATCCCCCTACCGTAAAGCGCTGAACGCATGGAATAACCACTTTATCTTCTTTAAAAATCATATCTTTCATTGGAGGGAAGCATTGAATCGGCGAAACATCGTTTTGCTCATATACTCTGTAAAAAGGAGATTGTTTAAAATCAAAATCCCTCCGTTTAAAATGAATGTAATTTTCAAAAATCCCTTCTTCCGTATACAGATAGGAAGAGGATATCAGATCCTCGACTCTCTCGAAATTTTTCAGATAGTCGCTAATAATTCCCTGGGCGTTCACTGAATTTTCTGTTGAGGGATTCTCAATAAATTTTTCCAGCGCTGTAGAAAAGCTGTTGTTAATTAACATGGAATGGGCGTTGTCGCTGATAATATTGAAACGTGTTTCCATGGTATTGGTTATCTGGCTCAGGCTGTTTTCCGAGCTGCGCTTAAAGTTATCTGTAACATTTTTAGCAGCAAGAGAGTAAAACGCTACTCCGCTTCCTATGCTCAGAATCAAAAATACAGCTAAAAACAGAATAATAATCTGATACCGGAACCTTAAATTACGAATCTGGATTTTCATCATACCTGCCTCCTCCTGGTGTCATCCATAATCCCTGAAGGACTTTTTATCATCCTTCAACATTACGTTTTATTATATCAAAAGCAGATATTTTTTCCATCTCTTCCCATTATCCTTTTACCGCACCTGCTGTCAGTCCTGCAATGAACTGCTTGTTCGCAAACATATATACGATTAAAATCGGGATAATGGCAATCGAAGCTCCAGCCAGCATAATATGCCACTCTGCCGCAGCGTTTACAGAATACTTTAATTGTACAACTGCAACTGTCAACGTCTTTAATGCCGGAGTGGTAATCGTCATAACCAGCCCTGTAATATAGTCATTCCATGCATTTCTAAATGAGAACAATGCAACTACAGCCAGAATTGGTTTGGTCAGAGGCAAAATTACCTTGTAATAAACCTGGTAAATCGTACATCCGTCAATAATTGCCGCTTCGTCCAGTTCTTTTGGTATTGCTTTTGTAAATCCCATTACCAGAAATACATTGGTAGCCTGTCCTCCTGTTAATGCAACAATCAGGGCAATGGGACTTTTATGCAGATTCAGGCTTCTCATCATTTCATAAATCGGGTATAGCGTGATAGAACCCAGAGATACGAACATCATGGACATATAAAGGGCAAGGAGAATCTTTTTTCCTGCAAAATCTCTTCTGGCAAGAATGAATCCAGCCAGTGAACAGGTTACGACTGCTAAAATGGTTACGCTCATGCTGACAAATACGCTGTTGCCTGTATAACGGAGAAAATCAGCCTCCATAAACGCTTTGTAGTAGTTTTCAAAATGCCATTCCGATGGCAGAAAACTTCCGCCCTGCGTTAATTCTGCGTTGGTTTTTAATGAGCCCAGAATCGTATATACAATCGGATATATGGTGAAAATTACTACGATTCCCAGGAAAATCCACTTTGCTGTTCCTCCTGCCATTCTCTTTACTCTGGCCATCTGGGCTTTTTTCTCTATCTGGTTATTTGCTGCATTCATGCCTGCATACCTCCTTAATAAATATCATCCAGTTTTTTTGCAAACTTCAGATAGATTACTGTTACCAAACCTGCAATGCAGGCGGTCACTACGCTAAGAGCCGCGCCGTATCCATACTGGGGAACTGTCTGCTCCGCTGCTGAAATCGGGAAGAAATAGCGGTAGCTATACAAGGAAGATACCATGGTTGCATTGTTGGGACCGCCTTCTGTCAGAACCATTACGTTCGTAATATCATGAAATGCGGAGGTAATGGCAAGCATTAAAATAATCTTTAAAATCGGACCAAGCATTGGAATGATAATATACCAGATAGTCTGCAGCCGGTTTGCTCCGTCTATTCTCGCGCTTTCTATGGCGTCTTCCGATACCTGCTGGATTCCTGCAATAAAGTAAACCATATAGTTTCCGACACCGCCCCACACAGCCGTTAAAATCAGCGTCTTCATTGCGTGTTCTTTTCCCAGCCAGTTAATAGGCTGGCTGATAATATGAGCTTCCATCAGGTACTTATTAATCTCGCCGTTATAAGCATTAAATAACAGATAAAACACAAGTCCCATAACTGCCGAACTCATAATAGTTGGCAGGAAAATAATGCTCTGGACGACTCCATGTCCCCGTTTATGGGTGTTCAGCAAAAAGGCAAGGAAAAATGCAAGCGGTATAATGATCAATACCTTGCCGAATCCATAAGTAAATGTATGTACCATACTTTCCCAATACACTTTGTCCCGAAATACTCTTGCCAGATTTTCCAGGCCCACAAATCTGGGAGTCCCTGTTCCATATCCTCCATATTGGTAAAAGACATACTTTAATGCCCAAAGTACCGGATACAATGAACATACAACAAATAAAATTAAATTCGGCAGTAAAAATGAATAGGCCTCTAAGTTCTTTCTGATACGTTTATTTGACATATGCTTCCTTTCCGGAATATCATGCCGAAACAGATATTCTTTATTTCTTAATTAAGTAAGGAGAGCTGCAGGCTGCAGCTCTCCTTGTCAGTCCTGATAAGATTGCTATTCAGGTTGCTTATTCCAAAGTTGGATTCATTGGATCGTAATTATCGAATTTAATTTCCCATCCGGTTCCATTGGCAATTGCATCTTCATACGCTTTGTTGTAGCGATCCGTCAGATCCTGAAGGGTAGATTCTACATCTGCTCCGCCATAGTAAATAGATTCTGCAGTTTTAAACATATCTTCTCCCTCTACAATCATGCCTGATGTAAATGCGCGGTGAGGCGGCTTCGGAAGAATTGCATCGGTTTCCGGATTAATCTGAAGCCACTTCTTATTTTTAAAATCTTCACTTGGATTTGCCTTTTCCAAGATGGACGGAAGAATGCTGACTCCATATCCGCCTTCATAATAACCAATCAGATATTCCTCTGTTGTAAAAATATCCTTGTATGCCTTAAATGCTTTTTCCAGATTTGGACTGTCTGCATTAAACATATAGGAAGAAGTTCCATCATAATACTGTTTTCCAGTTGTTTTTCCTCCGACAGTCGGAATTGGCGCTACATCCCATTTAGAGGAATCCATCGGGAACTGGTTGGCATATACGCCTGGCTCTGAATGGCTGTAAGACATATACATACCGATCTTTCCTGCTGCAAACTGGGTTCTCAACGGGTCAATATCCAAAGATTCACATCCTGGGAATGCACATTCTTCTGACAACAGTTCCGTCCAGAGTTTTAACGTATCTGCCCAATTTGTAAAATCATACTTACCAGTCTTAAAATCATATCCATAAGACATTCCTGTCTCTGCCTGAAGGCCAATGCACATGGAACGCTGTAATGCGGACGCTGCGCTCTTCATGTTTTCGGCAAATCCGTAAATTCCTTCTCCTTTTAACTGGGAAGTAATCAGTTTCGCATCTTCGACCATTTCTTCCAGAGTTGCCGGAGGCTCTTCAATACCTACCCGTTCAAAAATTTCTTTGTTGTAGAATAGGCGGCAGGTAGTTCCTGTGGTAGGAAGGAAATAAAGCTTTCCTTCTATTTCGTTATATCCTGGAATAATAACATCTGAAAAATATTCTTTCATCTCATCATCCATGAACTGATACATATCCGCCCACTGACCAGTGGTATAATATTTGTCGAATACGGTTGGCTGATATACCAGGAAATCCGGCAGTTCTCCATTCTGGGCTGCCATATCAACGGCCTGCTGGTAATTATCCGTATATAATGTATAGACAACTTCAATGTTATCCGTATTAGTCTTATTATATTCATCGATCTTAGCCTGAACGTAATCCGCATCATGCCGGTCTTTTGACCATACATTAATAATCGTTTTTTCGCCTTCTGCAGCCTGTTCTTTGTTATCGTCCCCTGCGCCTGCTTCTGCCTTTGTCTCGGCTTGCGCTGCAGGATCTCCAGTGGTTTCTGCTGAAGACGAACACGCAGTCACTACAGACGCTACCATTACTGCTGTCATTGCAAGTGCCCCAAATTTTTTCAACTTCATTTGTGTATCCTCCCTTAAATTTGTTAAACTAATTATATCTTTCCTGCAGCTTGCCGTAAATTCACGAAGTAAGGATACCATGTTCAAAATTTAATGGTAAATTCTATACCTTCCAGGACAAAATTAAGGTTAGAATCCGTGTACTGGATGTACGCTGATTGAGGATAACACAGAAAATGGGGGAATTATCAAAATGATTATAGATAGGTACCGCAGAACCTAATTTGTATGAGGATGAACGCACCACGCTGCACAATTACGCATTTAATCGTGTGGATCCGTTGCAGAATGAGGCAGATATGGAAAGGGCATTAGCTATATGAGAGAAAAAAAGGTCGACGCTGCTCGACCCCAAACCAACAAAAACAAAAAAACGCCAGAACCCTTTAAAATCAAGGTTCTGACGCATTTTAGAGAGAGCTGCTGACGGGAATCGGACCCGTGACCTCCGCACTACCAATGCGACGCTCTACCGACTGAGCCACAGCAGCATCTTTTATTTTCAGCTCTCAGTGCTTAGCACCCTCAAGCCTCAGTTATAATAACACGTATTTTCTCATTTGTCAACAAAATTCGAAAAATTTTTATTATTTTTTTAAAGACCTTTTGAGACACTTTTTTATGGCTGTTCCCATCTACTTTTCAGGGAACTTTTTTCCATTTCCCGCATACCATAAATAAAAAGAACTTTGGAGGTTTCCATGACTGAACCATCCGCTTTGATCCCTCCTGTCCTTCAGGCCGTCCATATCCGGTTTCTCAATGCCTCTACCGCTCCTTTTCCCATTGACGTATTAATCGATGGAATGGAACATCTGCAAAACAGTTCGTTTGGAACCGTTTCCCAGTACATCCCCATGGCAGATGGTTTTCATAAAATCGCAGTAAGGAGCCGCGCTGGTTTGAGGCCAGTCCTCTTCCAGGGAGTTTTTCCTTTTCCTGCCGGACAAAAAATCACGTTTTCCATAGCTGATTCTCCTTCTGGTTCCATTACCATTATTCCCGTTTCTAATGCAGGCTGTTTTCATTGTCCTGCTCGGTGCGGCTGCTACCGGATAGCAAATATGACCTTTTCCGGTTCTTCCTATGACATCCGGACTCCATCTGGCGAACGCGTCTTCTGCTCCATTTCATTTGGACAGTCTGCGCCCTATAAACCAGTTTCAGCAGGATCTTATCTCTTTTTTACTGCAGCTCCTTCTGGATGTTCTCCGGTACGGGATCTTCCCATTATTCTTCAAAGTTTTCTCGCCGGTTCTCCCAAACCAGATAACGTTCTTTCTGAAATTCCGGTAGAAATAGAAGCCGGAATGAATTACACCACGTATCTCATCGGAAACACCTGGTCTTCTTTCCGGCTTCAATCCATTACTATCAAAGATGACTTAGAAAAAGAAACTCTTTAAAAGCTTTAGAAAATGCCTTCATAGCTTTCCCGCAGGGTATTGCAGGACTGAGCCAGCTTCTCCTTTTCTTCGTCTGTCAGGGACAGAGTCAGTACTTTCTGAATACCATTTTGATTAATGATGCATGGAACGCCAATAAATACATCTTTCTGTCCGTACTCTCCGCGAAGCATTGCAGAAACGGTAAGAACGCTGTGCTCGTCTCCCAAAATCGCTTTGGTAATCCGAGTCATTGCCATACCAATTCCATAATAAGTTGCCTTCTTCGCTTCAATAATCCGGTAAGCGGCTTCCCGCACTTCTTTTTCAATCTCTTCCAGATGCTGGCAGTAGGAATCTTCGGAATCGGTCCGTTTTTCTTCGCCGCACAGGGTCAGAATAGGCTTCGTTGCCAGCATTGCCTGGCTCCAGGGTACAAATTCACTGTCGCCATGCTCGCCAATTACGTATGCATGAATATTTCTTGGATCTGCCTCCAGGTATTCCCCAAGCAAATATCTTAATCTGGCAGTATCCAGCGCCGTTCCCGTTCCCAGTACTCTTCTTGGATTAAAACCAGACAGTTCGCAGGTAATTCTGGTCATAATATCCACCGGATTGGTCGCTACTAAAAAAATCCCATTAAATCCGGACTCCGTTACCGGATCGATAATGGATCGAAATACCTCTGCATTGCGTTTCAGAAGATCCAGACGGGTTTCCCCTGGTTTCTGAGCCACTCCGGCACAGATCACAACAATGTCCGCATCCTGGCAGTCTCCATACTCTCCTGCATAAATTTTCATATTAGAACCAGCAAAGGCCAGGCCATGATTCAAATCCATAGCCTCGCCTTCTGCCTTCTTTTTATTCACATCAATTAAAACCAGTTCATCGCACACGGTCTGGTTCAATAAGCAGTATGCATAGCTCATTCCTACCATTCCAGTTCCTACCAATACAACTTTTCTTTTATCAGCTTTCATAGGCATCTCCTTTCACATCATTCCTGTTATTTTGCATCCAGTCTCTGACGTACAATCTCGTAAGCCAGGACGCCTGCGGCTACGGAAGCATTTAAAGAGTCAATATCTCCTTTCATCGGAATGGAAGCAACCATGTCGCAGGTCTCTTTGACCAGTTTTCCCACTCCCTCGCCTTCATTGCCAATTACCAGTCCGATAGGACCTTTTAAATTCAGGCGGTACATACTTTCTCCACCCATATCTGCGCAGACAAACCACAGCCCTTTTTTCTTTAGTTCTTCCATAGTTGCTGCCAGATTGGTCACTTTTGCTACCGGAGTGTAATTTAACGCTCCTGCAGAAGTTTTGGCAACGGTTGCCGTAAGCCCTACAGCCCGACGTTTTGGAATAATCACGCCATGGGCTCCCGCCAGATTTGCCGTCCGGATAATGGCTCCCAGATTATGGGGATCTTCAATTCCATCCAGCAAAAACAAGAACGGCGGCTCGCCCTTCTCCTCTGCCAGTTTCAGCATATCTTCCACCTGCGCGTATTCGTAAGCTGCCGCATAGGCAATCACACCCTGGTGTTTGCCTGTTTCTGACATCTGATCCAGACGCTCCTTAGTCACATAGGTCACAATGGTATCGTGTTTTCTTGCCTCTCTGGTAATGGAACGTACCGGTCCGTCCTGGCATCCGTCCAGCACAAACAGCTTGTCAATCGTTTTTCCTGAACGGAATGCTTCCATTACCGCATTGCGGCCTTCTATGGTCAATTCTTCATATCTCATGGTAATTCTCCAATCTCTTTCAGTCCTATAACGGTCAATTCTGTCATTCTTTCGAAACGTTCGGAAAGAAACAGCCAGCCCATCAGGGCTTCAAATCCGGTAGCCATGCGGTAATCTGTCATCGTAGCGTTTTTCGCAACCGTTACAGACCTGGCGTTCCGTCCCCGTTTAAATACCGCATTTTCTTCTTCAGTCAGATGGGGTCTCAATATCTTAATCAGGTTTGCCTGGGCTTCTGCCTTTACCAGGCTGGAACTTTTCTTGTGAAGCTTGTTGACCTGCATATTTCCGTGATTTACGATCATGGTCCGGATCATCAGCTCATAAACCGCATCTCCGATATATGCAAGCACCAGAGGCGAATACATTCCTGCATCCGCCTGTTTTAGTCCGAACTGTTCTTTATAAAATGCAAGAAAATTTACGCTCTCTTCCATTTTACGCCCTCTCTGGTATCCTCTAAGACAATGCCCATTTCCAAAAGTTTTCCGCGGATTTCATCAGCCAGCGCAAAATTTTTCTCTTTTCTGGCCTGCTGACGGGCGGCAATCATCTCTTCCACCTGGCTGTCTAATACTTCTTCTTTTTTCTCTGTAATAATGCCCAGAACGTCGCAGAGGCGGTCAATCTCTGTCCGAAGCGCAGATAAAAATCCCCTGCTGCTGTCCCTGTCTGCATTAGTATTGGCTAATTTTACCATTTCAAACAATGCAGAGATAGCGTCCGCTGTATTAAAATCGTCTTCCATAGCGGTCTCATACTTAACGGTCAGCGCTTTCATGCTCTCCAAAGCTTCCTGTTCGGCTGCATCCAGCTCTTTTTCTTCTGCTTTTGCTTCTAATTCACGCAGTTTTTCCGTACAGGTCAAGATACGATCCAGGCCGTTTTTAGAAGCTTCCATCAAATCTGCGCTGAAATTCAGCGGACTTCTGTAATGGGCGCTCAGCATGAAAAACCGAAGAACCTGCAGGTCGTACTTTTCGCTGATTTCCCGTACAGTAAAGAAATTTCCTAATGATTTGGACATTTTTTTATTGTCAATGTTTAAAAATGCATTGTGCATCCAATATGTGGCAAACGGCTTTCCATTGGCAGCCTCACTCTGGGCAATTTCGTTTTCATGGTGAGGGAAGATCAAATCTTCGCCGCCGGCATGAATATCAATCTGATCTCCTAAATACTTTTTAGACATTACCGAGCATTCAATATGCCAGCCTGGACGGCCCTCGCACCACGGAGACTCCCAGAAAGGTTCTCCTTCTTTTTTCGGCTTCCATAAAACAAAATCCGCAGGGTCTTCTTTTCCTTCTTCACCGGTTACTTTTATCTCACGGAAACCGGACTGGAGATCTTCCAGGTTTTTATGGGACAATTTTCCATAATCTTTAAAAGACTTGGTGCGGAAATACACAGTACCGTCAGCAGCCGCGTAGGCATGGCCCTTGTCGATTAGGGTCTGAATCATATCCAGCATTCCGCAGATTTCCTGGGTTGCTAATGGATGAGTAGTAGCCGGCTTAACATTCATATCCGCCATGTCTTTTTTACACTCTTTAATATACCGCTCTGAAATGGTCTGGGCATCCACGCCCTCTTCAATGGCTTTTTTAATAATCTTGTCATCCACGTCAGTAAAGTTGGACACAAAATTCACTTCATATCCTTTATATTCAAAATAGCGGCGGACCGTATCAAATACGATCATCGGCCGCGCATTTCCAATGTGGATAAAATTGTAAACCGTAGGGCCGCAGACATACATCTTTACTTTGCCTGGCTCTAACGGCACAAACTCTTCTTTTTGTCTGGTTAATGTATTAAAAATTTTCATACTGTTTTCTATCCTCCCGCTTGATAGTTCCTACATACGGATGCAGAATCTGTTAATTATGGCAGCCAGGACACCCGCCGCATCCGGCTTCCGTTCCCGCTACGGTATCATCATAGCAGTAATTTGCCACTTCCGTCAATAAGGTAATTGCCTGGGAAGAAATCCCTTCCCCGCTTCCGGTAAATCCCAGTCCTTCTTCTGTCGTTGCCTTAATGCTGACCTGTCCGATATTCAGATGCAGCGCTTCTGCAATATTGGCCGCCATCTGCGGACGGTAAGGCGCCAGTTTAGGTCTCTGGCAGATAATAGTCGCGTCAATATTTTCAATAAGATAGTGATTTTCGTCCAGCAAGGCGCCTATGTGCTTTAGCAGCTCAATGCTGGAAATTCCTTTGTATCTTGGATCCGTATCTGGAAAATGCTGTCCGATGTCTCCTAATGCGGCTGCTCCTAAAAGGGCGTCCATAATGGCATGAACCAGAACGTCTGCATCAGAATGTCCCAGAAGTCCTTTTTCATAGGGAATGGTCACGCCGCCCAGAATCAAATCCCTGCCTTCTACCAATTTATGCACATCGTATCCCTGTCCGATTCTCATAGTTTCTTCCTCTTTCTTTACACGATTACCCGTAATTTTTTCTCGATGCACTGAACCTGTATATCATCCTGGCAAAGGCAGCTTTCTCCATCTGCATGAACTGCCATAGGACGATCCACATGGATCCTTGCTTCCCTGCATTCATAGGTTTTTAAACCTTTTCTCAAATTTTTCTGTCCCAGATATGCAGACAGAACCACAGGAATCAGATTCTTTTTTTCTTTAAAGCTTGCTACGCAGATGGTCAGAAGACCATCTGAAGGATCTGCCTTGGGAGCGAATTTAAATCCGCCTCCTTCATATGGATGAATATGTGCAGATATAAAATAAATATGATTAAATTCTACTTTTTTTACTCCATCCAGCACCAGATAACCTTTTGACGGTTTTGCCAGAATCAGTTGCTTGAGTCCGATAAAAATATATGCCAGACGGCCGACATGGATTTTATTAAAAATCTTCTTACTTTTTGCATACAGCACATTATGGCAGACCTCTGCGTCCATTCCAATCCCCGCGCTGACGCAGAACCGTCTGTGGCTGATAATGTCATCTCCGTAAGAAACTACCCCGTAATCCAATTGTTTATGGTATTTTGGATAAAGAATCTTTTTTAAACATTTCTTCGGGCTTTTGGGCAGCCGGAGACTTCTGGCCAAATCATTTCCGGAACCTGCCGGAACATAGCCAAATGTAACGGGACCGCAAAAGCATAATCCGTCCAGGATCTCATTTACCGTTCCGTCTCCTCCTACTGCGACAATAATTCTGGGTTCCTTAATCCCTTCTGTAAGTTCCCTTGCAAAAGTTCTGGCGTCCCCAGGCTTTTCCGTTTTGTAACATTCATATTCAATCTGCCAGGCATTCAGCAATTTTTCCAGTTTCCCCCATACCTGTTCTCCCTTTCCGCCTTTCGATCGGGGGTTCACAATGAAATAATGCATGGAAAACCTCCTGTTATTGTAAATCTGGAGTTTTATATACTTTTTTATTATAGCATAAAACCCTCTGAAAGATAATAAAAGATTCATAAATTATAGACCTTCCGGCTGCTCGAACAAGCATGGAAAAAGACCAGGAAAACTCCTTAAAAATTTTCTTCAAAAAAATTGTAGAAAAAGTATTGACAATTTGGACAATATGGATTATACTAACCAAGCAGTCGCAAGTAAGCGATACGATATGGGGTCTTAGCTCAGCTGGGAGAGCATCTGCCTTACAAGCAGAGGGTCACAGGTTCGAGCCCTGTAGGCCCCATAGATTTAAGTGAATATGGCGGAATAGCTCAGTTGGCTAGAGCACACGGTTCATACCCGTGGTGTCGAGAGTTCGAATCTCCCTTCCGCTACTTAAAAGCCCTTGATTTTCAAGGGCTTTTTTGTTTTTGGTTTGAGTACCTCAAATCGCTATCCTGCACTCTGCAATTCTATTTTCATTAACCAGCGCATTTTCAAAAAGTTGTGCTGTCTCCTGTTTTCCCATCCGATTGTAGCAATAGTTGGAAATTCCGGTCGTTGAATCAAAATATAATTAGTACCCAGCAGCTTTTCAGTTCTCTGGTTGCCATTGTACTCATACCACGGTCGGCTTTCCGCCAAAATTGTCCCTTTCAGGAATACCTGTTCCCAATTGAATTAGATTTTCATTTTCGAATCTCCTTTAAAAACAAAAAATAGGCCATTCCAAGAAACCTCTGGAAAAGCCTATTTATTCAATATTTACAAATCCTAAAAATCCTTTCTGTTAAAATGTTAAAAAATATGATGATTTGCATGGCGAAGACATTTTTGATCGTTGTCCTTGTTCAATTCAGTACGCCGTCAACATATAACTGTCAAACCTATAATAACAGTTCCTGCACAAAGAATAAATTTCTTTGGTATAAAAATATGTTACAAAAATCTTCTGGAAGCAAATGTAAAAATATAAAATCCTATAAAATCATAAGTTTTTTGTTTCACTAAAAAGTTCCTTTTTGGAAAGATAGTCCTTTAATATCAAATTTATAAATTGAGAGAAAGAGCGATCATCATTATCTGCTAGCTCTCTGATTGTTTCTACAACGGTAGAATCCAAAGTAATACTTACTTTTGTTTTTAAAGGTTTCATATTTAAGCAACTCCTTTTACTACAATATATCATTTTGTCATACTCAATATTGACAAGTAAGATAAAGTAGGATAAAGTAAGATTATATATAAAACCATTAGGAGGACAAGAGTATGAAAATAGTAAAATTAGTAGTAGTCACAGCAGTATTAACTTCTGTTATGGCAACAAGTGCATTTGCCGGAACATGGCAGGCAGGAACCGGAGAAAATCAAGGAAAATGGTGGTATGACAATGGCAATGGCTCTTATGCTAACAATGGCTGGCAGTGGATTGATGGAAATGGAGACGGAACAGCAGAATGCTATTATTTTGATAATGATGGATGGCTGTTGACTAATACTACTACGCCGGATGGGTACACCGTAAATGCAGACGGGGCATGGGTAGAAAATAGCAATATACAGACAAAAGCAGTAGCTTCTAATGGCTTGGAGTCTGCGTTAGGAAGTAATAACAGCACGATTTTATCGGATGGGTATTATCAATATTATACAACGGATATATTTGACGAAAATACTCAGATTGTGATTTCATATGGCAGTGTTTTTGATGGAACAACGGAGTCTTATGACAATATATTGTTAAAGGATCGTTCTCCTTATGGATTGCGGGCAGCTAACTTTGCCTCGTATATTAGGATTGGTCATAGCACTGACGATTCCTTTACAATGTATTTTGAGGAAGATCCGAAATATGCAGAATATTTTAATGAAGAAATAGCAGAGAGGTATGAATACAAAAAAGATGGAGACAAGTGGCGTCCCGTTGGTGGCGAAGCGGAACCGGATTTTTATTGGATCGTAGAGAATGCTGAAACATTTAAGTGGTATAATACCTATAAGCCGATTGATCCGGAAACAGGGGAATGGACGGGGAATGTTTATACGGAAATTATTACCTATAAAAAAATTCAATAAGTAGTAGTCAAGAGGTTGATGGACACAAGCGTCTATCAACCTCGTTTTAGTATTATAAGTTATTCTCAGCTATGCAAAAAATCTGTTAAGAACAAAGCTTTCGTTTGTAATCACAAATTCTTGACAGATTTTTCTTCTAATCCACTCGATATTGCGAAATAGATTTGAGTACCTCAAATCGCTATCCTGCACTCTGCTTTTCCAGCCTCATAATAATGTTCCATCTCTTCTTTCGGAACCATACTGCCGCCTGTTGCCCACACCAGATGGACACTGTCTTTTAAAACATCCTCCAATCCTTCTTTTTTTATGTATTCCCGAAAATCTGCCCGTTTTTCCATCAGAACCGGTCCGTACATTCCTGCAAGGGCGCTTGGCTCTAAATAAATATTTTCACTATCTGCCAGCTGGGTAAGCATACGGTACATCCTTTCATCTGTCAGGGAATAGCAACCGCTCATAAACGGTTTCATCAATTTTCCTACAAATCCGGAAGCCCGTCCTACAGCCAGTCCATCCGCTATGGTACGGTTATCAACCCCGATATCCTGTACGCTGATTTCGCTGTTTAGGCCTGTCGCCATCCCAAGCATCATACAGCAGGAATGGGTCGGTTCTGCAAAAAAGCAGTGAACCGCATCTCCAAACACCATTTTCAGTCCAAAGGCTACACCGCCAGGGCCTCCTCCCACTCCGCAGGGAAGATACACAAAAAGCGGGTGTGTTTGATCCACGTTCAGATTCTGTTCCTCAAATTGCCGTTTCAGCCGCAAAGCCGCTGCTGCATATCCCAGAAACAGCGTTTTTGAATTTTCATCATCTACAAAATGGCAGTAAGGATCGCTTTGGGCAAGTTTTCTTCCCTCTTTTACCGCCACACTGTAATCTGACTCGTATTCCATTACCGTGACTCCTTTGCTGCGAAGCATATCTTTTTTCCATTGGCGGGCATCCGCTGACATATGAACGGTTACCTGAAATCCTAAACGGGCGCTCATAATGCCGATAGACAGACCAAGATTTCCTGTAGAGCCTACCCCTATGGAATACCGAGACAATAGTTTTCTAACTTCTTTTGAGTCAAATTTCCGATAATCGTCCTCTTTTGTTAAAACCCCCTGTTCCAACACAATATCTTCTGCTGTTTTCAAGACCTCATAGATGCCGCCGCGGGCCTTAATCGATCCGGAAATCGGAAGATGGCTGTCCAGTTTTATCCACAGTTCTCCCGAAAGATTTAATTTTTCCTGTTCTTCCAGAACCGCTTTCATATTCGGTATCTGACGCAGCGGCGATTCAATCATTCCGCCGTTTGCAGCCGTCTCAGGAAATACCTCTGCAAAATATGGCGCAAACCGCTTTAGACGATCTTCTGCATCCGCAATGTCCTGCATTCCCAGCTCACAACCTGTTTTTGCCTTTTCACAGGGGATTTTTCCATCATTGATCCATCCCGTTTCTTTCAGCTCCTGAATCTCCTGAATAATTGGAAACTCCTGTTTCCACTGGGAAATCTGTTTTCCCAGTATGACCGCATCTGAACTGCTCATATCTGTTTCTCCCTCTTATCGTTATTCCGTCTTTTCAACGTCTGCCAGCTCTGTCGCTTACTATTCATCTTACACGAAAACAGAACCGACTGCCATCATTATTTTCATAGAAATAGTGCTCAATTTCCAACGTTTTTATTACGAGAAAATGAAATATCGCCAATTTTTATTAACATTTTATTAACACTATTGTTGGGCGCATATAATTATGATATAATCCAGCTACAATTTTAAAGCGAATGGTATTTTTCTAAGTAAGGAGGATGGTATGAAAGAATTTCTCCGTAAGTATAAACACGCATGGATTTTATCTTATGGTCTGGTGTATTTAACCTGGTTTTGCTACCTGGAACGCACCGTCACATCCGGCTATCACATCATGCACGTGCGTTTTGACGATTTTATTCCGTTTGAAGAAATCTTCATTGTTCCATATTTGCTGTGGTTTCTCTATGTAGCGGCAACCGTAGCATTTTTATTTTTTACTGATAAAGAAGAATATTATAAACTATGTATTTATCTGTTCAGCGGCATGACAATCAGCTTGATCGTCTGTACGTTTTACCATAACGGCACTGACTTCAGACCGCTGCTTGATCCTGAGGAGAACATCTTTACCAGAATGGTCTGCAGCCTTTATGCGACTGATACTCCTACTAATGTATTTCCCAGCATCCATGTGTACAATTCCATTTGTACCCATGTGGCAATTGCCCGCAGTGAAAAACTGAAAAAATACCCTGTCATCCAGATTTCTTCCTTTATTCTGATGGTGCTTATCTGTATGGCTACCGTATTTTTAAAGCAGCATTCTATTATCGATGTGTTAGGCGGCTGCATTCTGGCTTATGCTTTGTATTATGTCATCTACGGCTATGGATATGGCGTAGAGCGCAGAAAATCCTCCCAGAAAATCCTTGGCTGATTTTAAAAGAAGCTGTTCTCCGTACGTTCGGAGAGCAGCTTCTTTTTGATTCGTTTTTTTCATCGGATTTAATTGAATCCATAGAATTTCTGGGTAATCTTATATCCGGCTACGGATACTTTTCTTCCGCTCTTTCCAGGCAAGTTAACGCCCTGTCCCAGAAATCCCCAGCGCAGTCGGAGATACAGCTTTATATTCTGCTGTTTTAAATACTGCCACAGTTCTTTTTTCTTTTTTAAGTTTTCCTCTGAATCTGATTTAATAGCCAGAATGGAGGAAACTGTCATCATAATTTCCAGATAATTGATCATATAATGACGCAGTTTCCGGCAGCTTATTTTGGTTACATCATAGTATCCCAGCATCAGTTTCGTTACTCGGATCTGCTGGTCAATCCGGCCAATCATGACCTGTTCGTTGACTGACTGATCTTCTCTTCCTATAAAATAACGATAAAAATTGACATCCAGATAATATAACGTCTTTACATGAGGAAGGGGCTGGTATACAAAAATGTTATCCACATAGAACGTATGCTTTGGCAGCTCTAATCCACACTGACGCAGCAGTTCTGTACGGTAAATTACCGAATGCATCAGAATGTACTGGCCCATCATAAATCCTTTTACCTCATCCCATCCGATTAATTTATCTTTCGGAATGGCAGTCCGGTAATTCATTACCTTTTTATGCTTAACGCCTTGTTTTTCATAGACAAAATTGCTGATCAGCATATCCAGGGTCTCTTCTCCGTATACAAACCGGCGCAGAGTTTCCAGAATCTGCACATAAGCTTCTTCATTAACCCAGTCGTCGCTGTCTACAACCTTATAATAAATCCCTGTCGCATTCCGGAGCCCTGCATTTACCGCTTCTCCATGTCCGCCGTTTTCCTGGTGAATCGCCCTGCAGATGGTTGGATATTTTTCTGCATACTCATCTGCAATCTCTGCCGTATTGTCTTTTGTAGAACCATCGTCTACAATCAAAATCTCTACTTCTTCCCCGCCAGTCAGTAAGGTTTCGATACAATGCCTCATATATGCTGCTGAATTGTAGCAGGGAATTGCTATTGATAATAATTTCACGCTCTTACCTCCTTTAATCGATAGATTTCTGCTGTCATAACTCCAAGAGAAATTACCGCAATCACAATCTGAAGAATCCGGCTGCGCCCAGCCATTGGCATCAGCACTCCGTTCAGTACATAAACAGAACCAATATTCATAGCTGCGTGTACCAGCCATACAGACGTTAATGTCTGATATCGCTCCATTACCCACGCAAGAACCAGGCCCAGCGCTCCCGCGTAAATTCCCTGAACCAGATTTCCATGAAAAAGTCCAAAAAACAAAGCCGAAAACAGGCCTGCCGGAACTGGCCCCATTTCATCTCTAAGTCCCCAGTATCCGATTCCTCTGAACACCAGCTCTTCCGTTACCGGAATCATCAGACATACGCCAATCAGCTGAAGCCAGAATCCGGCGCTGTCAATCTGTTTCATAGACTCTTCTACTGCCGGAAACCACTGGGCAAGCGGAGTAAAACTCAGCAGAAGATTGGATCCGATACTGGCAGAAATCCCCAAAATTATCAGATGATGCCAGTCCTTGGGAATCTGGGGCCGGAACGTCCGGATCTGCCCGCTGCGCAAAATCCAATCCCGTTTATAAGGAAACCACAAAATCCCTGCTGTCAGAATCGCTCCTAATAGAATTATCAATACAGAACTGGGCGGTTCGATTCCTGCGGAAGCAAATATTTCCCCTACTGAAAAAACAGACATATAATATGCCATCAAAGGATATACGGTTTTCCAGACTGCCCGCAATCCGCTTTTTATTTTCTCCATTTGATCTGTCGTCTCCTATTTTGCACATTGTGATGCTATCATACCATGTCCGGTTGAAATTTTCCACTTAAATATTCAACGGTTCCTTTCATTCCGACAAAAACTGCAAAAAAGCACTTGACACACTCCTTCTTCTATGATAGAAAAGATAATTGAACTGGTAGAGGAGCGGTTTTCAAGAGTACCACATCATCCAGGCAGGGCGCCGGATGTGGGAAAGGGAACGCCGCCGAAGGATTTCTTTCCTGCCCTTTAAGGAATAAGTCCTGGGCCGGCATAAAATATGTGCCGGACTGTCACGAATAAAGTGGAGCGCTACCATGCCGGAACTTCTTTCATAATGTGATGACTTGATATTATTCCGCCATGAACCGCGCCCTTATTTGGAACCGGATCCTGGCTGTTTTTTATTTTACCGGAAACTGCAGCCATTTTACCAAATGAAGGGAGATTTTTATGAAAAACAAACACCGTATTTTATTCTTTTTTGCAGCCCTGGCTGCGCTCTTTGCCCTGTTTCCGATGACAGCGCTGGCTGCCGAAACAGGAATTTCTGACCAGCCTGCCATGTATGCCACTTTCTGGGCGCTGGTTCCTCCGGTCGTAGCCATTGCGCTGGCTCTGATTACCAAGGAAGTGTACAGCTCCCTGTTTGTCGGCATTGTAGTCGGCGGACTGTTCTATTCCAACTTTTCTTTTGAAGGAACGATTTCCCATGTATTTGACAACGGCTTTTTAAGCGTACTGTCCGACTCTTATAATGTAGGAATCCTGATTTTCCTGGTTATTTTAGGCGTCATCGTATCCCTGATGAACCGTGCCGGAGGTTCCGCTGCCTTTGGCCGCTGGGCAAGCAGCAAAATCAAGTCTAGAGCCGGAGCCCAGTTAGCCACCATTGCTCTGGGCGTATTGATTTTTATTGACGATTACTTTAACTGTCTGACCGTAGGAAGCGTCATGCGGCCAGTTACGGATAAGCACAAGATTTCCAGGGCAAAACTGGCTTATATTATCGACTCGACAGCAGCGCCGGTCTGCATTATTGCCCCCATTTCTTCCTGGGCTGCAGCCGTTACCGGATTTGTAGAAGGAGAAGACGGCTTTTCCCTGTTTATCCAGGCCATCCCGTACAACTTCTATGCCCTGCTTACCATTCTGATGATTATCATCCTGGCCGTAAGCAGCATTGACTATGGTCCTATGGCAAAACATGAGAAAAATGCTGCCGAAAAAGGCGACTTATTTACGACTCCAGGCCGTCCGTACGCCAATGTAGAAGGTGTCCGCAGCATTGGCCGCGGAACCGTAATTGATCTGATTCTTCCAATCATCTGCCTCATTGTCTGCTGTGTCATCGGTATGCTTTACACTGGAGACTTTTTCAATGGCGCCGACTTTGTGACCGCTTTTTCTAACAGCGACGCTTCCAGAGGCCTTGCTATGGGAAGTTTCTTTGGGCTGGTATTTACCATTCTTTTCTACACCCTTCGTCGGGTCATGCGTTTTGAAGAATGTATGTCCTGTATTCCGGACGGCTTTAAATCCATGGTTCCTGCTATCCTGATTCTTACCTGCGCATGGACCTTAAAAGCGATGACAGACAGTTTAGGCGCTGCGGAATATGTCGCTTCGATTATGGGCGGCTGTGCAAAAGGCCTGTTAAACCTGCTTCCTGCCTTTATTTTCCTGGTTGGCTGCGGGCTGGCATTTGCCACCGGTACTTCCTGGGGCACCTTTGGAATCCTGATTCCGATTGTGGTAAGCGTATTTTCCAATAGCAATCCTACTTTAATGGTAATCTCCATTTCCGCCTGCATGGCCGGAGCCGTATGCGGCGATCACTGTTCTCCGATTTCTGATACCACCATCATGGCTTCTGCCGGAGCCCAGTGCGAACACGTCAACCACGTATCGACCCAGCTGCCTTATGCGCTGACCGTAGCCGCCGTTTCCTTCCTGACTTATATTGTAGCAGGATTTACCCAGAGCGCCTGGATTTCCCTTCCATTCGGAGCCGCGCTGCTGATTGCAGTCCTCTTCGTATTCCGCCTGCTTGCAAAAAGACGTACCGCATAAATTCTGCTAATCAAAAAGACTGTCCCCTATCAGATTTGCCGCCTGATGCTGCATTTCTGACCGGACAGTCTTTTTAGGTTCTCTTACAAGTCTGCTATGGTATCCTGGCATACTGGCCGGATTCCGCTTTTTCCTAATACTTCAATGGCTTTTTCATTATCCTCCACCCGTAGAATCATATAGGCTGTGGATGCTTTCTGACTTAAAAAAGCATAGGTGTAATCCAGATTCACGCCTCCGTCTCCTAAAATTTTTAATATTTTGTATAAACTTCCTGGCTCATCGCTCATCTCCACCGCCAGAACCGGAGTAATCGACACTACATATCCAGCGTTTTTCAGCACCTGGGACGTCTTGTAGGCATCGTCGACAATCATGCGGACAATTCCAAAGTCCTGAGCTTCTGCAATCGACAGCGCTCTCATATCAATGTCCTGCTGGTTCAGATAATCGGTAAGCTCTGCCAATTTTCCAGGTTTGTTTTCTACAAACACAGAGATCTGCTTTACTGTCATAGGTTCCCCTCCTTATTTAATTTTTATATAAGTTTCTCTTATCAATAACGCGGACCGCTTTTCCTTCGCTTCTTGCAATAGTCTTTGGGTTTACCAGGCTTACTTTGACCGCAATGCCAAGCATGGCCTTTAATGCATTAACCAGTTCCTTTTCTCTTGCCGCTACCACGCCTACATTATCGGAGAACATCTCCGGAGTCATCTCTACCTGAACTTCAATGGTATCGCTGTTGTCAACCCGATCGACCAGAATCTGGTAATTAGCCGGATAGCCCTGGTTAATCAGTACGGTCTCGATCTGGGATGGGAATACGTTAACGCCCTTTACAATCAGCATATCATCGCTGCGTCCAAGCGGTTTGGTCATCTTGACATGGGTTCTTCCGCAGGAACACCTTTCATGGCTTAAAATACAGATATCTCTGGTGCGGTAGCGGAGCAACGGGAAGGCTTCCTTAGTAATACAGGTAAAGACTAACTCTCCTTTTTCTCCGTCCGGAAGCACTTCTCCAGTCTTAGGATTAATGACCTCCGGTATAAAATGATCTTCATTGACGTGCATTCCATTCTGAGCGCTACATTCAAAAGCAACTCCTGGGCCGGAAATTTCCGTCAGACCATAGATGTCATACGCCTTGATTCCCAGCTTGGTTTCAATATCCCTGCGCATTTCTTCGGTCCATGCTTCCGCACCAAAAATACCGGCTTTTAATTTAATTTTATCGCGAAGCCCTCTCTCGCAGATACTTTCTGCCAGATAGGCTGCATAAGACGGAGTACAGCACAAAATCGTCGAACCTAAATCGCACATAAACTGAATCTGACGATCCGTATTGCCGGAAGACATCGGAAGAGTCATGGATCCAATCTTATGAGAACCGCCATGAAGTCCTGCGCCTCCGGTAAACAGGCCATATCCATAAGATACGTGGACGACATCTTCTCTGGTACCTCCTGCGGCAGCAATGGCCCTGGCGCAGCAGTCTTCCCAAAGATCCAGGTCGTGCTGGGTATAAAACGCTACCACACGCCTTCCAGTCGTTCCGCTGGTAGACTGAATCCGCACACAGTCTGATAACGGCCTTGCCAGCAGCCCATATGGATAGGCTTCCCGCAGGTCTTCCTTCGTAATAAACGGAAGTTTATGCAAATCGTCTACCGATTGGATATCTTCTGGGCGAACCCCTTTTTCGTCCATCTTCTTCCTATAATACTCTACTGCTTCGTAAACCTGCTTTACTGTTTTTACCAGACGTTCGCTCTGCCATTCCCTGATTTGGTCTCTTGAGGCACATTCGATTTCCGGCTGATAGTAGTGTTCCATAGCTGTCCCATCCTTTCTTTTCCTATTGTATTTTAAACAATTTTTAGTATCTGTGTACAGAGGCAGCACGCCTGTACACAGATGCTATCCTTCCATTAGATGCAGATTCCTAATTTCCCCGTTTTGAATCCGTTCCATAACCTCAAAAGCATGGGGTTCCAGATAATCCCAGTCTCCAGCGCTCAACCCCTGCCTTTTTAATTCTTCAATCAATTTCTGACAGATCCATTCGATTTTCTCCACAGACCGGTCTTCTCCTGAAGCCAGACGATTTAATGGTTCTGCCAGATCACTTAATTTTTCTACTTCTTTTAGTCCGCGAAGCATCCATTTATAATATGGGGTATACTGATGGTTCAATAAGTAAACGGCAGATGCGGCATATTTCACAAATCCTGCCAGTGCAAGACCTGCCGCCCCTGATTCTCCCCGTTTTAAACACCTGCTGTAATTATATTGGCCGGACTGCGCCGCCATTGCCAGTCTGGATGCCAGTTTTTTCAAACGTACATCTTCTGGGAATCCCTTTTTCAGTTCGTTGCGGATTCTGGTAAATTCTCCCAGATCGTCTCGGAATACCTGTCCGTTTACTGCTTCTGCCAGAGAAGATTCTGGGATTTCCATCCACTGCTGCCAGGCTTCTGGCGCTCCTTTGCTTCCAGTGAACCGGCTGTAAAATTCTCCGGTTTCTAACACACCTCTCCGGTTTCCTCCAAAGAAGCTCTGAGCCTGTTTTTTTACTCCCATAAATTCCTCTGGAAGCTTTCGATAGGCCCTGGACAGTAAAAAGCCAATGGCTTCCTCGTCTTCTTTTGTCAGCCACATACAAAAACCGGCTTCAAAATCATGATCCCTGGAACTTTCATCGTCGTATCCAAAACATTCGGAACCTTGTCCCACCAGTCCCACTGCAATCCGGCTTTCATATTCCGGAAACTGTCCTGCAATCATTGGTTTTCCATAAGTCTCATAATACTGTTTCGATAGTCCCAGCCCTTTTATCATCTGCTGTAAATCTCCTCTGCCCTGCTCTCCAGTTCCTTTTTCCTGCGGAACTGGCCAAAATATCCAAAGGTTCCGGCACATTTGCTGCAGGTAAATGCATAATAACCATCCCGCTCTGCGTCTGGGTCGTCTAAGTATTCCATCGCCTTATCCAGGCAGTCCCAAATCCGGCCATCCCAATCTGGTGGAGCTGCCTGTTCTCCTTCTAAGTCCGATCGGTGCCCCCACGCATCGTACATACAGGCCAGATTTACATAAGTAACTGCCAGTTCCATAGAACCCTGGGGCAGCTTTTTCATAATCCCTATTGCTTTTTCATAGTATGTTCCAGCCTGGGCATACTCTCCTAAGTCTGCATAAGACAACGCCATATTGTTCGAAAGTCCGGCAAACCGGTAGTCCGCAGGATCCAGCGTACCGCTGTAAGCCCGCCAGGCTTTTTCATAAAGAGGAAGCGCCTTTTCTGCCTGTCCAAACGCCTTCCAGGTGGTGGCTGCATTGATCCAGGTAGTTCCGGCTGTAACGCCTTCTTTTAAGTCCATCTGGTCTAACAGCTCCAGTCCTTCTTCTGCTGCCTGGAGTCCTTCTGACTCTTTTCCCATACTCCGGTAAAGTCCCATCATTTCATTTAGTACCGTCAATTCACCGGAACGGTCATTTCCTTTTCTGGCCTTTGAAAGCCAGTATTCCAGATGCTTTTCTGCCTCTTCGGTCTGGTTTTTTGCCAATATCTGATCCAGTTCTTCTATTACCTGTCTGACCGGAATCCTCATACAATCTTCTTTTTCTAACATGGCTGCTCCTTTTCACAATCTGTCTGCTGGCTTCTATTATATTCGATTTTTCTATTTCCTACAACTGAGAAATCAGGTAAAAAAAGACGCTGCTGGTTCCGTTTTGGAAAGCAACGTCTTTGGTATCCTGTTTTTATATTATGCTTTTATATTGTGTCTCTAAACTGCAGTAACTCCTTCTTGAAGCATACGCTGAACCTCACGTTTCAGCTGTCTCTCCAAATTCCACTCGGTTAAACGATAGCTGCCTATGGTATAGAGTAAATGATAACATCTTTTTTTAATCTGATTCATCATATGCATTCACCTCGAATCTCTTAGACTTGTTTTTATTTACAAGCATAGTGTAGCATATTTTCTTTGTCTATATATTAAAAAAATCTGAAGGTTTGCTTGCAATTTTTGTATAGATCTTAACATTTTAGAAAATTATCCCAATGTGGTAAACTGCAAATGCTGCAATCCAGGCAATCAGGCACTGCCCCACTACCATGGCAACCGCCCATTTCGTTCCCAGTTCCCGTTTGACAGAAGCAATCGCCGCTACACAAGGGGTATATAACAGGCAGAATACCAGAAGCGCAGCCGCCCCAACTGTCGTTAAGCTTTCCTGCAAAGCCGCTGTACTTCCAAACAATACCGTCAGGGAAGATACTACGCTTTCTTTTGCCAGGAATCCGGAAATCAGGGCCGTAACAATTCTCCAGTCTCCGAAACCAACCGGAATAAAAATCGGAGCCAGCGCGCCTGCTGCCAGAGCCAGAATACTGTTCTGGGAATCGGATACCATATTCAGACTCATATCAAAATTCTGCAGGAACCAGATCACGATGGTTGCAATAAAAATGACGGTAAACGCCCTCTGCAGAAAATCTTTCGCTTTCTCCCACAAAAGATGGAATACGTTTTTGGCCCCTGGCATACGGTAATTCGGCAGTTCCATTACAAAGGGAACCGCTTCTCCTTTAAATGCAGTCTTTTTAAAAATCAAAGCCATTACAATTCCCATAACAATTCCAAATACGTATAGGGCAATCATAACCAGCGCCCCATGTTTCGGGAAAAATACTGCTGTAAAGAAGGCGTAAATCGGCAGCTTTGCCGTACAGCTCATAAATGGCGTCAGCAAAATAGTCATCTTTCTGTCACGTTCAGACGGCAGCGTCCGGCTTGCCATAACGCCTGGAACCGTACATCCAAATCCAATCAGCATTGGAACAATGCTTCTTCCGGAAAGTCCCAGTTTTCTTAACAGCTTGTCCATAATGAACGCTACTCTGGCCATGTAGCCGCTGTCCTCCAGCAAAGACAGGAAGAAAAACAGGGTTACGATAATCGGAAGGAAGCTTAATACGCCGCCTACACCGCTGAAAATTCCATCAATTACTAAAGAGTGAAGGACACCGCTGATATTGGCGGCCTGCATAGCGGCATCCGCTGCGTCTGTTAATAAAGTAATTCCACTTTCCAGAATCCCCTGCAAGAAAGCGCCGATGACATTGAAGGTCAGCCAGAATACGATTCCCATAATTCCGATAAATGCCGGTATTCCTGTATATTTCCCAGTAAGGAACTGATCGATCTTTCTGCTGCGGATTCGTTCTTTGCTTTCCTTCGGCTTAATTACCGTTTCACTGCAGACATCTTCTATGTAGTCAAAACGCATCTGGGCAACTGCAGCCGCCCGATCCATTCCGGTTTCTTCTTCTGTCTGTCTGGCAATATCTTCCAATATTCTTTGTTCATTGGCTGTCAGTCTTAATTTCTCCAGAATCTGGGCATCGCCTTCCATAATCTTACTGGCTGCAAATCGGACCGGAATCCCTTCTCTTTCCGCATGGTCCTCAATCAAATGCATAACCGCATGGATTCCTCTGTGAATTCCTTCTGTACGTTTACAGAAATCTGTATCCAGCGGACATTCCTGATATTTTGCCACGTGAATTGCATGACGGATTAATTCTTCAATCCCTTCCCCTTTTGCCGCCGAAATCGGGATAACCGGAACGCCAAGAGCTTCCTCCATTTCATTGACCAGAACAGAACCGTCGTTTTCTCTTAGCTCATCCATCATATTCAGCGCAACTACCATGGGAAATCCCAGCTCCAGAAGCTGCATGGTAAGGTAAAGATTTCTCTCAATATTGGTAGCGTCTACAATATTAATAATTCCTTTTGGCTTTTCCCTGATTACAAACTCTCGTGTTACGATTTCCTCACTGCTGTAAGGAGACATGGAATAGATGCCTGGCAAGTCTGTAATCAGTGTATTTTCATGTCCTCTTATCACGCCGTCTTTTCTGTCTACCGTTACTCCAGGGAAATTTCCTACGTGCTGCTTGGAACCGGTTAACTGGTTAAAGAGTGTAGTTTTTCCGCAGTTCTGGTTTCCTACCAGGGCAAAGGTCAGAGTTTCGCCGTCCGGAAGAGGCTTTTCTTCTTTCCGGTTGTGATATTTTCCTCCCTCTCCATAGCCTGGGTGGTGTTTTTCCCGATTTTTTCTTTTCTTTTCTACGCTTTTAGGCTTATGCGGCTGACTGATTTCAATGTTTCCAGCGTCCTCCAGACGGATAGTAAGTTCATATCCATGAATCCGCAGCTCGATGGGATCTCCCATCGGTGCATATTTTACAACGGTTACTTCCGTTCCCTGTATTAATCCCATGTCCAGAAAGTGCTGGCGCAAAGCGCCGGAACCGCCTACTGCAAGTATAGTAGCTGTACTTCCGATTGACAATTCGCTTAGTTTCATCTATATCTCCTCTCATGTATTAGTCTCGTCTAACTTTTTTTACATTTTTCATTTTACCACAGTTTTCAAACTAATCAAGCCTTCCCTTTCTGACAAACGTTTTTCAGCATTTTTTACAAAGAGGCGCTCGGAAACATTATCAAAATTCTGCCAATGATACGAAAGAAACTATGAAAAAACAAGTACAGTGACAATCCAAAATGACTGTCACTGTACTTGCTTAAACTTCTTCTATTTCCGGAAGGTTTTGCATACTTTGCAAACTGATCGCTACCGTGGAAATATTATGGAACATTGCAGTAGTCGTAGGCTGTATGATTCCTCCTACTCCTAAAAGAATCAATCCTGTGTTAATCCCTACTATTTCTTTATAATTTCTGTTTATCTTTTTCATCATTGCCTGACTGAGCTGCTTCAATCGAACAATCTGATACAAATTATCTGCTGATATGGTAATGTCTGCAATTTCCCTGGCAAGTTCTGCTCCATCGCTGACTGCAATTCCTGCGTCCGCCGCTGAAAGTGCCGGAGAATCGTTGATTCCATCCCCTACCATGACCACTTTCTTTCCTTTTGCTTTTTCCTTCTCAATAAACCTGGCTTTGTCTTCTGGCAATACCTCTGAGTAATACTCATCTACGCCTACCTGTTTGGCAACAGACGCTGCTGTACGCTCGCTGTCTCCTGTCATCATAACAACTTTCTGAAACCCTGCCGCTTTCAAAGCCCTTATCACGCCGGCACTTTCCTCTCGCAATGGATCTTCAATGCAGATAACCGCTGCGAGTACGCCGTCTATAGCCAGATATAAATGAGAATATTCTGCCGGAAGATTTTCGAACCGTTCCTGATAGTTCTCCAAAACAATACATTTTTCATCCTCAAAAACAAAATGGGCGCTTCCTATCAAGACGCGTTTTTCCTCTATACTAGAAGAAATGCCATGCGCTACGATATACTCCACTTTTGAGTGCATTTCCTCATGCTCAAGTCCTGCCTTTTTTGCAGCAGATACTACTGCCTTTGCCATAGAATGCGGAAAATGTTCCTCCAGGCAGGCTGCTATACGAAGCAGCTCATTTTCGCTTGTTTCACAAAATGAAACTACCATTTTCACAACAGGCTTTGCTTCTGTAAGCGTACCTGTTTTATCCAGCACAATTGTTTCTGCCTCTGCAACGGATTCTAAAAATTTGCCGCCCTTTACTGTAATACCATAGGAACCTGCCTGACGAATTGCAGACAGTACCGCAATCGGCATTGTTAGTTTTAAGGCACAGGAAAAATCCACCATAAGCACCGCTAACGCTTTCGTGATATTTCGTGTAAAGAGCCATGTAAGAGCTGTTCCTGCGAAGGTTACCGGCACTAATTGATCTGCCAGCCGTTCTGCTTTTCCTTCCAGCGAAGATTTCAGTTTTTCAGACTCTTCAATCATCCCGACAATCTTTTCATACCGCGAGGAACCTCCGGCTTTTTTTACAATAAAGGTAAGTTCTCCTTCTTCCAGAACACTTCCTGCATAAACATATCCTCCTGCAGTTTTTAAAGTCGGAAGCGGTTCACCTGTCAAGGAAGACTGATTTACCAATCCTTCTCCTTCGGATACTATCCCATCAAAAGGAATAACCGTTCCCATATGTACTATGATCGTGTCGCCTTCTGTAATTTTTCCGGAATCAACAAGCACTTCCTGCTCTCCACTTTTCAGCCAGACCTTCGACACATTCAAAGACATACTGCGAGCCAGATCTCCTACGGATTTCTTATGAGTCCACTCTTCCAGTGTCTCTCCTACTCCCAGCAAAAACATGATCGATGCAGCTGTCTTAAAATCACCTCGCAAAACGGAAATACCGATAGCAGATGCATCTAATACTGCAACTTCCAGTTTCTTTCTGGCAAAGCTTTTCCAGCCTTCTTTCAGATAATGTACAGCCTTCCATAAAACCACTGCTTTTCTAACCGGATATGGCAAAAGAATTTTTCCGGCATAATGAAAGAAGACTTGACCCATCAATTTTTCCTGATAAGTATCATTTAACTGTCTTCCGGAATTTTCTAACACCTCATCTGGAACTTTTACAGACGTATATCGGAATTTTCTTAAAGCCTGAATCAACAGCTCTCGTTTTCCTGAAAAGCAAACGCAGGCATCGGCCGTCCTTCTATAAACCTTTGCCTGCGTGACATATTCCAGCGTATTCAGGTAATACAGTAATGTATCAGCCTCTTGATAAGACATTTGTTTCTGTTCTATATGAATACGGATTCTTCCTGGAATCTCATGCTTTATAATAAATTTCAATTATGCTTCCCCTGTTTCAGAATCAACATGATCTTCAATAATTTCTTCCTGTACAGCGGCCGCTTCTTCTGCTGCACGTTTCTCGTTAATCTGCTTTGCTTCTGCCAGAATATCCTCTGCATTTTCCTGAATGGTTTCTGCAGTCTTCATGACGCAATCTTTGGCTCTAAGAACTGCCGCAGTTCCTTCCACATATACTTTTTTCGCATCCTTACTAGCAAGAATTTTCACACCTGCTGTTCCAAATAATACTCCGCCTGCAAACAATGCAAGATTTTTTACTTTTAAACCATCCATATGTATCCTCCATTTTTATCTTATTTATGTTTTTTTCCGGTATAGAATAACATGACAAGACACACAATCATTGCCCATGCCCAAAATTTATGCTGCTTCATTCTATCACCTCTCTTCGATTTTTTTTATTATATTCCCTCATCTATGCATCGTCAAAGCATTTCTCTTTTAATGAAATATTTTCTCAATAAATGGCAGAATTAAATATATCCCCAGTTTCCTTCCATTTATCATTGTTCTGCTTGTCTTTCCATGTATCCTTTCAATTTATCAAAACTTTCATCCGATAAGATATGTTCCAACATACAAGCCTCTTTTTCTGCCTGCTGTTGCTCAACTCCTGCCTCTACCAGAATTTTTTTGAAAAAGGTGTGTCTGGTAAATAGTTTGTCTGCTAATCTCATTCCTTTTGACGTTAGGCAAAGTCTTCCATATGCTTTCTTTTTCACATACCCCTTTTCCTCCAATACGTTTACCGCTGCTGTAACACTTGGTTTTGATCGTCCCATCAACTCCGCAATCTGAATATTACGCACTCTCATCTGCTGCCTCTGAAGTAAATAAATGGTTTTCAGATAATCTTCCATTGACTGCCCTAGCTGCATAACAGCTTTCTCTTTTTCTTCCACAACATCTTCTTCATACTGAATTTCATACATTTTATTTCTGCGGATCGCCCCTATCTGTTCTAGTGAACTTATCATTCGATACACCGTTGCAATTCCAATCGTAGGATCTCTTTTTACTGCCTTATAATAAATTTCTTTACAGCAGACACAATCTTCTTCTAAAATAATATCCAAAAGCATTTTTCTCTGTGCTGTAATACGGCCTCCGCACGCTCTTAGCTTACGAAAAATTGTCTCTTTTTCCATTTGTGTTCTGGTAAAATCTAAGTTTTCATTTTTCTGGCAGCTTCTCACAGACTTCCCCCCATTTCCTGCCTTTTTATGCCAAAAGCCCACACCTTCCTAGGGTGCAGGCTTTTCCTGAAATTTCCTATTTTTCTGCACTATGGCATCCGCAATGACACACTGTATGTCCTTCTTTTCCCGAGCATTTCCCTGCAGATGGGCAGCCTATACATTTAACACCGCTTTTTTTTGCCTTCCATATATAAGCAGACGCAGCGCCTACAATTAACAGTATGATACCTATTACCAATAAATCTGCCATATGCCATTGTCCTTTCTTTTCTATGCATGGAGACGATACTCTGCGCGAAACGTTTTCTCTTTTCTCTGAATCAGCACAGCCAATATCGCTGCAAATGCGGCCACAGCAGTCAGTCCCGAAGCAAACCCTCTTCCAAGGGTTCCTGTCGTTGCCAGCGTACCAATCTGATATACGAAGAATGCAACCGTATAGCCGGTAGCTAACTGTAATGCAATTCCTCCCCACAACCATTTTTTATCCTGCATCTCTGAATTCATAGCACCAAGAGCTGCAAAGCAAGGCGGTGTGAAAAGATTGAACATCAGATAAGCAAGTGCCGCTACTTTGGTCAGCCCCATAACCATTGCCACTTCATTTGCTCCGCCAACCAACGCCAACTCATCCGTATCAATAAAATTCGTAAGTCCATACACCACTGCCAGTGTGCCAACTACATTTTCTTTTGCAATAAAACCTGTGATTGCTGCCGCTGCAAGCTGCCATACTCCAAATCCAAGCGGGATCAGAAGCACTGCAAACGGGGACGCAATCGATGCCAGAATAGAAGTATGTTCCATTCCCTCTTCTACCACCTGTAACTGCCAGGTAAAGCTCTGCATAATCTGTACTGCTGTATTGCATACCAAAATGATTGTTCCCGCTTTCACAATGTATGCCTTACCACGGGAAAGCATAGAGAGGGCTGCCCGTTTTAAACTTGGAAGTTTATATTCCGGAAGTTCAATGATGAAGAACGATTTACGGAATTTATATCCAGTAATCTTTTTTACCAATAATGCCCCTAAAAAAATCAGCACAATACCAACCAGATACATCATCGGGCCAACCCAGGAAGCATCTGCAAAGAACGCACCTGCAAACAGCGCAATTACGGGAAGCTTCGCTCCGCATGGCATAAACGGTGTCAGCATAGCCGTTGCTCTTCTTTCTCTTTCATTACGGATTGTACGGCAGGCCATGATACCTGGAATGGCGCATCCGGTTCCGATTACCATAGGAATTACCGATTTTCCCGAAAGGCCAACTCTCTTAAAGATCGGATCTAACACTACGGTTGCACGAGCCATATATCCGCAGTCTTCTAAAAGAGCAATCAGGAAATACATGACCATTACCAACGGAAGGAAGCCTACCACTGCACCTACGCCGCCGATGATGCCATCCACCAGAAGCGCCTGAAGGAACGGATTTGCTCCTTCTACCAGGCCTGCAACCCAGCCCTGAAAAGTCTCAATCCAGCCAACCAGCCAATCTGCAATCCAAGTTCCAACCGTGGACTGGGATATGTAAAACACGCCGAACATAATCACTGCAAAGATAGGGATTCCAATAAATTTATTAGTAATAACCATATCAATGCTGTCCTGCTTATTTTTATCCTTTGTTAAAACTTTTCTCTTCTCTACTGCTTTTACAATTCCATTTACAAATTCAAAGCGTTTTCTATCGGCTGCTTCCACCTGTGCTTTGTCCTGCAGATCAATATCCGCCTGCACATAAGGCGCCTTCTGTATGCATCCCTTTAATGCAGCCGCCTGACTTACAACTTCTTTTAATCCTTCATGTCCTAATGATGCAGACACTGTCTGAATAACCGGACACCCTAGTTTGTCTGCTAACTTTTTTACATCAATTTCTGTCTTTTTCTTCTCTGCAATATCACTTTTATTAAGAGCAACCACCACCGGAATCCCCAATTCCAGAAGCTGTGTTGTAAAAAATAAGCTCCGGCTTAAATTCGTTGCATCCACAATGTTAATAATAGCATCCGGATTTTCGTTTTTTACAAAACTGCTGGTAATACTTTCCTCTGACGTGAACGGAGACATTGAATAAGCTCCTGGCAGATCTACTGCAACCAGTTCCTCAGCACCGTCATAATATCCTTTCTTAATCGGGCTCTCTTTTTTCTCCACTGTAACTCCAGCCCAGTTTCCCACGCGTTCATTTCTTCCCGTTAGTGCATTGTACATGGTTGTTTTTCCACTATTGGGATTTCCCGTCAACGCAATTCTCATGTTCTGTCTCCTCCTTCATACTCACGATTAGCATACACTAACCCACTGTTTTAAAAAAACAGTGATTACCATCACCATTTTTATATTGAAATAGCTTGCGCTAAATCAGTATCAATATTATATCTGCCATCCTTGATCGATACCACACAGCCGCCTTTCCGATGTGCGATTACCGTAATAGGTTCTCCACTATAACACCCCAATGAAAACAGAAATGAATTTAATTCTTCATCCTCTGTTAATATATCTTTTACAATATATTCTTCTCCTTCTTTAGCCTCTGATAAATTCATAAGTCTTTGATACACTCCGTTTCCTTTACCTTATTTATTAACTTTCTGATAGATGTGAATTGGTTAGCTCTAACTTACTTGAGTTAGTTTATTCTAATTCTTCCATTTTGTCAAGTCCTTTATTGAGTTTTTTTATCATTAAGTATGTATTTTTCTTACAGCCAGGAAAACTTACTGGCTTCCGGAATTTTAAGACAAAAGGGGCTTTCGCCCGAAAGCGAAAGCCCCTTAAATAAATCACCGTTTGGACACAATTTTTTCTTTTTATCTGACTATGGATTAGTTCAGCGCTGCCTGTGCTGCTGCCAGTCTTGCGATCGGCACACGGAATGGAGAACAGGACACATAATCCAAACCAATCTTATGGCAGAATTCTACGGAAGATGGATCTCCGCCATGCTCGCCGCAGATACCTACGTGCATATCAGGACGAACTCCTTTACCTAACTGAATAGCCATTTCCATCAGCTTGCCAACGCCAGTCTGGTCTAATTTTGCGAATGGATCGTTCTCGAAGATCTTAGCATCGTAGTAAGCGTTCAGGAACTTACCAGCATCGTCACGGGAGAATCCGTAGGTCATCTGGGTTAAGTCGTTAGTACCAAAGCAGAAGAACTCAGCCTCTTTTGCGATATCGTCAGCAGTTAACGCTGCTCTTGGAATCTCGATCATAGTACCAACTTCGTACTTTAACTCAATGCCTGCTGCTGCGATTTCAGCATCTGCAGTCTCAACAACTACCTTCTTAACAAACTTTAACTCTTTTACATCGCCTACTAACGGAATCATAATTTCCGGAACGATGTTCCAGTCTGGATGAGCCTTCTTTACATTGATAGCTGCACGGATAACAGCCTTGGTCTGCATCTTGGCAATCTCCGGATAGGTAACTGCCAGACGGCATCCACGATGACCCATCATTGGGTTGAACTCATGAAGAGAATTAATGATGTTCTTAATCTGCTCAACAGTCTTGCCCTTAGACTTTGCCAGCTTTTCAATGTCAGCTTCCTCTGTAGGAACAAACTCATGCAGCGGCGGGTCTAAGAAGCGGATGGTAACTGGGTTGCCTTCCAGAGCTTCGTATAATGCTTCGAAGTCACCCTGCTGTACAGGAAGAATCTTCTCTAAAGCTTCTTCTCTTTCTTCTACGGTATCAGAACAAATCATCTCACGGAATGCATCAATTCTGTCGCCTTCAAAGAACATATGCTCGGTACGGCAAAGGCCGATGCCTTCAGCGCCTAACTCGCGTGCCTTCTTAGCGTCAGCAGGAGTATCTGCATTAGTTCTTACTTTTAATCTTCTGTACTTGTCAGCCCAGGCCATAATTCTGCCGAACTCACCAGCGATGGTAGCGTCTACAGTTGGGATAATGCCATCGTAAATCTTACCGGTAGAACCATCGATAGACAGCCAGTCGCCTTCATGGTACTCTTTGCCAGCCAGAACGAATTTCTTATTTGCCTCGTCCATCGCAATATCAGAGCAGCCAGATACGCAGCAGGTACCCATACCACGTGCAACTACTGCTGCATGGGAGGTCATACCGCCGCGGACAGTCAGGATACCCTGAGCAGCCTTCATACCTTCAATATCTTCAGGAGAAGTCTCCAGACGAACCAGAACTACCTTCTCACCTCTTGCATTCCACTCTTTTGCGTCTTCTGCAGTAAATACAATCTTACCGCAGGCAGCGCCTGGAGATGCAGCCAGAGCCTTTGCAACCGGCTCAGCCTTCTTTAATGCCTCTGCGTCAAACTGCGGATGAAGCAGGGTATCTAAGTTTCTAGGATCGATCATCTTAACTGCTTTCTCTTCGGTGATCATTCCTTCATCAACTAAATCGCAGGCAATCTTTAATGCAGCCTTTGCAGTTCTCTTACCATTACGGGTCTGCAGCATATACAGCTTTCTGTCCTCAATGGTAAACTCCATATCCTGCATATCGCGGTAATGATCTTCCAGAGTATGGCAGATAGTCACGAACTGATCGTAAACTTCCGGCATAACTTCCTTTAACTGATCAATCTTCTGAGGAGTACGGACACCAGCTACTACGTCCTCGCCCTGAGCGTTCATTAAGAACTCACCCATCAGGTGCTTCTCGCCGGTAGCAGGATCACGGGTAAATGCAACGCCGGTACCAGAGGTTTCGCCCATGTTGCCGAATGCCATCATCTGTACATTTACAGCAGTACCCCAGGAATATGGGATGTCGTTGTCACGACGGTATACGTTTGCTCTTGGGTTGTCCCAGGAACGGAATACAGCCTTGATTGCTTCCATTAACTGAACCTTTGGATCGGATGGGAAGTCTTCGCCAATCTTCTCTTTGTACTCAGCTTTAAACTGGTTAGCCAGTTCTTTTAAGTCTTCAGCAGTCAGCTCAACGTCCTGAGTAACTCCCTTTTCTGCTTTCATCTTATCGATCAGTTCTTCGAAGTATTTCTTTCCAACTTCCATAACAACGTCGGAGAACATCTGGATAAATCTTCTGTAGCAGTCCCAAGCCCAGCGCGGATTGCCGGATTTAGCTGCCAGAACTTCTACTACTTCTTCATTAAGGCCCAGGTTTAAGATGGTATCCATCATACCAGGCATGGATGCACGTGCGCCGGAACGAACGGAAACCAGAAGAGGATTCTCCTTGTCGCCGAACTTCTTGCCGGTAATCTCCTCCATCTTAGTAATATGCTCCATAATCTGACCCATAATCTCATCGTTGATTACACGGCCATCCTCATAATACTGAGTACAAGCCTCGGTGGTAATAGTAAATCCCTGTGGTACCGGAAGACCTAAGTTGGTCATTTCAGCCAGGTTTGCACCTTTACCGCCTAACAGGTTTCTCATGTCGGCATTACCCTCTTTGAACAAATAAACCCATTTTGCCATTGATAAATTCCTCCTAAAAGTTTGAATGTGACAGTCGGGGCTGCTGATTAGCAGCCTGCCGCCTGCGCGCTTTTACAAGCGCACATATAAAAAAACCCTTAAGGGATCTCTGCTCTTTGGGCTCTTCTATATATGCGCTTGTTCCTTGCTAACTATCGTAAATATTATATCATACTTTCATATTACGTAAAGCAATTTCCCACCGTATTTTCCAAAAAAGTACATGATTTGTAGTGTTTTTTTGTTGAAAGAGCTTACAAATCTATCCATTTTCGCTTATCTGACTTTCAATCGGATATACGAATTTCTTCTGCATTCCTGTCTGCATCTGGCGTCTGCAATATCTGGGATTTTTTTCCATTTTCTGAACTATCGGGACGTTTCTGACCGTATTGCTCCTGTACATGGATGCTAAATACGCAGTTTGTTTCTTCTCCATCATAAAAAACCGGAACTACATACGTTCCTGGCTTCTTTGTATTGCATCTGCTGGTATCGTAAGAGATACGGTTCTCATCTAAAAGCCCCTCTTTAAAATACTCAGATGCCTGAAGATGCAGTTCTTCTCCTGTCTCAATGGTTACATAAAGGGTATAGGCTTCGCTTTTATCCAAAAGCGGATTTTTTTCTCCGCCCCAGAAATTTAAAGCTGCGCCTAATAGAATCAAAAGTACACATATAGGAAAAAAACGAATCGTTCTCCTCTTTTCTTTTTGTCTCATATCAAACAGTTTTCTCCTTTATTGTCATCTGCAGCCGGCAAAATGCAGCCTATCATATCCCAAAAACCCTTCTGTCCTTCTGATGCCAGCCTTTTTTCTAAATACTCCAGGTTTTCTTTTGAATGTTCTATCTCTCTTCCATATAAATAAAGCAGTTTTGGAAGGCTTTCTTCTAAATATGTCTCCATACGCTGAAGCATGAAGCAATGAAATACGGCCATCTCTGCCTTAGTAAAAAGGTCGTCATCATATACGGCTCCTAACAAATACAAATCCAGATAAGATACCAGAATATGTTCGTAACGTTCTGGCTTTTGACTGTCCTTCCGTTTTCTCTCCTGTCTCATATTCTCCAGCAGCTGCAAAAGAAGTCTCTCCCAGTGCCGTTCCACCGGCCTTAACTCAAACAAAATGTCCACCCATCTGCTTATCTTCTTTTGCTGTTCTTTCCGATCAAACCGGCATTTTTCCAGTTTTTCCAATAAAACTGGATTTTGGCTGTCCAGTCCGGACTCATATTTTTCCAGTATACCTGGAATCTCAGAAAGCCTGGGGCGATTTTCAAACTTTCCCATTCTTCTCTGAATATCGCGGCACATCGCCAGCACTACTGCCATTCTCCATTCCAAAGAAACGCTTCTATTCTGGCTGATTCTTATGGCAGTCTGACGGATTTGTGCCAGCATCTCCAGCAATTCTGTCTCCACTTCTTCTTCCGGCCTTGCCTTTCCTGGAACTGCTTTTTCTATAAACCGGATGGGCGTATCCTGGCAAACCAGAAGCTTTGCTGCCGCCGGACAGGAAAAGGATAACGAATATTCCCTTCTTTTTCCATACTCTTCTGTATGACGCGGATACCTGCGGCACGTCCTGCAAAGCATCTGCTCTCCCCGTTCTTTCTGAAGACTGCACAGGCCTTGCTCCAGAAATGGGCAGATTCCATTTTGAAATTTTAAGCTTCCTGTCTGAAAATCAACCCATCGTCCTAATTTTTCTTTGAGAAAACCTGTTTCACTTTTATAACGCTCCAGAGTCTTTCGGTCTATCTGTATCTCCCACCCTCTGCAGCACGTGTCCGGACATTCTGATGCCAGACAGGAAAACCTGGAAAAATATTCAGGATAACGCACTATCATGGCAATCCTCCTCTATCTTTGCAAATTGGTCATCATATTTTTCTGCCTGTTTTTTGTCAGGGAAAAATCATGAATCAGTCCCTTTATTATAAAAGCTGTTGTCGTAAGATGCAAGTTTGGAATAAATCCGGCAGATTTACCGGAAGGACTGCTGCAGTTCTGGGAAATCTGCCGGAAAAGACGATGTCCCTGGCCGGCAGCTCCAGATGAGAAGTCTCCCCAGTTACGAAAAGCTGGGCGAACTGTTACTATTCAGAAACATGAATGGGCCCTATCTCCTGTCAAGAGATAAGGGCCCATGTGCTAAGTCTATTAAAATCTATAAATGTCGAATTATCTGCTTATCATAAATTCATAATCGATATCTTCTTCTGCAGATACGCGATATGCTTCTTCGACATCGCTTCCCCAGCTGTCAATTCCGCCTACCCCTCTCATGGCTACCAGAATCGAAACCACCGTACGCCGAGGGGCCGGCAGTTCTTCTTTATGAAGGGCATTTTCCAATTCCTCCGGCGTGTAAGGAACTGCGCTAAAGTGGAACGGCTGTCTGCCGGACATGGTAATCCGCAAAGCATTGCTGCCATCGTCTGCCTTTAATTTCATCCAGACCGTATCCATGTGGCAGCCATACTCCTGGGGCACTAAGTAATCCGGTTTTTCTAACGGACTTTCCCAGATACCAAATACGCCGCCTTTTTTTCTGTCCGGATACGTTTCTCCGCTTAAGCCCTGCCACTCTACGTGTTCTGCCAGGAACGGAACGCTGAAACGCAGTCCAAATAACGGAAGTTCCGGCAGCCCCTTCTGTCCGAAGTAGTGCGTATGAACCCTGACTGCTCCGGTTGGATATACCGTATAGGAAACCTCTATCTTGGCTGCTGGATTGGTGCAGGTCTCGTATTCGTAAGTAATGGAAACCTGGTTTTCCTGCTCTTCTGTTTTCCAGCCTGTACATTGGATAAACTGATCCGCTCCCAGCCATACGGCGCTCTTTTTGGGGAACCCATTTCCTTTATCATTCTCTGTGGTTCCTCGCCAGAATGCCGGAAGAGCCGGACGGTAAACCCACTCCGTCTGTCCGTAAACCAGGGATACGATTCCATGTTCTGTATAGGAAAAAATAATGCGGAAATCCTTTCCTTTTACTCCTAAATTCACATCTCCATGAACCACTGTAAGCGCGCTGTCAGAGTTGTTCTCTCTATTCGTCAGACTCTGGACAAACTCTGCTGCCTGCTGTCTGGCCTCTGCACTGTTTTCTGCATTTGACGCATCCTGGGCTTCCCGCTCTTCTTTTCTGCTGTACCAGTAACGCACTTCCTGCATAGCCGGCTTTTCAGAACCATCGGCAAATACAATTCCATTTCCGCTGAAGGCATAGTCCGTCGGACGGTCGTTAAAATCACCGCCATACCCCAGTACGTCTGTCCCGTCCACATCTTTTTTGTAAACTGCCTGATCCTTAAAGTCCCAGATAAATCCGCCCTGGTACATAGGATATTCGTCCAGCAGACGGATATAACTTTCCATTCCGCCGATAGAATTGCCCATATCATGCATATATTCGCACAGCAGATACGGCTTTTTCGGATCGTTTTCCAGATATTCCCGTACTTCTTTTGGCGGCGCATACATCCGGCTCTCTACATCGCTGATGTCATCAAACTCCCTGTTCCAGAATACTCCTTCATAGTGAACCAGTCGGGAAGGATCGGTCTGGCGGAAATACTGGCTCATTGCACGAATGCATTCTCCTGCATACGATTCATTTCCGCAGGACCACCATAAGACAGAGGTATGGTTTTTATCCCGTTCCAGCATGGATTTTGCTCGATCCAGCACACAGGCCTTCCATTCTGGAAGACTTGCCGGCACATTCCAGGACGGCTCGCAGGCTCCCATCTTCTGCCAGGAACCATGGCTTTCCAGATTGGTTTCATCCATCACATAAATGCCGTTTTCATCGCACAGCTGGTACCACAGACTCTGGTTTGGATAGTGGCAGGTACGGACGGCATTGATATTGTTTTTCTTTAATACCGCCATATCCTTTCTCATATCTTCCTCTGTAATAGAACGTCCTCTGCGGGGATTCCATTCATGGCGGTTGACACCATTAATAATCAGCCGTTTTCCATTTAACAGCATGATTTTGTCTTTGATTTCAAACCGGCGGAAACCTGTTTTATAGGGCACAATTTCCACAATTGCTCCCTCAGAATTGCAGACCGTCAGCTCCAGTTCGTAAAGATATGGATTTTCACAGCTCCATACGGCTACGTCAGGAATTTCCTCTTGGGCAATCTGCAGATAGGAACCGTCTGAAACATCCTGTCCATCTTTTCTTCCTGCTAAAACAGTATTTGTTTCTTTATCCTTTAATGTCCAGGAAAGGGTATATCCCTGTCCGGAAATTCTTGCTTTCAAAGAAAACGTACCGGTTTTATAATCTTCTTTCAGCCCTGCCTGGACCCACAAATCTTCTACATGGCACTCTGGCTTTGCAAATAAATAAACATCTCGGAAAATACCAGAGAAACGGAAAAAGTCCTGATCCTCCAGCCAGGCGGCGCTGCTGCGCTTATACACTTCTACGCAGAGGCGGTTGTTCCGCTCTTTGATTACATTGGTTAAATCAAATTCAGACGGCGTAAAGGTATCTTCACTGTAACCGATAAACTGACCATTCAGCCATACAAAAAACGCCTGCTCTACTCCCTGGAAGGAAATGCATACCCGTTTTCCCAGCAAAGGCTGTTCCAAATCAAATTCTTTTACATAAGAACCCACCGGATTGTAATCCCAGTCAATGTGGGGCGGACGCAGAAAGGCTTTGCCGTCCCAGGGATACATGGTATTAATATAATGAATCTGATCATATCCCTGAAGTTCTATATGGCCAGGTACCTGAATTTCTTCAAAAGCAGCATCGTCATAGCCCTCTTCATAGAATTTTTCCGGCCTGTCTGCCGGACGGCTGCTCCATGCAAACTTCCACTGACCGTTTAAAGACTGGCATAAATGGTTTTTGCCTGCCTGTCTGTCTTCTTCACTTTGGTAATACATATGGTCGGAATGGGCATCCAGACGGTTTACCTGGAATACTTCCGGATTTTCCAGCCATTCTAACTGAGGCTGGGTAATGTTTTCTGTCATAGCTGCAATATCCTTTCTCTCTAAAATTTTAGCGTCCATGCACAACTATTTTACTCCTTAACTGCACCTGCGGCAATACCTTCCTGAATCTGTTTTAATGACCGATTTCTTCTTTGCCCATCTCATACTCCCCATGAAATACCTCCACTGCCGGCCCCGTCATAAAGACGTGGTTGGTCTGGCGATCCCATTCTATTACCAGATGTCCGCCTCGTAATTCCACATCCACTTTATTGTCTGTATATCCGCTCAAAATTGACGCTACCGCGCTGGCAGTCGCTCCGGTGCCGCAGGCCCAGGTCTCGCCGCTGCCTCGTTCCCATACCCGCATCTGAATATGTCCCCTGTCAATAAGCCGGACAAATTCTGTATTGACTCTGTCTGGAAAATGGGAATGGTTTTCAAATGATGGACCAATCTTTTCTAAATCCAGATTGTCGATTTCTTCCATAAAGTATACTGCATGGGGATTTCCTACGGAAATTCCTACAAATTCATACTGGTTTCCAGACACTGTAATGGCTTCTGGAAGCCTGGATGTAAGTTCCGGTTCTCCCATATCCACCTTTACCTGGGTTACTTTGTCGTTCTGCGTTTCCATATTTAAATACTTGATTCCGCTTTTGGTCTCAACAGTAATACAGGTCTTATCCACAATTTTATGGTCATACACATATTTTCCCACACAACGGATGGCATTTCCGCACATTGCGCCTTCGCTTCCGTCTGCATTAAACATCTGCATCCGGCAGTCGGCAATTTCAGACGGCCGAATCAGAATCAGTCCGTCTGATCCGATTCCAAAATGCCGGTCGCTGACTGCAATTGCCAGCCTTTCCGGATTTTCTACCTGCTCTTCAAAGCAGTTAATGTATACATAATCATTTCCTATTCCCTGCATTTTTGTAAACTTCATACTCATTCTCTTCTTTCTGTCTGGTTTCGTTTCAGTCTATAATCGTTTCTGTCTGGTCTCTTATCCTTCCGCCAGGCTGATTACCATCTGGGCAGTTTCGATTAAATTAGAGCCATTTTCCATACTGCACGTCTGCAGATACCGGTGTGCCTCGTTTTCACTCATATGATTTCTGGACATTAAAATCTCTTTGGCCTGTTTTAAAATAGCCAGGTCTGCCTCACTTCTTGCTTTCGGCATTTTCTTCTTCCGCCTCCGGCGTCTGTCCTGGGCATGAATCATCATTTCCATGGTTCCGGTCAGCTCGTTGATCTTCAGCGGCATTGCCAGAAAAATCAGATTCTCCGCTTCATATTCCGCTTTGTGAGACGGCGGTGCAATGACCAGCATATCCAGATATGCTGGCAGGCATTCTCTTAAATCCGCATATACCATATCCGGAAAACGGCTTCCGCAGACCACAATTCCGCTGTCCAGATTTTCTGCGGCCGTCAGGGTCTGGGCGGCCGTCATGCAGACAGCCGCCACATGAAAGCCTCTTTTTGCTAAAATGTTTTTAATATTTCTGCTGTTCTCTGGGTTTGAAAATGCTACGATTACTTCCGCCAATCTCTTCCACCTCCCGATTTGGCCGTAAATCCTGCATTTTTCTCTTAATAGCGGTATAAATAATCATTTAATTCCCAATCCGTCACAGCGGCGCAGAATTGCTTCCATTCTTTCTTTTTTGCTTCTAAATATTGTTTAAAAATATGGTCTCCTAATATATCCTTTATGAACTCATCCTGTTCGAATGCATAGATTGCCTCTCCCAGCGTTCTTGGAAGAAACGGTACCTGCTTCTCGGTCAGGCTTTCTTCCTTCATGGTAAATACATTTCCCTCCAGACTTTCCGGCGCTTTCATTTCCTTTTTAATTCCATCCAGTCCGGCAGCCAGGCAGGCGGCCAGCGCCAGGTAGGGATTCGCTGCAGAATCTGGACAACGAAGCTCAATCCTGGTTCCTGTTCCCCTGGCAGAAGGCACTCTGAGAAGAGAACTGCGGTTGGATTTTTCTGACCACGAAATCGTTACCGGAGCATCATAGCCTGGAACCAGCCTTTTATAGGAGTTTACCAGCGGATTCGTAAGAATTGCCATTCCCCTCATGTGGCAGAGGAGACCTGCCATAAACTGTCTGGCAGTCTGGCTTAATCCCATCGGATCCGTACGGTCTGCAAATACATTGTTCCCTTCTACATCTGCCAGCGACATATTGATGTGCATTCCTGACCCGTTTACCCCTTGTCTGGGCTTTGGCATAAAAGTGGCATGAAAGCCATGGCGTTTTGCAATGGTTTTTACCGCCATCCGGAAGGTCATAATATCATCCGCTGTTTTTAACGCTTCCCGATATTCTAAATCAATCTCATGCTGGGCCGGAGCCTGTTCATGGTGGGAAGCTTCTACGCAAAATCCCATATCTTCCAGATTTAATACAATATCCCTGCGGACGTTTTCTCCCATATCCAATGGGGAGATGTCAAAATAGCTGCCGACTTCCTGAGTCTTTGCAATGGGGCGGCCTTCTTCGTCTGTATGGAACAGGAAAAATTCACATTCCGGACCGACAAAAAAAGAATACCCCATGTCTTTTGCTTCATTTAATACCTTTTTCAGAATATATCTTGGGTCTCCGGCAAATGGACGGCCGTCCGGAAGGTAAATATCACAGATCAGACGAGCTACTTTTCCCTGCTGGGGACGCCATGGAAAAATCTCAAACGTATCTAAATCCGGATGAAGGTACATATCGGATTCTTCTATATGAAGAAATCCTTCTATCGAGGAACCATCAAACATACACTGGTTATCCAGAATTTTCTCCAACTGGCTTACGGTTACCGCCATATTTTTTAATACGCCGAAAATATCTGTAAACTGGAGCCGGATAAACTCCACATCCTCTTCTTCTACCATCCGGAAAATATCTTCTTTACTGTATTTCATTCTCTGCTTCCTCCAGACATTTTAGCTAAACTGAGGTTTTTAGCCTTCTATAGCATAAAAAATAGCAGGGAGCAGACGGTTTGTCAACGCTGGAACAGGGCATATTTGACAGAAATCATATTTTTTTACATTTTCCTCTATTCAAGAAAGAAATTTGTGATATAATCTATTAGATTAGAGTTTTTTTGAAACCACGAAAACACTATAACTATGGAGGTCCATTATGCCAAAACGCAATGACATCAACAAAATCTTGATCATCGGCTCCGGCCCTATCATTATCGGTCAGGCTTGCGAGTTCGACTATTCCGGCACCCAGGCCTGCAAGGCTCTCAGAAATCTGGGCTATAAAATCGTCCTGGTTAATTCCAATCCAGCAACTATTATGACTGACCCTGCTACTGCTGACGCTACTTATATCGAACCATTAAATGTGGACCGTCTTACTGAAATCATCGCAAAAGAGCGGCCCGATGCCCTGCTCCCCAACTTAGGCGGCCAATCCGGCTTAAACCTTTGTGAGGAGCTTTATAATGCCGGTGTATTGGATAAATACAACGTTCAGGTTATCGGCGTTCAGGTAGACGCTATCAACCGCGGCGAAGATCGTATTGCTTTTAAAGAAGCCATGAACGAACTTGGAATCGAGATGGCAAAGAGTTCTCCAGCTTACAGCGTAGAGGAAGCTCTGCAGATTGCTGCTGAATTAAACTATCCGGTTGTTATCCGTCCGGCTTATACCATGGGCGGTACTGGCGGCGGTATTGTTTATAATGAAGAAGAATTGAAGAAAGTAGCTGCCCGTGGTCTGGCTGCTTCCATGGTTCATCAGATTCTGGTAGAAGAATCTGTAATCGGCTGGGAAGAGTTAGAGGTTGAAGTAGTCCGCGACGCTACCGGCAAAAAGATTTCTATCTGCTTTATTGAAAATATTGATCCAATGGGCGTCCATACCGGCGACTCCTTCTGCAGCGCCCCGATGCTGACCATCTCCAAAGAGCTGCAGGATCGTCTGGAACAGCAGGCTCACGCGATTGTAGAGTCCATTGGAGTAATCGGCGGAACCAATGTACAGTTTGCCCATGACCCAAAGACCGATCGTATCATCATTATTGAAATTAACCCAAGAACTTCCCGTTCTTCTGCCCTGGCTTCTAAGGCTACCGGTTTCCCGATTGCCTATGTATCTGCCCTGTTAGCCTGCGGTCTGACTTTAGACGAGATTCCTTACTGGAAAGAAGGCACCCTGGACAATTACAAGCCATCCGGCGACTATGTGGTTATCAAATTTGCTCGCTGGGCATTCGAAAAATTCAAAGGTTCCCAGGACAAGCTGGGCACTCAGATGAAGGCAGTGGGCGAAGTTATGTCCATTGGTAAAAACTATAAAGAAGCCCTTCAGAAAGCTATCCGTTCCCTGGAGACCGGACGCTACGGCCTGGGCTTTGCAAAGAATTTCCACGAACTGACTTTAGACCAGTTATATGTCAAGCTGGCTGAGCCTTCCAGTGAACGCCAGTTTATTATGTACGAAGCCATCCGCAAGGGCGCTCCTTTAGAAAAGCTTCATGAAATGACCCACATTAAGATGTGGTTTTTGGAGCAGATGAAAGAATTAGTAGACTTAGAAGAGGAAATCATTTCCTATAAGGGCAAAGAACTTCCTGACAATCTGTTAATCCAGGCAAAGAAAGATGGTTTCTCTGATAAGTATCTTGCAAAACTGTTAGACATTGACGAGTGGGAACTGTTTAAGCGCAGAGAAGACCTTGGCATGAAGGAATGCTGGGATGCAGTTCCGGTAAGCGGCGTAAAGGATCCAGCTGCTTATTACTACTCCACCTACAACGGCGAGGACAAGGCTCCTGTTTCCGACCGCAGAAAAGTCATGGTTTTAGGCGGCGGTCCTAACCGTATCGGCCAGGGTATTGAGTTTGACTACTGCTGCGTACACGCTGCTTTAACCCTGCGGGAATTAGGATTTGAAACCATTATGGTAAACTGTAATCCTGAGACCGTATCTACGGACTATGACACCTCCGATAAGCTGTACTTTGAGCCTCTGACCGTTGAGGATGTTATGAGTATTTACAACAAGGAAAAACCAGAAGGCGTTATCGTACAGTTCGGCGGCCAGACCCCATTAAACATTGCTGCTGAATTAGAGCGCCGCGGAGCCCATATTCTGGGAACCTCTCCTAAGGTAATTGATATGGCTGAGGATCGCGACTTATTCAATGCGATGATGCATAAGTTAAACATCCCAATGCCAAAGTCCGGAATGGCTGTTACCATTGAAGACGCCTTAGAGATTGCTCACCGCATCGGTTACCCGATGATGGTTCGTCCTTCCTATGTATTAGGCGGACGCGGCATGGAAGTTGTCTATGACGACGATATGCTGAGAGATTACATGGCTGCTGCAATTGACGTTACTCCGGAACGTCCGATTCTGATGGATATGTTCCTGCAGGATGCTATGGAATGCGAAACCGATGCTATTTCCGATGGTACTCATGCATTTGTTCCAACGGTTATGCAGCATATTGAACAGGCTGGTATTCACTCCGGCGACTCTGCCTGCGTGATTCCTTCTGTTAAGATTTCTGAAAAGAATAAAGAAATTATCCGCAAGTACACCACTGACATTGCCTGCGAAATGGGCGTTGTCGGTCTGATGAATATGCAGTATGCCATTTATAAAGACGAGGTTTACGTTCTGGAGGCCAACCCAAGAGCTTCCCGTACGGTTCCGCTGGTATCTAAGGTATGCAACATCAATATGGCCAACATTGCAACCCAGCTGATGGCATACGAGCTGACCGGCGTACGTCCGGACGTAACCCAGTTTAAGGAAAAAGAACATCCTTATTATGGCGTAAAGGAAGCTGTCCTGCCATTTAATATGTTCCCAGAAGTTGACCCGCTGCTTGGACCGGAAATGCGTTCTACCGGCGAAGTATTAGGTATGAGCCGCACCTTCCCATTGGCATACTACAAGGCAGAAGAAGCAACCGGTACAAAACTTCCGTTATCCGGTACTGCTTTAGTCAGTGTCAACCATGCAGATAAGGAACTGGCTCTGGAAGCTGCTAAGCAGTTATTCGATCTTGGCTTTAAGATTGTAGCTACAGAAGGAACCGGCCGCTATCTGGAAGAACATGGCGTTTCCTGCCGCATCTTAAAGAAGATTCAGGAAGGCCGTCCAAACATCTACGATGCTATGGTCAACGGCGAGATTGATTTGATTATCAACTCTCCTGCCGGAAAGCAGAGCAAATACGACGACTCCTACCTGCGCAAGACTGCAATTAATAAAAAGATCCCTTATATTACAACCATGTACGCTGCCAAAGCTGCTGCTAAGGGTATCGCAGCTGTAATAAAGGGAGAACACGATGAATTAAAATCTCTCCAGGAATACCACGCAAGCATTCCGGAATAGATTTAAGCTTTTAACAAGGGCTTTACAAGGAGCTGCCGCTATATGCGGCGGCTTCTTTTTGGCTTTTTGCAGGTTCTTTTTTGCTGTCAGACTCTTATTTTTTCAGAAAATCTATGCTTTTCCTTATTTCTGACTGCCTGGAAATCGGAGGTAATTGCCATGAGCATTTCTAAATATGATGAAAAACGGGAAAAGAAGAAACCGCTGCAGACGGAGCTTCCAATTTCGAAAGAAGAGGCAAAAAGCTATTTTTCATTAGAAAAGCGGTCTGAATGACATCTCCAGACCGCCTGTATTTCTAATTACACATATTTTCTTTATTCGATCATATCGCTGACGCAGATTGCTCCATATGGCCGGATGCTCATACGATACGCACTGCCCTCGCCTACTGCTTTTTCAATATAAGCAATATACTCATCTACCAGATCATTTGGCAGCATTGCCATAATCACGCCTGCGAATCCGCCGCCGTGTACTCTGCACGCTCCCCGCTTTTTCTCTGCGATAAACAGCTCTGTCAACGCCAGTGTGGTGGTAATGCCCTGCTCCTGGACATCAGCAGTCGTATAGCAGTTCTGCAGCCACTTCCAGGAAGAATTGCCGGATGCCGTAATGTTAGTCAGGAAGCTGTCAAAATCTCCTGCTTTTAACGCCGTTACCATGGCCTCTACCCGCTTATTTTCCTCAAAGAAGTGAAGAGCACGTAAAACGGAACGATCGCCTGCATATTCTCTGACCGCCTGGAAATTCTCAATTACCTGATCCTCGGTAAGCTCTGCCAAAACTTCTTTTCCAAAGTACTGAGCCACCTTTTTCATCTCATTGGGAACAGAAGAATAGTCTGCACTTAAATCCGCATGGCCTTTTCCTGTCTGTACAATAATCAGACTGTGATTCTGGGATGCAAAATCAAAATCAATTTTTTCTACTGCCGGCTCTGCTGGATTTACAAAGTCAATGGTAATTAAACCGCCAACCGCACACGCCATCTGATCCAAAAGCCCTGACGCCTTATTCCAATAATGATTCTCAGCGTATTTTCCAATGTGGGCATAGGCAACCGTATCCATCTTTCCTTCATTGAAAAACGTATTCAGCATCGAACAAATCAGCATTTCAAACGCGGCCGAAGAGCTGACGCCTGCTGCACTGATTACGTTGCTGGTAATATAAGCATTAAAACCGCCAATCTGATAACCAAACTCTGTAAATCCCTTTAACATTCCCTTTACCAGATCAATGGTTCCGGCTGCTTTCGGGCTTACTTCCAGCTGATTTAAATCAATGGTAAAATCCTGGTTATACGTCTCGCTGACAATACGGATCTGATCCGAGTTGTTTTTTGCAGCAACGCCTGCGCAGTCTAAGTTAATACTGCCTGCCAGAACTTTTCCGTGGTTGTGATCCGTATGATTTCCACTGATTTCTGTTCGTCCAGGAGAAGAAAACAGTTTCAGATCGCCGTCTCCAAATGTCTTTACATATTGGTCAACTAATTTCTCATATCTGGTTCTGTTTTCTGCTGTTTTCAAACTGCCGTACAGGTCAGCCATTAATTTTCCCGCCTTCTCCTGTCCTAATGCCTGAATCGTTTCCTTCGCGTTCATAGTTTCCTCCCCTTTTATTCGGATATGCTTATGTCGTTCTGAAAGTCTTGTAAAATTTTCTCAAACAAGTAGTATTATACCACGTGTGCAGATAAGGGGACAATCCATTTTTTTATCAAATAGGATACAATTTTTTACGATTTCATTGTATACTGGTCTGCAGCAGCATACCATAACTATCTGGAGGTTTTTATGAATTGGAACGGAAAACCATACCATTCCCTGGACTATTCCGTCAGGGAACAATTTGGAGAAAAACTATATAAACTGGCTTTGGACGGCGGAATGTCCTGTCCCAATCGGGATGGAACCATCGGATATGGAGGGTGCATCTTCTGCAGTGAGGGCGGTTCCGGAGACTTTGCCCAAAAGCGCCTGACTTCCGTTACCAGGCAGATTGAAGATGCCAAAAAGAGACTGGAGCATAAATTTACCGGCAGGTATATCGCTTATTTCCAGTCCTATACCAATACCTATGCTCCTGTTTCTTATCTGGAACCCCTTTTTATGGAAGCAATTTCTCATCCGGATATAGCCGTCCTATCGATTGCTACCCGTCCCGACTGTCTCCCTGAAGACGTTTTAGAACTGCTTTCCCGCTTAAATCAGATAAAACCAGTATGGATCGAATTAGGCCTTCAGACCATTCATCCCCAGACTGCCGGACTGATTCGGAGAGGTTATCCATTAAGCTGTTTTGAAACTGCCTATCAGAATCTGAAAAAGCGGGGAATCTCTGTAATTGTTCACGTAATCCTGGGACTCCCTGGAGAAACAAAGGAAATGATGCGTTCTACGATTTCCTATCTTGCTGATCGGTCCCCTGTCCTGGATGGTATCAAACTGCAGCTTCTTCACATACTAAAAGGGACGTCCCTGGCTGCTATGTATCAGGAACATCCCTTTCCCATCTTCTCAATGGAAGACTATATTGACTTTGTCATTGACTGCGTGGAACTGCTTCCTCCTGAGATTGTCATCCACCGGATTACTGGCGATGGACCGAAATCTCTTTTAATTGCCCCTATGTGGAGCGCCAATAAAAAACTGGTGCTGAATACCCTGACCAGGCGTTTTAAAGAGAGGGCTTCTTATCAAGGGAAAGCGCTGCCTGACAGATAATGTCTACACAGCCATCTATGCCAAATGCTCCGCTGTCCAACATCAGATGGTAATTGCTCCTGGCTCCCCAGTCCTGTACCGTATAGGCCTCATAGTGAAGACGGCGCTGCTTATCAATGTGGCGGACCAGCTCTTCTACCTGGTCTTCCACCCGCCCATACTGTTCCACTGCGCGGCATTCCCTTTGTTTTCTGTCTGCGTAAACAAACACCTTCAGAAGGTTGGGCTTATCACGCAGAATATAGTCTGCACAGCGGCCTACGAAAATACAAGGCCCCTGTTCTGCCAAATCCTCAATTACCTTTTTCTGTGCCAAAAAAATCTGTTCTGCTACCGGAAGTTCTTTCATTTCCGGTTTTCGCGGATAAGCCAGTCCATAAATCCCTCCCAACGTAAAGTTGTAAAGGAAATTGCTTCCCAGCCGCTGTTCCCGCTCTGCAACAAATTCCGGAGTAAAGCCGCTTTCTTTCGCCGCCTTATCAATTAAATCTCTGTCATAAAATGGAATTTTCAGCCGATTGGCTGTTTTTTCTGCAATCTCTCTGCCGCCGCTTCCGTACTCTCTGCTGATTGTAATAATACTGCTTTCCATAGGCACCCTCTTTTCTATATTCAAGCTAAATGGATTCTGAAGCTAAATCTATCAGAATTATTTACGATTACAGCTTTATTATACTGAATGTTTAGTAATAAATCAACCTATTTACTTTTTTCACAGCTGCATGATCCATGGCAGCTGCCAGAGCAGCCGCTGCATCCAGAGCAGCATTTTCCTTCTTTTTTGCTTTTATAAATACTTCTGCCAGCGAAAAATACAGCTGTAAGAATCACTAAAAGCACTATCCATGTCGCAAAATTCATTCTTTATCCCTTCTTCCTTTCAAACCTGTTCCGCACGCCTTGATGATAGCACAGGTTTTCCAGTCGTCGCATAAATTCCCGTCTGGTTTCTCCTACTGCTGCAAAAACAGTGTCGCGCAAAAGTTAGGTCTTTCTAACTTTTTCATCAGATTAGCACAACCTAACCGCCCTGTCAATAGTTTTATTTGAAAAAATTTGCGCTTTATAGTATACTTATGCTAGCATTAGTCTATTAAGGAGAACGTAAAATTGAAGATTCAAGAATCAGCAGAAAATTATTTAGAAACGATATTAACCCTTAGTCAGCAAAAGCCGAACGTCCGTTCCATTGATATTGTCAATGAGCTGAACTTTTCCAAGCCCAGCGTCAGTGTTGCTATGAAAAATCTCCGTGAAAACGGCTACATTCAGATGGATGGAAACGGTTTTATTACCCTGACCCCTTCCGGTCTTGCCATTGCAGAAAAAATATATGAACGTCACACCCTGATTTCCCAGTGGCTGATCAGCCTGGGGGTAGATGAAAAAATTGCCCAGGAAGACGCCTGCCGTATGGAACACGTTATCAGTACAGAAACCTTCGAAGCTATAAAAAAACTTGCCGGAAGAGAGTAATCTCCCACCGGCAAGCCTGCTTTTTTCTTTTCTCTTACGGAATCTGTTACAGCAGAATTTTACAATCGGAATCTACCTTCGCACAAACGTCCACTACCTTTTTCATAATTTCGTCAAACCGGTCATCGTCTGCCTCAATGACCAGTTTCTGAGTCATAAAGCTTACGCTGGCGCTGGTTACGCCGTCAATCTTTCTAATTCCGTCTTCCATCTTTGCTGCGCAGTTTGCACAGTCTAAATCTTCCATTTTAAATTTCTTTTTCATTTTCTATTTCTCCTTTCCTATTCCTGAACGTGATCCAGTCCCTGACGCATAATGGTTTTTACATGGCTGTCGGCCAGAGAGTAAAATACGGCCTTTCCCTCTCTTCTGTTTTTTACCAATTTGGACTGTTTTAAAATCTTTAACTGGTGAGAAATTGCCGACTGAGTCATATCCAGTTTTTCTGCAATATCGCATACGCACAGTTCCGATTCTGACAGCACATATAAAATTTTAATCCTGGTCGGATCACTGAATATTTTAAATAAATCTGCCAGCTCGTACAATTCCTCTTCTTTTGGCATATGATTCACGCTCAATCTCTCCTTTCTTCATCATACAATCAAATGAGCAATCATTCAATTTTATTCTATTATATCGAAATTTCCCAAAAAGTCAAGCTCGCTCCCTGATTGTTTCTATTAAGCACAGCACGCCAAACAAAACCAGGCTTACCACTGTCCCCCAGAACACATCGATTATGGAATGCTGTTTTATAAACAGGGTTGAGGCACAAATCAGTACAGTCCATACTGCCAGGAAGAGCCGAAGCCATTTGTTTCCTTTTAAAAGTTCTGAATTCCATCCGGTCAAAGCAATTGCGACCGAACTGGAGACATGGATTGACGGACACACATTTGTTGGGGTGTCTGCCTGGTAAAGAAGTCCCACCATCCATCCCCATATATTGTCGGGAACTGTGTCCGGACGCAGGGAAATCCCATTGGGTGCAATCCAGTAAATGCCCAGACAAATGGTATTTCCCAAAAACATAACAAAGGCCAGACGCAAAAAATCTTTTTTTGACGCGAACAGGCTCCAGATCTGGGTTCCTGCCAAAAGCACAAACCACGACAGGTAAAACAGAACAAATTCTTCTATAAATGGAATGTTGTTGTCAATTGGACACTGAATCAGATAATAGTTCCCATTCCGTAATTCCAGACCAAAAAATGCAGCCAGATAGAACAGCCAGTATACCATAAGCCAGCAATGGGGATTTTCACGAATCCAGAGAGTTCCCTTTTCCATCCAGTTTTTTCTTTTTTCTTCTCTCATGACCTCTGCCCTCTAAATCAGTCCAGAAATAAAAGGAACTAAAATCACGGTCATCAGCCCTGCCACCGCAATAGAAAGGCTGCTCATAGCCCCTTCAACCTCTCCCAATTCCAGGGCTTTTGATGTACCGACTGCATGGGCGCTGGTTCCAAGAGCCAGGCCTTTCGCAACCGGATGGCGGATTCCCATAAGGCAAAACACCGTTTCCGATACGACGCTTCCCAATACTCCGGTAATAATAATGGCAATTACCGTAAGGGTCACAATTCCCCCTGCTTCTTCGCTGACTCCCATGCCGATTGCAGTGGTAATAGACTTTGGCAGAAGCGTCACATAATGTTCATGGCCCAGTCCCATTACTTTTACCATAAAAAATACGCTGACTGCGCTGGCCGCTACTCCGGCACAAATTGCGCCGATTACGGCTGGAAAATACTGCTTTAACAGCTCCAGCTGTTTGTACAGCGGAATTGCCAGACAAACTGTAGCCGGTGTCAGCAGGTAACTCAGATACTTTGCACCATTGTTGTAGACCTGGTAATCAATCCGGAATATCGATAAAACTGCCAGCACCATCAGAGAAGAAATCAAAAGCGGATTTAAAATTGCCCATCCTGTCTTTTTCTTCAGCCAGGAAGCGGCCAGATAACTTCCTACGCTGACTGCCATTCCAAAATATAACGAAGTTCCTAACAGCTCATTCATTTGTTTTCTCCTTTTTTGCCATTTTTCCAATTAAAAACTGCGCGGTCTTTCCCGTTACTGCCATAACAAATACCGTTGTCAGTGCAATAATCACTGTGTATGGCAGCGCTACCTGCATCAAAATGTCTTTCGACTCAATAATTCCCACCGTAGCGGGTATAAACATCATGGCCATAATATCCAAGAAAAACATTCCCACTTTCTCGACCTGTTCCAGCTTTACTGCGCCGCAAAGCAGCAGGAATAAAAGCAAAAACAGCCCGTAAACCCCTGCTGGAACCGGCAGCGGAAGCAAGGTATATAGCAGCTCGCCCGCCATGGTAACGCCAAATATAATTGCCGCTTCTTTTACTAGTTTCATTGACTTTTCTCCTCTTTTCTCTTCTGTCAAATATCTCTGTGTCAAATAAAATCCTATGCATTTTACCACCATCGATCCGCAGTTTCAAGATCTTTTACTGGATTTATTATAAACTACTCCCTTGTCAATAACTTGTATTCATCTGGGAAATCATTTAAAATAAGATTATCTTTCCAGGGAGGTTGTCAAAATGTCCATTAAAATCGAAACTACTTTATCTTCTGCCCGCAAATTACAGTTAGAATCTCTCGTTTTCCTATGCCTGAAAGCCTTTCCAGCTTCTTTATCCGTTCCGACAGACGGAGACGTATATTTTTTCATGGAAGAACCTTCTTACCTGGGAAACGGCTCTGCAGAGCTTTTAGGGCTTCTGGCTCTTTATGAAACAGAAGAGCACCTGTGGGAATGTTCCGCCTTTACCAGGCCTGACAAGCGGCAGGAGGGAATTTTTTCCGCTCTGCTGGAAGAAGCAGAAACCGCTTATCCTGAGGACCAGTTTTCTTTTCCTGTGCCTGACTCCAGCCAGTGCCTCCCTGCTCTGAAAACCCTGGAAGCTATTGGAGCCCAATTGTGGTATCAGGAGCATCTGATGACCCTGACTGCCGGCAGTCCCTCCTGGAACCTTTCCTTTTCCGAAATTGCCAGACAGCCGGAACTGCCGCTGCAGATCAAACTGGAAGAAGAAAACGAATCCGGATATACCCTGGCTGCAAAAGCCTTTTCCGGATCTGTCTGTATCGCTTCCTGCTCTGTTTCCGTTCAGACAGACGGCTCCCAAACCAGCGGCTGCCTTTACCACGTGCTTGTGCCGGAACCTTTGCGGGGACAGGGGATTGGAACCCGCTTTCTTTCCGCCCTCCTTCCCGAACTAAACAAGCAGGGAATTTCTGCTTTCCTTCTTCAGGTATCTGGGGACAATCTGCCTGCCATTGCCCTATATAAAAAGACAGGATTTCAAATGAAAGAAACCCTGTCCTATTATCTGTATTGATTGCTATCTTTATATTATTTTGTTACCTGGATCCCCTGAGACTCAATCTTCTGCCGGATCTCGTACATTTTCTGATCCGTCTGTGCGATTACCTCTGCGCACTGGCGGAGTTCCTCGCTGATTTCCGCTTCATTAATAACTTCTTTTTTATATTTCAGCTGGTGATCCAGGCTGGCCCAGAAATCCATGGCAATGGTCCGGATCTGGACTTCTACCCGCATTGGTTTTTTTCTGTCGGAAAAGAATACGGGAATCTCTATAATCATATGGTAGCTGCGGTAACCATTCTCCTTTGGATGTTTAATATAATCCTTCACAGCAATTACTTTTATATCATCCTGGCGAATCAGCATATCTGCCACATCATAAATATCATCCACAAAGGAACAGATTACCCGTATGCCGGCTACATCATCCAGATTGTCTACCATCGCTTCCAGAGAAATCGGAAGGCCCTTGCGCTGAAGCTTCTCCACAATGCTCATAGGCTTTTTTACGCGGGACTTGATCATTTCGATTGGATTGCGCTGGTTTCTTACGGAAAGTTCGTCATTTAATACTTCCAGCTTCGTCTTTACCTCCCGAATCGCACAGGTATACATCATCATTACCTGCTGAAACTGACGTGCCTGACTGATTAAAATATCCGGTACCTGCACAATGTCCGGCACGCTGACAATGGACTGCTCCAACTCGCTGTTGGGATTCATACTGATATTCATAGCTACACCTCTTGTTGTATAAGTTCTTCTTATTTTTTATTATAAAGCCATGTAATAAATCTTGCAATGGCTGGAATTATTAAATTTTCATAGCATCTGCACACAGGAAATGCTGTGTTCCATATGTTGGAGAAACACAGTAGAAAAGCCTGTCCGTTTCCCCCCAATTAAGGACCCAGACAGGCTCTTTCTATCATCTATTATATGTTTTCTGAAGCTTCTACTGCATCATCCAGCCATGGAGCGTCTACGTACTCAATACGGCCTCCGTCTACCATCTCTGCAACCTTCGGATCAATCGGAATACGGGCCAGGATCTTAACGCCCTCTTTCTCTGCTACTTCTTCTAAGTGGCTTTCTCCGAATACGTTAATCTTTTTGCCGCAGTCTGGACAAACCAGGTAGCTCATATTCTCTACAACGCCTAAAATCGGAATATCCATTTTCTTGGCCATATTTACTGCCTTGGTTACAATCATGGATACCAGTTCCTGGGGAGATGTAACGATAATAATTCCTGCTACTGGAAGAGACTGGAATACCGTCAGCGGAACGTCTCCAGTTCCTGGCGGCATATCTACAAACATATAATCAATGTCCTGCCATAAGGTTTCAGACCAGAACTGCTTTACCGCTCCGGCAATTACAGGACCTCTCCAGATAATCGGATCGGTATCCTTGTCCAGCAGAAGGTTTGCAGACATTACTTCTACGCCTTCTAAGGACTTTGCGGGAATCATAAGGCGGCCATTCGGAGTGGTTGCTACTCCGTCATTGGCAATGCCAAATGCCTTTGGAATAGACGGACCAGTAATATCCGCATCCAATACCGCTGCACGATATCCTTTTTTATTCATACGGACTGCCATCAGAGAAGTCACTAATGATTTTCCAACTCCTCCTTTTCCGCTGACAATTCCAATGACTTTTTTTACGCTGCTCTCTGGAGCCAGTTTTTCTAAAAAGCTGGTGCGGTCTGCAGTCCGGCTGCTGCAGGTTTCTCCGCAGGAGCTGCAGTCGTGGTTACAATTTTCTGCGCTCATTTTGATGAATCTCCTTTCAACTGCATATTTGCAAAATTCTGCATCATCAATATGTGTCTGTTTAAAACAGGCACTTTTGATTATATCCCCGATTCATCAAAATGTCTATGCTTTTATCCTGGAACCCTTCTGAATTACATTGCTTCGAAGCTCTCTGAACACTCCGGAACGCTCTAGTGCGCCTGCCACGATAAAAAACAGCAGGGAATCTACCGGCCACATCGTAATATTCTTTATGGCTCTTGCAGGGAGAAGTACCAGGAAGGCCTTTCCGGTTGTCATGGAAATCCACAAGGTATTCATAAACAGGTTGCACACCAGAATTACGGCCAGTCGGGCTGCCAGAATACGCGGAAGGCTTAACGGACGCTTATACCAGAATGCGCCGTAAATCAGTCCGGCTGTAATGGCAGTCAGCGTATAGCCAAAAAAGAAGCCCCCGTCCGGTTTCATCAGGAACTTTAAAATATCCATTGCTCCTCCGAAGGTCGCTCCTACGACTGGTCCGAACAGGAAATGCACCAGTTCATTGGGAAGCCCTGAGATTCCCAGCTTAAACGAGCCTGCCTTAATGGTAAACTGGTCCAAAACAATGGAAAGAGCGCCGAACATGGCGCATAAGGTAAGGGTTCTTGCCCGAAATAATTCATGGTAAGAATCCTGGAACAAAGTTGCTAATTTCTTCATAAAAAAATTACCTCCTTTGCAGATCTCGGACTACAATAAGGAGATAATCATCTCTCGTATTGCAGCGGGATGCGGATTGTGTACCGCAAGATACTCTTTTCGTCCAGCTGGCAACTCCCCGTCCAGCCGGCACTTAACGCACACAAACCTACTCTGCTATTCTATAAAATTTTCCAGGGCTGTGCCCCTGTTACCTGCTCTATTATACCTCTCTTTTTTAATTTTGCAAGAACTTTCTCCCTCTGCCCCTTGCTCTTCCCTTAAGGCGCTTCCCAGTACAATACTCCTTCTTTTTCTGTCCTGACTGCAAAATCCTTCTCGTATAAGTATTCCATGCAGGAAAAGGTTTTTGTCAGAATCATCTTGAATTTCATCAGCTGATCCAGATCGTCCGGTTCTCCTTTGCAGCCATAGGCAATCCGTGCAATCTGGCAGATCGTCATCGGTTCTCTGGCATGATCCAGAATCTGCTTCATAATCTGGATTTTTTCCAGATATGCAAATACAATCCGGTCAATGGCCCCTTTCGGATTCTCGACTGGAACGGTATTATGGGCCGGAATCATGGTACAGTCCCCGTACCGATCTTTCAGACGTTTTAAAGACAAAAAATACCGTCCTAACAGCCGTTCATCTTTATAGCTGGTGGCTACAATGGGAGAAATGCCGTTCAGCACCTGATCTGCACAGAACAGCAGCTTCTTTTTCCTGTCATAAAGCCCCAGCTGTCCCAGAGTGTGTCCGCTTAACGGTACTGCTTCAAACGAATAATTGCCGTATTGGAACACGTCTTCCGGAAGAGCCGGCGCATACGGATATTTTTCAATCAGCAGATCGCCGTCTTTCCCTTCTTCTGACAGTTCCTGAAACATCCGGTAAAGGGCCGGCGTCAGTTCCTGCGTAATCCCTACAAACCGCAAAACCTGCTCCTGCTCTTCTGAGCCGCCTCTGCTGTGATGAAGACAGTCATAGCGATGGCGCTCTTCCACTGGATTCTGAAAGATTCTGGCGCCCTTTTCTGCCAGGATATAGGCCAGTCCGCAGTGGTCATGGTGTTTGTGGGTCAAAAAAACATCCAGGGAAGCCGGAGAAATCTCCAGCTCTTTGAACGCCTGTTCCAGAACCTTCAGGCAGGCTTCATCCCGAAATCCGGCGTCCACCATCAGGCTTCTGGGATTTCCAGGAATTATATAAATCTTGATCTCGCTTACTCCATGGGAATTGCTGTACAGATTAATCTGGTAAATCCCAGGAAACAGTTCCTTCATCCCCTCCATATCAGCCTGCCTCCTTCCGGTTCCATTTCCGCTTCGGATCTTCCATCCATCTGTGGACAACTGCTGCAATCAGAATTCCCAATAAACTTCCCGCCACCACGTCGCTTGGAAAATGCACAAATAAATACAGCCTGGAACACGCAATCAGAGCCGCTAATACGACTGCTGCAATGCCCCATTTCTTATGGTACAAAAGAATACTGACTGCTCCTTCAAAGCTTGCCAGACTATGTCCGGACGGAAACGAATAATCGCTGGGGTTTTCTATGAAAAGCGGCACCATGGGATCGAGCCAGCATGGCCGCTGTCTGGCAACCGCATTTTTCAGGATTACATTTCCCAGAATAAATCCTGCTGCCAGGGAAATCAGCATGGCCGCCCCTGTTTTTCTGGTCTTTGGCACTGCAAACAGCGCCGTCCCTAAAGCAATCCAGAACCAGCCCCCATTCCCTAAAAATGTAACCGCTGTCATAATCCCGTCCAGCACCGGTGTCCGAAGCTGCTGAATCCAATACAAAATCTCAAATTCCATAATACTCCTCCAGACTAAGTTCTTCTTTCTTCCCCTTGGTTTCTGCGCAGACTGCCAGATGATACCCGCCTTGTAAACGGAACAGGTAACATCCCATATCCTGCCGCACCCCCTGATCATAAACCTGATAACATCCATCTTCCATCCGTATGGAAAAACTGGACGGCGGTTTTGCAAAACCGGTTCCCACTGCTTTCATGTAGCTTTCCTTTAATACCCAGAAATCAAAAAAACGGCTGTATGGGTTCGGATCGCGTTCCACTGCCACCTTTTCTTCGTCCGTCAAAAAGCGCATGATTCCAGGACGAATCGTTCGTTCTTTTTCAATGTCCACTCCTGCCGGACTGTCGCTGATGACGCAGGCCGCGTATTCGCCGGAGTGGGACAGATTATAATGTACCGGTTTTCCATCCGGCAGCCGGATTCCCGACTGATCCGGCTTTAAAAACGGCTTTCCATGTTCTCCTGTCTCAAATAACGCCGGCGGCAGAAACTCTGGAAAACGCTGTTTCAGTCCATAATTCAGCAGTAATTCTGCCCCTGCCAAACGGGCTTTATCAGAAACGTGGACGCAGCGCCCTATCTTCTCCAGCCGCTGTCTGGAAATCGGATATTGATCCCACGGCGGACATAATTCTGATACATTGGCATAGTAACAATTCAGCATCTAGATTCCTTCCTGATATCTTATGATGACGCATCTGTGCAGAGAGACAACACGCCTGTACACGGATGCTGTAAAACTGCCAAAAAGAGCCAGCGTCTGAAACGCTGACTCTCCTTCCTATCTTGCTGGTCCTGATTTTCCGGCAAACAGAATTACATCTCGCCTAAACCAGACTCGATTGCTTTGGTTAAGGTATCCATTGCCTCTGCTTCGTCTTCGCCGTCACAGATTAAGTTAATCTCAGTGCCGCACTTAATGCCGGCTGCCATTACATTTAAAACGCTCTTCGCAACAATTCTCTTCTCGCCGCACTCAATGATGATATCGCTTTTGAACTTCATTGCGGTCTGAGATAATACGCCTGCCGGTCTTAAATGTAAGCCGGAGGGATTTACTACAGTTAAAGTCTTATTTAACATACCTGCACTCTCCTCGTCTCTTTATTCTGTTGAAATTCAGAACTCTCTTTCTCTGAACATTCTAGTTAAATTTTAGTACATCTCATAAAAACTGTCAAGCAAAAGCCGGATCATTCCATTCTTCCTGCTTTTCCCGAATGGAATACACGCATCCGCAGTAGTCCTGACGGTACAGTCCATACTCCTTGGACAGCTCAATGGAACGCTTATAACCGTTGCGTTTCTTAAAGTCTGAGGGCAGGCAGGCCACTCCGTATTCTTCTGCCAGTCGTTCCCCGATTTCGTTTAATTTATCTGCCCGCTTTAAAGGGCTGATAGTCAGAGTTGTAGTAAAATAATCATAGCCCAGGCTGGCGGCCAGTCGGGCTGCTTCCCTCAGCCGAAGCTCATAACACCTAACACACCGCTCTCCACCTTCCGGCTCTTTTTCATATCCTTTTGCAATCTGATAAAACGATTCCGGCTCATAGGGCGCTGCAATTAAATCCACCGGATGGACAAAATTCATCGCCTCAATCAGCTTTCTTTCTTCTTCCACCCGTTTTTCATATTCTTCTGCCGGAAAAATATTGGGATTATAATAGTATACTGTAATTTCAAAATACTGGGACAGATATTCCAGCACATAACTGCTGCAGGGCGCGCAGCAGCTATGCAAAAACAGGCGGGGCACCTTCGCCTCCGCCTGACATTCTGCCAGAATCCTATCCAGTTCTTTCTGATAGTTTCTCTGATTCATGACCTTTCCAATCCTTTACAGGAAATCCCGAATCCGTTTGCTGCGGACTGGATTTCTCAGTTTGCGCAGAGCCTTTGCTTCAATCTGACGGATACGTTCACGGGTTACGTTAAACTCCTTGCCGACTTCTTCCAGGGTTCTGGGATGGCCGTCTTCCAGACCAAAACGCAGGACAATTACCTGGCGCTCTCTCTCTTTTAAGTCTCCAAGCAGGGCGTCAATATGCTCTCGCAGCATGACGGACTCTACGTTGCCTTCCGGAGTAACCACATTGGAATCTGCAACGAAATCTCCTAAGTTGGAGTCGTCTTCCTCGCCGATTGGAGTCTCTAAGGACGCTGGTTCCCTGGCAATCTGCATGATTTCCATTACCTTGTCCTCAGACATCTCTAATGCATCTGCAAGCTCTGTCACAGACGGCTCATAGCCCAGCTCCAGAGTCAGCTTTCTCTGCATCTTGGACATCTTATTAATTGTCTCTACCATATGCACCGGAACCCGAATCGTTCTGGCCTGATCTGCCAGAGCTCTGGTAACGGACTGGCGAATCCACCAGGTCGCATATGTACTTAGCTTATAACCTTTTGTATAATCGAACTTTTCTACGCCCTTGATTAATCCTAAGTTGCCTTCCTGGACTAAATCAAGGAAACTCATTCCTCTGCCTGTATAGCGTTTTGCAATGCTGACCACGAGACGTAAGTTTGCCTCAATCAAGCGCTCTTTTGCGTATTCATCGCCTTCTGCTTTTCTCTTTGCCAGACGCAGCTCTTCATCCGCGCTTAATAAGGGAACCGTACCAATCTCCTTCAAGTACATCCGGACCGGATCTTCCGTTCCAATGCCCTCTAACAGATCTACGGCGTCGATGTCAATGTCCTCATCCTCGCCGTCCTTTATAAAACTGTCGTCTAAATCGTCCAGCAGAAGGGCATCCTCGCTTAACATTGCGTCATCAATTACCGGAACCACGTCTACGCCGCGGCCCTCAAGGTACGAATAAATTTGGTCCATCTGCTCTGGATTCAGGCTGTCTCCTGCGAAGAAATCATTAATTTCCCCTGCATCCAGGGTATTATGCCTGGACTTTGCATACTCCAGAAGTTTTTCCAGTTTCTGTAAAAAATCTTTTTTCTCCACCTGGTAACGTCCTTTCAGTTAGCTGTAAACTAATTGTTCTAAACAACTTTTTAGTATATAGGAAAAATCCCTATTTTTCAACATCTATTTTGCATTTTATGTAACTTTATGAAGAATTATGACTCATTTTGACCAGAAATTAAAATTTCCAGTCGTTTTTCCAGGTTTTTCATCGAAATATCCGTCTGACTGCCGCCAAACTCGCCGTCCAGCACCCAGTCAATGGGCGTCTCGGAAATTACCCGTATCTGCCTGGTTTTAAACTTATGCACATAGTCATTGGGTTCTTCTTTCAGAAACATATAAGAAATAATGTTGCTTAAATCTTTTGGAGTTTTCGGGGTGCGGATTAAAAGCACTTCAAACAGACCGTCGTTTAAAGCCACCGACTGGGTTACCAGCCCCTTAAATCCTCCTACGCTTATGGTATTGGTTACCATACCGAATATAAATTCGTCTTCCAGCACCATTTCATCACACTCAATCCGGCAATAATAGCTCTTTAGCGAAGCCAGACTTTTGACTCCTTCCAGCATATAAGCCTGATGACCCAGCAGGTTTTTCTTGTCCTGGGGCGTCTGGTAGGAAATCTCCGTAAACGCTCCAAAGGCCGCAATATAGACAAAATACCGTTCTTCCCCAAACTGGCCGATGTCTATGGCATACGGGGCTCCTTCTGTCACTCCTTTTGCGGCATCCAGCATATTTTTGGGAAGCATCAGGCTGGATGCAAAATCATTGGTAGAGCCTGCCGGAACATAGCCTAACAGAGGCGGCTGTTCCAGATGCATAATTCCGGAAATCGTCTCGTTTAACGTACCGTCTCCGCCGCTGCACACAACAATGGACGCCTCGTTTCCAAAACGTTCTGCTGCTTTTCTGGCGTCCCCCTGGGACTGGGTAATATACGTCTGGATCTGAAATCCCGCTTTCGTGAATATATCCAGAATATCAATCAGCTTGTTTCGTATCTGTTCCTTTCCTGAGCAGGGATTTATGATAAAAAGGATTTTCTCCATTTTCTCTCTCCTTTTCTCATTGTCTCACATAATGAATTTCTTATACGCCGAAAACGCATTGGGAAGGGGATATTTTTCCTGCAGACTTCTTTTGTCCGCAAAAATCAGATCTCCTTCGTCTCCTGCATCCGGACATATCCGGATCCGGTAACCGGACATATGCCATTCTACGTGGGAAAATATATGCTTTGCCTCTGGCAGTTTTTCTATCGAAAGAACCTTCTCCGGTTCCAGGCAGAAGGCTTTTAACGCCTCTTCCTGCCCCAGTTTTCCTTCTGTATTGGGAAGTTCGTACAGCGAGGCCAGCAGTCCCAAAGGCGGACGCTTTCTAATGGCTGTTTTCCCGTCTTTCTCTAAAATCACAACTGTCCGTTCTTCTTTTTTCCGCTGCTTTTTCGGAGGTTTAAATGGAATCTCCTTCCAGCGTCCGCTTCGTCTGGTTTTGCATAAAGACGCCAGCGGGCAGACCAGGCATCTGGGGTCTCCGTTGGGTACGCAGACCAAGGCCCCGATTTCAATCAGAGCCTGATTATACTCTCCTGGATGTTCCCTGTCCATGACCTCTTTTAAAAGAGCTTCCGTCTGTCTTTTAAAAGCCGGTTTTGTAATATCCCTGTTATCCTCCAATACCCTGGAAATTACCCTCAAAACATTGCCGTCTACCGCTGGTACCGGAACCGAAAACGCAATGGATGCAATGGCTCCTGCCGTATAGGTCCCGATTCCTGGAAGCTTCAGGATTTCTTCAAATTCCCGAGGCATTTTCCCTTCATAAGATTCTACCAGTTTGCCGGCGCATTTCTGAAGATTTCTTGCCCTGCTGTAATATCCCAGTCCTTCCCAGAGCTTTAACAAGGTTTCTTCCGGCGCGTCTGCCAGGCTCTGAATGTCCGGCAGCGCTTCTAAAAAGCGGTAATAATACGGCTTGACCGCCTCTACTCTGGTCTGCTGGAGCATAATCTCTGAAATCCAGATCCGGTAAGGATCCCTGGTTTCTCTCCAGGGCAGTATTCTGGCATTTTCCCTGTACCATGCCAAAAGAGGCCTTTTAGCCGCCAAGAGCCGCTCTCTGTCAGAAAGTTCCTGCTTCCCATCCGGATCCTCCAGAGTCTGGATCTGATCATAAAGTCCCTGCAGCCAGCGTTCAGACATATCCATACACTCCTCTTACGGAGACTTCTCCTGAACTTACCCGCTTCTGCTGTCCGTCCGCCAGATCTACCAGCAGCTCTCCTTCCATATCAATTCCCCTGCAGATTCCGGAGTAGGATCCGGATGGAGCAAGAACCGTTACCTGACGGCCCAGATTAATCAGTCTGGAATCATATTCTTCTTTTAAAAGGCTTAGATCCAGGGTTTCTAAAAACTTTTTATAATATAGTTCAAACGCTGCCATAATCTTTGCTATGACGTTCTCTCTATCTGCCTGTTCTCCCTTTTCCAGGTATAATGAAGTCGCTGTCTCTCTGATTTCTTCCGGAAATTCTGTCATGTTGGCGTTAATGCCAATTCCCACAATCACATATTCCGGCTGATTTTCCCTGCTTCTCATCTCTGTCAGAATCCCGCAGATTTTCTTCTGCCCAATTACCAGATCATTGGGCCATTTTATCTCAGACGCCAGTCCTGTCTCTTCCTGAATCCCCTTCTGGACTGCTAACGCTGCCACCAGGGTCAGCATAGAAGCCTTATCTGCCGGAATGTGCGGACGGAGCAGCAGGCTCATCCAGATTCCGGTTCCGGACGGCGATACCCAGGTCCGTCCCCTTCTTCCTTTTCCTGCCCACTGGCGTTCTGCTGCTACCAGAGCGCCCTCCGGCCAGCCTTCTGCCGCCAGCTTTGCACACTGAATATTCGTCGAATCTGTTTCTTTCAGCACCAGAACTGGTTTCCCAGCCCAGCTTCCAGTCCGCTTTTCTAAAATTTTATTCTCTGTCAGCATCTGTTCTGTCATGGCTACCTCCACAGGCTTACCGCACTGATAACTGCCAGTGCGGTAAGCGCTGCTCCTAATATAACTAACAGGATTCCGCTTAATTTTTTCTTTTTATTTCTGCCGCTCTGGCTGATTCTGAAATAGCCATTTACATAATTTAAAATGGCTGCCAGTATAAAAATCACTGGGAACAACGTCAGATGGCCATTAGGATTTAAAAACGAAATCACTGCCAGCACAACGATTGCCAGACCGATTACAATATGAACCAGATCCAGAATAAAGCTGCTGTTTCTGGACATTTTTTTCCCTGGCTGACTATACATTTATACGCCTCCTAACGTAGCCGCCATTACTGCTTTAATGGTATGCATACGGTTTTCTGCTTCTTCAAATACTTTGGAACGGCTGCTCTCAAATACTTCATTTGTTACTTCCATATCTGCAATCCCAAACCGCTCTCCCATCTCTTTTCCTATACCGGTTTTTAAATCGTGGAAAGCAGGCAGGCAGTGAAGGAAAATTGCAGTTTCTCCCGCATTGTTCATCACGTCCATGGTTACCTTGTAAGGAGACAGTTCCCGAATTCTCTTTTCCCAGACTTCGTCCGGTTCTCCCATGGATACCCAGACGTCTGTGTAGACGATATCCGCTCTCCTGGTACCTTCCTTCACATCGTCCGTCAGGGTAATGCTGCCTCCGGACTGCTTTGCATATTCCTGGCATTCCTTGACTAACTGCTCATTTGGAAAGTAATTTTGGGGCGCACAGGCAACAAAATCCATACCCATTTTGGTACACGCAATCATTAAGGAATTTCCCATATTATAACGGGCGTCTCCCATATAGACCAGACGAAGTCCCTTTAACCTTCCGAAATGTTCCCGAATTGTCAGGAAATCTGCCAGCATCTGGGTCGGATGGTATTCGTTGGTCAGGCCGTTCCACACCGGAACTCCCGCGTATTTTGCCAGTTCTTCCACAATCTCCTGGCCATATCCCCGATACTCAATGCCTTCATACATCCGTCCCAGGACTCTGGCTGTATCGGCAATACTCTCTTTTTTGCCAATCTGGCTGGCCTTTGGATCCAGATAAGTGGAGCCCATTCCCAAATCATGGGCCGCTACTTCAAAAGAGCATCTGGTTCTGGTACTGGTTTTCTCAAAAATCAGAGCTACATTTTTCCCTCTCAGCGTGTCCATGGGAAGTCCTCTCTTCTTTTTATCCTTTAACTCCGCAGCCAGATCCAATAAATAAGTAATCTCTTCTGCTGTATAATCTTTCAGTGTTAAAAAATGCCTTCCTTTTAAGTCCATCCTTGTTCTCCCCTTTTATAAGTCTGATTTTTAGATATAAAATACTATATTGGCAGACGGCTGTCAAGTGCGCCAAGCCTTTTTTGTATTTCTTTTATCAGCTCTTCCGATGTATAAATATGAAGTCTTTTCAATCCCAGCTTTTTTGCCATTTCTTCCAGAACCGCCAGATACAGTTCTTTATAATCCCAGTCTGCTTTCAGTTTTAATTTTTCTGCCAGATGCGGAAAAATCTGCTCGGTAAAAGGGCGGTATCCGCTTAAATGTTCCCAGTCTTCTGCTTCCAATACAGGGCGGATATACAGCTTCAGCAGCTCTAGTTCTGACAGCATCCGGTCAAAATAATACGCCTCTGATCCCTGCGCGTCAATATAATAATGTCTCCCCTGGAGTCCATACAGCATCCTCATTGCGTCGTAATATCCCAGACGCATATTTTTCCGCGCTTTCTTTTTGCTGAAATCCAAAATACCGCCTAAATCCTGTCTTGGCGCTATCCGGTAAATCCTTACGTCATCCGGTATTTCCAGAAACCGCTCGCTGTCTCTTCCAATGCCGTAAATCCGCAGAACCAGAATATCCTTATATCCGGCATCCAGTAAGGGTTCTATGGGCACATTATCCACACTGCCCCCATCCATATACCGCTTGCCTCCCAGCTTTTCATTTTTAAACGCCAGGAAATACGCGCTGGCAAGAAGCATATCTCCGATCTGGCCTTCGGGAAGTTTCTTCACATCTGCCAGTACCTTTTTCCGGTCGGACAAGGAATAGGTAACCACAAACAGATCTCTGGGCGAACTGCGTATTTTTTCTTCATCCACCGTATCCATAATCAAGTTTCTAAGAGGCGTAATGTCCAGCCCTTTTTCCGAAAAAATCCTCCGCATCGCGCTTAACACTTCCTGAAGATCTCCTGCTTTCAGGCTGAGGGACATCATTTTCTCCATTACGGCATCATCCACATCCATCACTTTTGAATAGGTAATGTTTTCCCAGATATACTCCGCTTTTTCCAAATCATCCATACACATGAGGGCGCCGTTTAACGCTCCTACCGACGCGCCGGAAATCCCCTTTATCCGGACTCCCGCTTCCTTTAACGCTTTCCATGCGCCAATCTGGTAAGCTCCCCTGGCCCCTCCGCCTTCTAAAACTACGCCGTACTCTTTTGACTGGTCAATTTGAAGTTCCATAGTCCCTCCGACTGCAATTTGAAAAAGAAATCTGCCGCAAAACGAAACCGGCGGATCTTCTGCTGTCAGATACCCGATGATTCATTTTGCGGCAGTGAATGCCTATTTACTTCAGATATTACGGATTGACCTCTCCATCTGTTTTTTTGGCAATCTCTGATATAGAGGTCACAAGACCAGCCAGTCCCTGAATCTCAGACGGAATAATAATCTTAGTCGCACGTCCGTTGGCCGCTGCCTGGAATGCTTCTAAACTCTTAATCTGGAGAACAGAGCTGTCGGCGCCTGCTTCTTTGATAAACCGGATACCGTCTGCCTGTGCCTGCTGAATCTTTAAAATCGCCTCAGCCTGGCCTTCTGCCTCTTTAATCCGTTTTTCCTTCTCAGCTTCCGCCCGCAGAATCGCTGCCTGCTTATCTGCTTCTGCATCCAGAATTGCAGATTCTTTCTTGCCTTCCGCTACCAGAATGGTAGATTTCTTTTCGCCTTCCGCCCGCAGAATTGCCTCGCGGCGTTCCCGTTCTGCCTTCATCTGCTTCTCCATGGCATCCTGAATTGCTGCCGGAGGAATAATGTTTTTCAGTTCCACACGGTTTACTTTAATCCCCCATGGATCCGTAGCAATATCTAAGGACGCCCTCATCTTTGCATTAATCGTCTCTCTGGAAGTCAGCGTCTGGTCTAACTCCATCTCGCCGATAATATTTCTCAAGGTAGTCGCGGTCAGATTCTCAATTGCCATGATAGGATTTTCCACGCCGTATGCATACAGCTTCGGATCGGTAATCTGGAAAAACACTACCGTATCAATCCTCATAGTAACATTGTCTTTTGTAATAACCGGCTGGGGCGGGAAGTCTGCCACCTGCTCCTTTAAATTAACTCTTTTTGCCACGCGCTCAATAATCGGCACTCTGATATGCAGTCCCGTAGACCATGTGGCTTTGTAGGCGCCCAGACGCTCAATAATCATCGCCTGTGCCTGGGGAACAACTTTTACGCACGATGCAAATACTGCCAATCCAATCAATAACACAGCGGCTACTAAAATAAATCCACCCATACTTCATCTCCTCCTGTCAGGCTTCTGCTTCTACAATCAGCTTCACACCCTGAATCTCTTTTACAGTTACAATGGTTCCCTCCTGGATTACCTCTTCGTCCCGAACGCTTCTGGCCATCCACTCCTGCCCGTTAATCACTGCTGATCCGGTCGCGTTCCGGTTATCCACTTCTGACGTTACTCTTGCCTGTTTTCCAATCAGGCTGTCGGCATTGGTTCTGGTAATGTCTCCATTAATATACTTTTTCGCAAAAGGCCTGACTAAAATCAGGGTAATAAAGGAAACAATTACAAAAGCAGCCAGCTGGGCCTCTATCCCCGCACTGGTAAAACTCAGAGCAAAGGCAGCCAGCGAACCTGCTGCAAACCAAATGGTAGTCAAAGCCATGGTGGCTACCTCAATGCCCAGCAACGCGACAAATATAACCAACCAAATAACCGGTGACATAACGTTTGCCTCCTTTTCTGTGTTGTTTTAAACCTGCATAAGCCATGCGTCTTCTGCCGGAATGCTTCCCCTTCCGACAGAAGCAGGAGCATTTGCCCTATGTCAGCACCCAGCTTATTTTAGGGGTATTATATCATACAAGAGCCGCCAATACAACTGTACCGACGGCTCCAGAATCTTACATTTTCATAAACTATTTTTGCTGTTCCGGCGCTGCCTGGCCGCTTCAAACATAAGGACAGAGGAGGCTACCGCAGCATTTAAAGACTCGACTTTTCCCATCATCGGAATCCGGATATATGTGTCAGCCAGAGCTGCCGTCTCATCCGTCAGCCCATTGGCCTCGTTGCCAATTAAAAATCCGCAGGAACCAGTAAAATCTTCCTGATCATAGGAATTCGTACCCTTTAAGTGAGCGGCAAACAGGCGGATTTTCTCTTGCTTCATCCTTCTTAACACATCGTGAAGATCCTCCACGTAGACAAACGGCATCCGGAATACCGAACCCATGGTAGAACGGATTACTTTCGGATTGTAGATGTCTACCGTATTTTTGTCCATCACGATTCCGGTCACTCCAGCCCCCTCTCCGGCGCGGAGTATGGTTCCCAGATTTCCAGGATCCTGAATCGTCTCCAGAATCATCAGGCAGGCAGGTTTTTCTTTTATCACATCTTCAAGGCTGTAATGCTTCTGTCTTACCACAGCCAGCACTCCCTGAGGCGTCTGGGTGTCTGCCATGGCTTTCATCACGCTTTCCGTTACGACTTCGTGGCGGCACTTCAGAAGTTCTCCCAGATCTTCCCTGCCAAACTCATTTAAAAATGCATCCGTTACATAGAGAGAACAGATTTCCTCCGGATTTAGTTCCCTGCAGATCCGAAGCCCCTCTGCCACATATCTGCCTTCTTCTCTCCTGGCTTTTCCCTTTTTTACCAGATTCTGGACGTATTTTACCTGGTCGTTTTTTGTGCTGACAATCATCTTATTCTGTAATCCTCTCTAAATCCTCCTGCCAGATCCGGCCGGATGCATCGCTTGGCATCCGCAAATCTCCTCTTGGAGATACCCCTACAGAACCTACTTTCGGACCGTCCGGCAGACAGGAACGTTTAAACTGCTGGCTAAAAAATCTTCTGTAAAATGTTTTCAGCCATTTTAATATCACTTCTTTCTCGTATTCTCCCTGAAATGCCTGGCAGGCCATGCGGTAAATTTTAGATGGCAGATAGCCAAACCGGAGCACATAGTACAGGAAAAAATCGTGAAGTTCATACGGACCTACTAAATCCTCGGTCTTCTGGGCAATCTCTCCTTCCTTTGGAGGAAGAAGTTCCGGACTGACCGGAGTATCCAGCACGTCAAGAAGCACCTCTGAAAGCACCTCCTGGCCGCAGGTATCCGCATAATACTGTACCAGATGGCGAACCAGGGTTTTGGGTACCGATGCATTTACCCCGTACATGGACATATGATCCCCATTGTAAGTCGCCCAGCCCAGAGCCAGTTCCGACATATCACCTGTGCCGATTACCAGGGCGCCAATCTCGTTGGCAATGTCCATAAGTACCTGGGTTCTCTCCCTGGCCTGACTGTTTTCATAGGTCACGTCGCGGTTTTCCGGATCGTGGCCAATATCTCTGAAATGCAGGGAAACCGCCTCTTTAATTACGACTTCCCGAAGATCCGCCCCTACCTTTTTTGCCATGGCGCAGGCATTTTTATAAGTCCTGTCTGTCGTTCCAAAGCAAGGCATGGTAATGCAGTGAATCTGGTTTCTTGGAAGCCCCAGCAAATCAAAGGCCTTTACGCAGACTAACAGGGCCAGCGTGGAATCCAGACCGCCGGACAATCCCACTACCGCATGGCTGCAGCCTGTATGCTGGAGACGCTTCTTTAACCCCATTGCCTGGATGGTAAAAATTTCTTCGCAGCGGCGCGCCCTCTCTCTTTCCTCTTTGGGGACAAACGGAGACGGATCGATAAAGCGTCTGATTGGTTCCTGTCCTCTGGAATCCCCAGGGTTTTGGAATGCAAATTCTACGGTTAAATGTTCTTTTGTCTCCTGTCTGGAAAACGTATTCATCCTTCTGCGCTCCGACTGAAGCTTTTGAAGATCCATATCTGCAGCAATGACTTCATTGGCAAACCGCTTTGACTCTGCCAGACAGGTTCCGTCCTCTGCAATCAGATTCTGGCCGCCGAATACCAGATCCTGGGTGGATTCCCCTTCTCCTGCATTGGCATAAATGTAACCGCTGAGCAGTCTGGCAGACTGTCCGCAGATTAGGTTTTTCCGGTAACGATCCTTGCCTGTCGTCTCATCGCTGGCCGAACAGTTGACAATCACGCTGGCTCCGGCCAGGGCATGACGGATGCTGGGCGGATTTGGCGCCCAGACGTCTTCACAGATTTCCGCTGCCACAGTAAGCTCTGGCACATTTCTGCACTGAAACAATACGTCTGTTCCAAACAGTACCTTTTCTCCGTAAAAATCAGTCAGATCCGGCTCTTTTCCGGCTGGTTCAAAATACCGCCTCTCATAAAATTCCGAGTAGTTGGGAATATAGGTTTTCGGAATCATCCCCAGCACCTCTCCTTCAAAAAGAGCCGCCGCTACATTGTAAAGTTTTCCCTTATGCTCCCAGGGAAGTCCGACAAATACCAGCATATCCATTCCCTTAGAAGCTTTAGCCAGAGCCTTTAATTCTTCCTTTGCACGCTCAATTAACGGGAACTGCAAAAACAGATCCCCACAGGTATACGCAGTAATGGAAAGCTCTGGAAATACCAGGATCTTTACCCCTTCTTTGCTGCATTCCTTCATAATCTGCTCTATCTGTTCCCGATTCCACCTGGTATCTGCCACTTTTACCTGGGGAGTAGCCGCCGCTACTCGGATAAATCCGTCTTTCATCTAACGTTTCCTCTCTTTCTCGGTTATTTTTTCTCAAAAGACATCCATTTTCCCTTCCAGCAATACAGCACATCCATCAGCATGGTTGTGGTCCAGGTAATGGGATAACACAGCATAACTGCCTCATAGCTTGGAAAAAATGGAACCATTCCATTGATATAAATCATTCTCAGCACACACATATTGCCGATGCCAATCAGCATCGTTACCATAGTCTTTCCGGCGCCTCTGAACGTTCCCATCAAAATCTGATGAATCGAAAGCACACCGTAAAATGGAATCAGCATGGATATGGTCATTTTGCCGTACCGCAGCACCTCTGGGTCACTGCTGAAAATCTGAATCAGGTCTTCTGCTTTCCACAGCAAAAACGGACTCAGCGCCAATGTATACACAGCGCTTATGACAATCCCCTGGACAATTCCCTGCTTCACTCTCTTTTTCTTTTCAGCGCCAATATTCTGACCAGTGAAGGTCGTTGCCGCAATACAGAAACTCTGCAGCGGAAGCATGACAAATCCGTCTATTTTACTGTAAGCGCCGTATCCCGCCATTGCTGCCGAACCGTATCCGTTAATATTCGCCTGGACAATTACGTTAGACAGGGAAATAATGGAATGCTGTATGCCGCTGGGAATTCCAATAGCCAGAATCCGTTTCATCATCCGCTTATCAATTGCTATCTTTTTTAATTCTACCCGATAACTGTCTTTTGTACGCATCAATGCAAAAAATGCCAGCGCCGCAGATACTGCCTGGGCAATGATGGTCGCATAGCCGACGCCGGCAATTCCCATAGAAAATACTATCACAAAAACCAGATCCAGCACAATATTGACTGCCGAAGAAATGCACAGATAATACAGCGGACGCCTGGAGTCTCCTACTGCGCGCAGGATTCCGGCCGCCATGTTGTAAAGCAGGTTAAACAGAGAGCCGGAAAAGTAAATCTGCAGGTAAATGACAGAGTTTTCTATCACGTCTTCCGGTGTCCCCATCCAATTTAAAATGTAAGGAGACAAAACCATACCCAGAATACTAAGAAGGACTCCTCCAAGGATACTTAATGCAATGCAGGTGTGAACTGCCCAGGAAAGCTTTTGTTCATTCTCTGCCCCGTAATACTGGGAAATAATCACGCCGGCCCCAGTAGCGATTCCCATAAACATTCCAATAATCAGATTAATCAGAGGCGTGCTGGAACCTACCGCTGCCAGCGCCTGACTGCCGATAAAATTGCCTACCACAATGGAGTCCACCGTATTATAAAGCTGCTGAAACAGATTTCCCACTAGAAGCGGCAGTGAAAACAGAAGAAGCTGTTTCCAGATGACCCCTTCTGTCATAAGCATGGTGCTGCTTTTTCCCTCGCCTTTCATCCCGTCTTCCCCCATACCTAAGAGATTTCTTTTGTTATGATAACACAATTTGAACAAAAAGGAAAGGCAGATACCTCTTTACTTTCTCTGTTAAATCATGTACAATTTTCTTATCATAGTAAAATGATAAGAATAATCGGAAAGGAGCCTTTCCTTATGAAAATTTCTACAAAAGGACGCTACGCTTTAAGAATGATGCTGGAATTTGCCATGTCTTCTGAAGAATGCACCAAATTAAACCAGGTGGCAGAACGCCAGCAGATTTCCGTAAAATACCTGGAACAAATTGCCATGACTCTGTCCCGCGCCGGCTTTATCAAAAGTATGAGGGGCGCACAGGGCGGCTACCGCCTGGCCAGAGACCCCAAAGACTATACGGTAGGCGAAGTTCTCCGTGTCATGGAAGGAAGCCTCGCTCCCGTACCCTGCCTGGACGACAGTCCTAACCAGTGCGGCAGAGCCGGCGGATGCGCGGTTCTTTCAGTATGGAAAGATTTGGCAGACGCCATTAACCAGGTAGTCGATCACGTTACCCTGGCTGATTTAGTCAATGAACAAACGGAAAAACCAGAAGAAAATCTGTTATAAGGAGATCCTATGAACCCAACGAACCAGCGGGAATTTTCCCGCACCAGAATGTTAATTGGAGCAGACGGCCTGGATGCGCTGCAAAACTCCTGCGTCGCTGTATTTGGTATCGGAGGCGTAGGCTCTTATGTCGCAGAAGCTCTTGCCAGAAGCGGAACCGGCTGTCTGATTTTAGTCGATAATGACACCGTAGACATCTCCAACATCAATCGTCAGCTCATTGCCTGCCAGAGTACCATCGGACAGCCCAAAACCCAGGTTATGAAAAAACGGATTCTGGACATCAATCCCCTCTGCAGGGTTCTGACCTTTGAAGAATTTATCCTGCCGGACAATTTAGAATCTTTTTTTGACAACGTCTTTTCCCAGACCGGCTCGATTGATTATATCGTCGATGCCATCGATACGGTCAGCGCCAAACTGGCTCTTGCCGAATACGCCTGGAAGCAGAACATCCCCCTAATCGCTTCTATGGGCACCGGAAACAAGCTTCATCCGGAACTGTTTGAACTTGCCGACATTTACAAAACCTCGGTCTGCCCCTTATGCAAAGTCATGCGGAAGGAACTAAAAAAGCGGGGAATCCCCCGCTTAGACGTTCTTTATTCCAAAGAAGAGCCGTTAAAACCCGCCGCAGATCCCGATGAGTCCCCAGATCCTTCCTCCAGCCGGAGAGCCATTCCAGGAAGTATCTCCTTTGTCCCATCGGCTGCCGGACTGATCATCGCCGGAAAGGTAGTCAGATCCCTTTGCGGTACAGAACGTAAGAATACGCGGCCGGAACCCCTGAAATGACCAGCAGAATCGCAAACACCATATACTGGCTGGCTGTAAGAAATCCGCTTATCATCAGCAGGATTCCTCCCATTACCCAGAGCCAGCCGGCCAGGCGGTGAGTCCGGTTCCAGTTTTCTTCGCTGTTTAATGTCCAGGGAAGCTTGATTCCCATGGTATAGCTCTGTTTGCTTTTGGGAAGGTAATTGCCCATTCCTATCATCAGAAGGCCTATCAATATACTGACTGTCATCCCCATATCGATCGGAATTCCCATGGCAGCGCCATAGCTTAAAAGCATCATTACCAGGGTCATAGCAGGAATAAACCAGCTCATCAGTCCCATTAACTTTTTACTGATATTTTTCTTTTTTGGATCATTTTGATACATAAACAAAACAAACAGCTGCATGACTGTCATAAATACCGGCATTCCGAAAATCAACATTTCTTTCTGGATCCACCCGTCAATCTCATTGTGAAAGTTCCAATGGGAAGGGATCTGGTCTGGAAGTTTTCCCCACAGCAAAATGCCAATCAGACAGGGAAGCCATATTACCGCAACCGTTGCTATACTCCGTTTTTTTGAATTCTTCATTCTCCGTCACCTCTCAGTTCTGAAAGCCACAGCATGATTTCTTCTACTATGGATGTGTTCAGTTCATAATATACAAAATTTTTAAACTTGGATTCCGTTACCAGTTCAGCCTTTTTCAACAGATTTAAATGGTAAGAAATAGTAGCAGAAGAAATGTCAAAATGGCTGGCAATCTCTCCGGCCGATAATTTCCTGCCATTTTTCAGCAAAACCAGAATATCCCGACGCACCGGATCGGATAATGCCTTAAATGTCTCTGCAAAACCCATACGTTTTCCTTTCGATTCTATTTAGATAATTATCTAAATACTATTATAAAATTCTATTTGTCCTTCGTCAATACTATTTTGATATTTTTCAAAATAGTTTCTGCCTTTCCTGCAAAAAAACAAGAGCTGCTTTTCCCCCACAGAAAGCAGCTCTTACGTCACGATCAACAACCGTCACATTAAAATAGTTTCTCTTGTTTGGCATCCCCATACCAAAACGACGTTATGTATTCGACATCCCCATGTCTCTTACGTAATAAATATACCATTGTTTTCTCTGCAAGTCAATCTTTCGTTGTCTGTTTTTTACAAAAACAAATTGTTGTCCAGAAGTTTTTTATAGAATTTTATCAACGTTTGACGTTTTTTGTCTTATTGTGTAGTCATTTACATCATTTTTTCTCTTATTTTATAAACTTTCAATAAAGTTCTAAAACTCCTTATAAACCTTTCGAAACATTGGATAAAACTTCCCAATCTGGAATTGACTTTCCTCTTTTTTCATTTATGATAGAACAAAATATAGAAAAAGAGAGTTGAGACTATGATAACATTCCGCAAAGCCGTAAAGGACGATTTTGACAGCTGTATCCAGCTTCTTGCCAATTCCTTCTGGGGATATGAATACTTTGAGCCATTCGTGAAGAGCAAGAAAAAGCGCTATCAGTTTGAACACGCCATCCAGGAAGTAAATGTGAAAGCCTACTTTGACAAGACTACCATGTTCGTAGCAGAAGAGTCCGGCGAAATTGTGGCTGTTGCCCAGTTAAAATCCCCTCATGATAAAGGCGCCTGTTTCTGGGATTATATAAAAGCCGGAGGATTAAAGGTCATCGCAGCCGGAGGATTAAAAAATTCCTTTGACTGGCTGAATATGTTTGAACAGACCGGTCGGGTATGCCATGAGTTTAAAGAACCTCACTGGTATCTGAATTCCCTTGCCGTTTCCTTAAAAGCAAAGGGGCAGGGCATTGGCAGCCGGATGTTAAACGACTGTATCCGGCCATATATCCAGTTCCACGGAGGCGGGCTGCTGATGCTGATTACCAACTCTGAGAAAAATCGGGCCTTTTATCAAAAAAATGGATTTGAAGAATTTTCCAGTGAAGAATTTGACGTAAATGGTTATAAGCTGGGCAACTGGGGCTACCGGATGAATATCGGCGGCGGCCAGCCGGTTCCTTCCTGTTAACTGCCTGTTCCAGTATATTTTTGTTTTTTCCGGACATACTTGTCTTACCGACATTTATGGAAGGGGAACAGGACTTTATGGAATTTTCCAAAAACTTATCAGATAATATGGAGTTTTTAAAAGAATCTCTGCACACAGACGAAAATTTTGACGTCATTTATCGGGTTGTAACCATTGGAGGCCGGAAAGCCTGCCTGTATTGTATTGACGGTCTTACAAAAGACGATGTACTTTTAAAAGTTCTCCAGGTCTTTTCTTCTATTAAACCGGAAGATATGCCGGAAGATGCCCACAGCTTTTCCAAACAGTACGTGCCTTACGGGGAAATCGGCCTTCTCCGGTATTCTGATACCATGATTGTCCAGCTTCTCTCCGGCATTTCCTGTCTGTTTATTGAAGGCTATGATGCCTGCATTACCATTGACTGCCGCACTTATCCGGCAAGAAGCGTTTCTGAGCCAGATAAAGATAAGGTGCTTAGAGGTTCCAGAGACGGTTTTGTCGAAACTCTGATCTTTAATACCGCCTTAATCCGCCGCCGGATACGGGATCCAAAGCTGACCATGGAAATCCTGAATACCGGAGAAAGCTCCCACACAGACATTGCTGTCTGCTATATGAAAAATCGGGTGGACACCCAGCTTCTGGATCTCATCAAAAAACGCATTGAGCATCTTCATGTAGACGCCCTGACTATGAACCAGGAAAGCCTTGCAGAGTGTATTTATCCACACAAATGGTACAATCCGTTCCCAAAATTCAAATTTTCCGAACGTCCGGACACCGCTGCCGCTTCTATCCTGGAAGGAAATATTGTAATTCTGGTAGATACCTCTCCCGCTGCAATGATTCTGCCTTCTTCGGTCTTTGACATCATCGAGGAAGCGGACGACTATTATTTTCCTCCCCTTACCGGAACTTACTTAAGACTGTCCAGGATGATCATTACCCTGTTGTCTCTATTTCTGACCCCTCTATGGCTCTTGCTGATGCAGAATCCGGAAATCATACCAGACTGGCTGGAATTTATCCAATTATCCGACGAACTGTTTGTACCGCTGATTTTCCAGCTTCTGATTCTGGAATTTGCCATTGACGGTCTCCGTCTGGCGGCCGTCAACACTCCCAGTATGCTGACCACGCCGCTCAGTATTATTGCCGGTATCGTCATGGGAGAATACGCGGTAAAATCTGGCTGGTTCAACAGTGAAACCATGCTGTATATGGCCTTTGTAACGATTGCCAACTATTCCCAGTCCAGCTTTGAACTGGGTTACGCGGTAAAATTCATGCGGATTTTGATTCTCATTCTGACCGCTCTCTTTAATTACTGGGGATTTGCAGCCGGTACTGTCTTCTCGGTCTGCGCCATTGTATTTAACCGGACTATTGCAGGAAAAAGCTATATCTATCCGCTGATTCCTTTTCGCTGGTCTGAATTAAAAAAGCGGTTCTTCCGCAGCCGGCTTCCTCACACAGAAAAGGAAACTGCCGCAAAATAACCGCAAACCTGTGTTCTTTATGCAAACCACAGCTCTTCTTTGGTAGTAGAAACTGCGTCTGCCCCAGCAGAAAATGCTGCCATAATATCTTTTTTATCGGAAATCAGCCCGCCTGCAATAATGGGAATATCCGTATGTTCCCGAATTCTTTTTAAAACATTGGGCACAATGCCAGGCATAATTTCCACCAAATCCGGACGGAAGGCATCAATCTGCTTTCTGGCGGTCTCTAACGCCATGGAATCAATAATAAACGTTCTCTGGATTCCAATCAGCCCCAGCTCCACAGCCCTTTTTACCAGAAAGGGCTTGGTGCTGATAATGCCGTCTGCCTCTGTATTTTGTCTGATAAAATCCACTGCCACTTCTTTGGCATTTAATCCTGCGATTAAATCCACGTGGACAATGGCGGTTTTCCCATGTTCTTTTACCTGTTTTACCTTCTGGGTAATGTTGCAGATGCTTCCGCACAGAATAAATACGATCTGACATTCCGATTCAAAACATTTTTTAAAACTTTTCTCATCTTTTACTGCTGCAATAACCGGAGATGCCTCCAATAAATCCATTGCCTTCATATTCTGTCCTCCTACCGTTGTCTTTCCTAATTCTACCCCAAATTTTCCAAAAAAGAAAGCCTTAAAACGGAAAAGGCGCAGATTTTATACCTGCGCCCTTAGTTCATTTCCTATTGTTTTATGCTTAGTTCTGACGGTCCAGCCAGCTCTTGCAGACGGTCGGATAATTGGTAAAAATACCGTCGCATCCCCACTCATACAGCTGCTCCAATGCTCCCATATCATTAATGGTCCATACGTTCACATCAATGCCATGTTCCTTGCAGCCTTTTACCGTTTCCTCCGTCAGTCCCTTAACGCCTGGATGGTAAGCTTCAAAACCGCACTTTTCGCAGTAATATCCAGCGTTTCCGATTCCCTCGTGAAGCAGCAGCGCGCCGCAGTAACGGGCCGGATCCAGCTTTTTAATCTGTACCAGGGACATATGGTTAAAAGATGAGTAAAGCATCCGATCCACCAAATCATACTTGCGGACCATAGCCAGGGTCTTTTCTTCCAGTTCCGGATAGTAATAAATACTGCTCTTTAACTCTACATTGGTAACCAGATTGGTCTGTTTTACCCACTGACAGTACTCCTCAAAAGTCGGAATCGGCTGGAAGCCGTACTTATCGTGAAATGCCTTTCCTGCATTAAACTTTACCAGTTCTTCATACGTATAATCTTTTACCAGTCCGGTACCGTCTGTAGTACGGTCAATGGCTTCGTCGTGAATTACCACTAAAACGCCGTCTTTTGTGGTCTGGACATCCAGCTCGATTCCGTCGCACCCAGTCTCTGCCGCTTTTTGAAAAGACAGCATGGTGTTTTCCGGATACTTTCCGCTGTAACCTCTGTGAGCATATACTTTCATGGAAGTTCCTCTTTTCTGTCTATTATTTCATTGCTGCTTTTGAATAACCAGTCAGCATATATTTCTGGAAGATAAAGAACAGGATAATAACCGGCACAACTGCCAGAACTGCCCCCGCCATAACTTCGTGGTTATTCATGGTTTCCTGTCCTGCAAAAGTATTCTGCAGCTGGGCAAGTCCAATGGTAAGAACTCTTCTCGGCTCTCCTCTTGCAATGATCTTCGGCCAGAAGTAAGAGTTCCAGCCATCGGTAAAGGTAACCAGAATAACGGTAAATAATGCAGATTTACACATAGGAGCCAGCACCTTCGTAATGATTCCTACACGTCCTAAGCCGTCAATTCTTGCAGCTTCTACATAGCTGTCATCAATTGCCATAAAGTTCTGTCTCAGCATGAAGATGAAGTATGGAGATACTGCTACCGGAAGGATCAGTCCTAAGAAGGTATCGGAAAATCCTTTGTTTGCCATGACAATGTAAATCGGGATAAAGGTAACCTGAATCGGGATCATCAGCGCTCCCAGTACAATCAGGAAAAGAATATTCTGTCCTTTAAACTTGCCTTTGGAAAATCCATATGCTGCAAATACGCCGGTGGTAACCTGGCAAATCAGAATCCCTGCAGTCATGACAATGGTGTTGTAATAGTACTTGGCAAAATTGCCGCGCTTTAATACATTGATGTAGTTTTCAAAATGAAATTCCTTTGGCCATAAGGTAGGCACCGCAAGAAGAATCTCTTCCTGGGATTTTACGGAAGATACCAGCATCCAGTAAATCGGGAATACGACAATAATCATCACAATAATTGCCAGTACCCACTGCAGTGTTGATATGATTTTTCTCTTTCTCTTTGCCGCCTCATTGCGCTCGGTTTGACTTTTTGCTCTGCCCATGACGGCCCTCCTTATGAATCGTATGTTACTTTCTTATTTGCAATCTTCATCGTTGCCGCTGTAATGACTAGCAGAAGCAGGAAGAAGAATACTGCAACGGTAGAAGCTCTGTCCATACGGAAGTCTTCCATTGCATACCGGTAAATATTATACACAAATACTTCTGTAGAACGATACGGTCCGCCCTGTGTCAAAATATCTACCGACTGGAATACCTTCATCGAAGATAAGAATGTGGTAACAAATAAAAACAGCGTAGTTGGGGACAGCATCGGAATGGTAATCTTGAAAAACTTCTGTACGCTGTTGGCTCCATCCAAAGCCGCCGCTTCATAATAGTCCGTAGAAATTCCCATCATTGCAGACAGATATACCATCATGCCGTAACCGATGCATCTCCAGCCCGTTACCATTAATACGGAAATCAGCGCCGTACTCCGATCTCCCAGCCAGTCTACCGGAGCAATTCCAAACAGGGACAGGAAGTAGTTTAAAATACCAGTATCGGTATTTAAGATCCACAGGAATACAACTGCAGCAGAAGACATTGCCACGTATTTCGGCATAAAGACGATGGCACGCATTGCCGCAAAGGTTTTGGTCATGCGGTTAAAGATTAATGCAAAAATCATACCGCCAATCAGCGTAATACTCAGTTCTCCAATGGAGTATAATAACGTTACTTTTAAGGAGTTCCATAAATACTTGGTTCCAGACCCGTTAAACAGCCACTTCCAGTTTTTAAATCCTACATAATTCCAGGTATCATTTAATAGATTCCAGTCTGTAAAACTGATTTTAACCAGTTCTACAATCGGATAGTAAGTAAAAAGCGCAATCAATATTAAGGCCGGAACTACGCACAGAAAATCCTTAATTGCAGATTTTTTTCTCGGATTCATAGATTTCCCTTTCTTCATTGCCTTCTGAATTCCGGCGCCGTTTCCCTGAATGGGAATCGGCGCCGGTCAACAAATTTATTTATGCATCGCCTAATACGTCGTTAATTTCTTCTGCCATCATGTCCATGGCCTCCTTAACGTCTCCGCCTTCCATAATCAGTTCAGCCATGCTGTTCTTCCAGATCGTTGCCAGCTGAGTCCATCCCTTATGCTGGATTCTTGGGTAAATTAAATCCAGGTTGTCGAAAATAGGCTGGAATGCCGGTTTCTTCTCTAAGAACGCCTTGCCTTCTTCGGTCTCTAATACAGACTTTCTGGTAGGCATATATCCGGTTCCCTCTGCCCAGGTCATATTTACATCCTTGCCGCACAGATACTGCATAAACTGCCATGCCGCATTCTTAGTTGCCTGGTCATTCTTGGACGGAATCAGAACAACGCATCCGCCGATTTCCTGATTCTTGGTATCTCCGCCTGGCAGCCAGTGCATACCTACTTCAAAGTCACACTGATCCACATATGTGTTGTATAAAGAGGTGGTATGTATTACGCTGAGCGCATTGCCGGAGATAAAGTTCTGTCTCATGTTGGAAGAAGCATCGCTGGCGGTTCCGGTCCAGTAAGTATAACCGTTGTCACACCACTCTTTCAGCTTGGATGCAATCTCTACTGCCTTATCGCTGTTTAAATCAGTGGTAAGCTGATCATCATTGATGATTTTTACGCCCTGATTTAAATAGAAGGTTTCAAAATACCACTGGTCCCATCCAGGAATAATGGTTGCATACTGTTCTGTCGTTCCATCTGCTGCCTTTACAGTACCGGCCTCCATAAATGCATCCATATCTGCCCAGGTCTCTGGAAGGGTAATGCCCATTTCTTCTACTTTATCTTTGTTGTAGTACATAATCTGGGTGGAAATTAAGAATGGCAGGGAAACCTGGGTGCCGTCGTACTTGGCAGCTTCTAACATACCATTTCCAAAGTCTGCTACATCGTATCCGGTTGCCTCGATGTAAGGATCCAGATTTTCAGTCAGTCCACTTGCACCATACTCTGCTATATAAGGAGTATTGGCTACTGTAATTGCAGGAAGTCCTGTACCTGCCGCATGGGCAGCAACCAAAGCTTCGTTCAGTTCCGAATAGCTTCCGATATATTCTGCTTCTACTGTAATCAGATCCTGGGAACTGTTGAAATCATTTACAACCTGTTCTACAATGCCGGAATACTGATCTTCCAGCGCGTGCCACCATTTAATGGTAATCGGCTCTGTCACTTCGTAATTTGCAGGATCTGCCGGCGCTGCTTCTGACTGTGCGCTTCCGCCTGCTGCCTCAGAAGATGCCCCCCCTTCTGCGGCTGCTGTCGTTGGTTTTCCGGTAGAACCTCCTTCGCTGCATCCGGTTACTGCTCCAACTGTCATTGCTGCTGCCAGAACTAATGCCATTCTTTTTCTCATAATTGATGTCTCCCTTCTTAGTTTTTATACAGATTCTCAGCCTGCCTTTCACGCTCAAAATAGGCACAAAAAAAAGAGAGTGTGCATATAACAAAAACATACCTTGGTATGCATCCACTATTTGCTTTCCTCTCATTCTCTCTCAAAGCATTCTGTATTTTCTTGATGTACTAATGGTATCACAAAATGTCCTGCCTTGCAAGTGATTTTTGTGTATTTTTACTTATTTTTTACTTAAATTATCCATCCTTTTTGCATATTTTGATTTTCCTTCTGGATATATTGATTATTTTTTCACAATTTTATTCACATTTTCCCCTTCTTCTCCAGCAATTTCCACATCTCCTTCCATGTACTTTTCAAACACTCTCCGTAAAAACAAGGATGCCAGATAGCTGCCAAATGCAAACCAGATCATAAACAGTTCTGTAAAATACCAGGTAAGAAAGGCACAAAGCGCATAAATGACCAGAACGGTAACCGACACATATAAGTTGCCCATTGCCATTACAAAGGCATCCTTTATGGTTTTCTTAACGGAAATTTTGAAAAATGCAGTCAACGGAAATACGTAAATAATTGTTAATAAATAGACGAAAATAAGGCTTCCAAACAGCACCCTGACTGCCCATTTTACGGCTCCTGGGAAGGGCAGAAACTGACAGCAGTACAAATCTGCCACCAGAAACAAGCCTGCGGCTGCTGCGGCTGCCCAAACCATGGTGGCTGGAACGAAATTTTTCTTAAATGCGTTCCAGAAACTTTTCCATACATATCCTTCTTCATCCCTGGTCAGCCTTAATGTATATTGGAACAGTGCAGCTGTAGACGCTCCCACGGTAATCACAGGCAGGGAAAACAGCGCCCACAAAATTCCTAACAGGCACAGGTTCATTACCTTTTCCATAAACATAAAAAACTTATTCTGGGGATTAAATATTCTATTTAGATCCATCGTCATTCATCCTTTCTCCGCTATCTGTCACAAAGATCCTTTCCCAGTATACCATTTTTTTCTGCTTTATGCTAGAATATGTATTGTTGAAAGGAGTTGTCTTCATATGTCTTTAAAAAGCCGTCTGATCCGAGATTTAAAAAAGGATCGGGAAACGTTGAAAACCTTAAATTTCAGGCAGAAAGTCCGTTTTATTTTTGATTACTATAAGGGGCAGATGTTTATCCTGTTTGCCTGCCTGCTGTTTCTCTATTATGTAGGGGATTTGATCTATCAGAGCAGCCAGGTCATTGACCTGCAGGGATTCTTTATCAATGACCGCCAGAATCTATTTCCCGCCGAAGAGCTGATTGACGATTTCTCCGCCTATCAGAATACGCCTTCCGGACACCGGATCTGTTTTGAAGATTCCCTATATGTAGACTTAGGATCCAGCAACGAATACAATGCTGCCAGCCAGGAAAAAATCGTAGCCTACGTTGCGGCAAAGCAGCTGGATTTTCTCATTGCGCCGGAAGAGCTGGCAAAGTATTATGCCAATTCCTTCCTGCTTTATGACCTAGACGAACTTTTGCCGGAATCCTTAAAAGAGCCGCTTCAGGAAGATTTCTATTATGCAAAAGACGGCACCGGACAGGAAAAAGCCTGCGGTTTGAACCTGCGTCATTCCCGATTTTTGAAAAATCCGGTCTACGACGGCGCGGAAGATTATTATCTTCTGGTTCTCTCCTATACTTCCCGAACCGATGCCATGGTTTCGTTTATTGAATATGCTTATAAATAAGTGCTGATTTCTCCCAGCGATTCAAAAATCCCGTCCGGTCTGGTCTGGGATTTTTCTACATCAGAAAGTTTTGTTTCCCCTGTGAGAACCAATAGTCCCTTTCCTCCGTGATTTACGCCTGTCGCCACATCGGTATATAACCGATCTCCGACAAAGGCGGTTCTGGCTGTAGGGACTTTGGTTTTGTCTGAAATCATCTCTGCCGTCTCTTTATACGGCTTTCCTAAATATCTGGGATGCTCTCCAGTAGACAGGGTCATGGCCGCGCAGATGGCGCCGCAGTCCGGAATAAACCCTTTGTCTGTCGGACAGTTAATGTCCGGATGCGTCGCTAAAAACAGCGCCCCCTCCCGAATCATCGTACAGCCTTTTTCCAGCTTTTCATAGGTAAGAGTTTTATCAAAGGCAGTCATCACAATGTCTGCCTGCTCTTCTGTCAGGGGGATTCCCGCTTCCCTCATGCTTTCTTCTAATGGAGGCGTTCCCATTAAAAATACAGATTTTCCAGGATATTGGCTCTTTAAAAAGCGGATTGCCACATCGCCGGAAGTCATAATCTGGTCTCTGGTAATTTCACATCCCATTTTTGCCAGTTTTTTTATATAATTTTCCGGCGACTGGGAGGAATTATTGGTAAAAAACAAAAATTGTTTGCCCTTCTCTCTGCAGACCCTGATAAAATCCAGAGCTCCTTCAATGATCGTATCTCCCATATAAAAGGTTCCGTCCATATCCAATACAAATAAATCGATTTCTTCCAGCAGTTTCTTCTTGTCCACGCTGTCCTCCTAACTGAAAAAAAGGCTTCGAAACCTCAGAGTTTTGAAGCCTTTTTGATTCTGAATGTTCTTATTTCATATGCAGGACTATGCTTCTGGCACATCCTTGGTTGCGATGACCGGCACTCCGGTTCCTGCGCAATCTTCAATGATTACATCGCCGATTGCGACCGGAGCCGGAACGGTTACCTTGCGGATCTCATCCATAATTTCAAAAATCTTGCCCTTTGGAATATCCTCTTTTGTTTTTACCGATACCATCTCGATTGCGCCGCCGGTTACGTGTACGCTGGAGGTCACGATTCTGGTCGGGCTTAATACCTCTTTTCTGGCGTAATCGTCGCCTCTTTTACAGGTATTGCCGCTTACCTCAATCTGGTCTCCATCCATTTTTACGGTCAGAGGGCAGCCTAACGGGCAGCCGATGCAGATTAATTCTCTTACCTCCATGTTATTCCACCTCCGTACAAATCACAATATTTTTCAGATCCGGATAGTCTGCAAAGCTTTCCTTCTTTAAGACAACCTGTTCCATCTCGCCTGGAGCCAGGACTTTTTTCTTTCTCTTGGAAATCTGGACGCCGTCATAATAAACCGAAATATAACGATCCTTATACACGTCTGCTACGCGGAAACGGACTGTAATCTTGTCCTGCATATTGTTTACATCAATGGTCTGAGGAACGGTATAACGGACGCCGTTTTCTGCCTTTAATTCCACTACGTGTCCGGATTCCCTCTCTTTTCCAGACTGTACGTAAGCAGCTGCATTGGTTCCTGCCAGAGTTGCCTCTTCAGATACATAGTCTACCAGGTCGTGTACGTGAAGAACGTTGCCGCAGGCAAATACGCCTTCCGCGCTGGTCTCTAACTGGTCGTTTACTTCCGGTCCGGAGGTAATCCGGCTCATGGAAACGCCGATTCCCTTGCTCAGCTCATTTTCCGGCAGCAGACCTACGGATAACAGCAGGGTATCGCAGCTGTAGTGCTCTTCTGTGCCTGGAATTGGCTTACGATCCGGACCAACCTCTGCTAAAGTAATGCCGGTTACCCGCTCTTTTCCTTCAATGTCAACCACTGTATGGCTTAACTTCAGCGGAATGCCATAGTCGTCCAGACACTGTACAATATTTCTCTTTAAGCCGCCGGAATAAGGCATTAACTCTGCAACAACCTTTACTTTCGCGCCCTCTAAGGTCATTCTTCTGGCCATAATCAGACCGATATCGCCGGATCCTAAAATAACAACTTCTTTTCCTACGCTGTAGCCCTCAATATTCATCAGACGCTGTGCGGTTCCGGCTGAATAGATGCCGGCTGGACGGTAACCTGGGATGTTTAAAGCGCCTCTTGCCCTCTCTCTGCATCCCATAGCCAGAATTACCGCTTTGGCCTTAATTGTGGTCAGGCCGTCTTCTTTATTAATAACCGTAACTTCTTTATCCTTATTGATGTCAATGACCATGGTGTTTAACTTGTAAGGAATCTTTTCTTCTTCCACCATTTTAATATAGCGGGACGCATACTCAGGGCCGGTCAGCTCTTCTTTAAATGTATGCAAACCAAAACCGTTGTGGATACACTGGTTTAAAATACCGCCTAAGCAGCTGTCGCGCTCCAGAATCAAAATATCCTGAACTCCGGCTTTTCTCGCTGCTACTGCCGCTGCAAGGCCTGCAGGACCTCCGCCGATAATTACAATATCATGTGCTGTCATATCGCTGCTCCCCCTTATTTATCTTTACTGCCGGTTAACATATTGGAACCAGGTGCATTTTTACAGATATCTTCCATCTTTATACCGCGTTCCCTGGCCAGGATTTCCATCGTTCTTGGAGTGCAGAAACCTGCCTGGCAGCGGCCCATGCCCTGACGCACGCGGCGTTTGATACCGTCTAAGGATACTGCGCCTAATGTCCGGTTGATGGCATCCATAATCTCGCCTTCGCTGACGCCTTCGCAGCGGCATACGATAGAACCGTATTCGGGACGTTCTTTAATGAGGGCGGCTCTTTCTTCTTTACTCATATTGCCTGGACGAACAAATCCTTTTCTCTTGCCGTTCCAGTCTGCTTTCTTCGCAGCGCCTGCCTTTTTTGCTACCAGTTCCGCCACATAGACGCCAATAGCCGGCGCGCTGGTCAGTCCAGGCGATTCGATGCCGGCTGCATCAAAGAAGTTTTCTGCGTCTTCTGCTTCGCCGATTACGAAATCATCTCCGTCTTCATGGGCGCGGAGACCGGAGAAAGAAGTAATTACCTGGCGGAACGGAACGTTCTTTACGCTGATGTTAGCCTTTTCCATTACAAATGCCAGTTCTTCGGCAGTGGTCTTTGTTGCTTCTTTGTCCTCGATGTCTGTAGCGGTCGGTCCGGTCAGCAGGTTTCCATGAATGGTAGGAGTAACCAGAACGCCTTTTCCTAATTTTCCAGGAAGCTGGAAAATCGTCTTTTCTACGTGTTTGCCTGCCTCTTTATCTAATAAGCAGTAATCGCCCTTTCTTGGGGTAATGTGCAGTTTCTTTCCGCTTACCATGTTGTGAATCTCGTCTGCGTAAACGCCTGCTGCATTGATAACATAAGATGCATGGATGAGTCCGTCATTGGTGGTCAGATCGTAACCCTTTTCTGTCTTCTTTACATTCTCCACCGTTGTGTTAAAGATAAATTCTACGCCGTTGTCACAGGCATTTTCAGCCAGCGCAATCGTTAAGCCGAACGGGCATACAATGCCGCCGGTCGGCGCATACAAAGCGGCAACTACTGTATCCGTCAGATTTGGCTCCATGGCTCTGGCCTCGTCGCCGGTAATAATCTTTAAATCCGGAACGCCGTTTTTAATTCCCTTGTTGTATAATTCCTGAAGAGACGGCATATCTTCTTCTGCAAAGCACAAAATCAGAGAACCATTTCTCTTAAACTCAAAATCCAGATCTTCTGCAAGCTGTCCCATCAGACGGTTGCCTTCTACATTGAATTTAGCTTTTGCCGATCCTGGAGCCGCATCATGTCCTGCATGGACAATTGCACTGTTTGCCTTAGACGTGCCAGAGCAGACGTCTTCTTCCCTTTCCACTACGCAGGTGTGCAGATCGTAACGGGAAAGTTCTCTGGCAATCGCACAGCCGGTTACTCCGCCGCCGATAATCACCGCATCGAAATTCATTTCCTTCATTTCTTCTCCTCCATTTACCTTTTTGTGCTTCCCGATCAGGAAAACCTGATAACAAAAAAGAGCAAGGGAAAACTACGGACAAGTCCGCCGGTTTACCTTACTCTATCGTCTCAAAGGTGTTTTATTTAACTGTGTTCATGTTAGCACAGTCTCCTACCTGTTGTCAAGAAATTTTCAGTAAACCTTTTTATTCACTAATGGTCATAACATTTTTTTCTTCTGCCAGACTGGAAAACAGCGCGGATTTGTCAAATCCAGGCGGATAAATCACTTCGAATTCCAGTTTAATCTCGTCTTTTTTATTTTTATGGATCTTGGTTGAAGCAATCTCCACTTTCCGTTTTTCCAGAAAGTCTTCCATCTTTTTGACAGCCCCTTCTTCCTGGGCAATGGTCATCCAGATAGTCCCGCCGGAAGCCACATCTGCAAAATGGGCGATTTTGTGGGTAATTCCCTGCATCAGGATAATCATCAGCGCAGAAGCAATCCCGATTACGTACAGCCCCGCTCCCATTGCCAGTCCTACGCCTGCAGTCGCCCAGATACCGGCCGAGGTCGTAAGACCGCTGACCAGGTTGTTGCGCACAAAGATAATTCCGGCTCCCAGGAAACCTACCCCGCTGACAACCTGGGCCGCAATGCGGGCGCCGTCGAATTTGCCGTAGTCCATAATATCCACGAATCCATATTTGGAAACCACCATCATCAGCGCAGATCCCATTGCCACAATAGCATGAGTCCGCACTCCTGCCGATTTATTCCTGTTTTTTCTCTCGTTTCCGATGAGAATTCCCAGGACGCAGGCAATCGCAATGCGCAAAAGCAGTTCGGATTGGTCAAAGATAGCCTGGGCGCTGTTCAATCCTAAAATATCAAATGAGATGTCCATCCGATACCCCCTGTTTATTCTGTTTTAATCCTCTGACCAGCAAAGGGCGCATTTTACCGCCTTCTTCCAGCCTTTTACCAGCTCTTTGCGGCGGTCTTCTTCCATTGTGCTGGAAAAAGTGTTGGAAATCTGCCAGTTTTTCCGGATCTCGTCTTTGCTCTTCCAATATCCAACTGCCAGGCCTGCCAGATAGGCGGCTCCCAGAGCAGTGGTTTCAATACATTCCGGACGTACAATATCTTTATTTAAAATATCAGCCTGGAACTGCATTAAGAAATTATTGGCGCAGGCTCCGCCGTCTACCCGAAGCTGTCTTAAGCAGATGCCGGCATCCTGGTGCATGGCTTCAATCAAATCGTTGACCTGATAAGCCATAGACTCTACTGTCGCGCGGATAAACTGCTCCTTATTGGTTCCCCTGGTTACCCCCACAATGGTTCCTCTGGCATACTGATCCCAATAAGGCGCGCCAAGTCCTGCAAATGCCGGAACTACATATACGCCGCCAGTATCTTCTACTGCCGTACAGTATTCTTCCGTCTGGGCCGCGGTCCGGACCATACGCATCTCATCCCTCAGCCACTGGACTGCCGCGCCTGCCACAAAGACGCTTCCCTCTAACGCATACTGGGTCTCGTCCTGGGTGCTGGCCGCAATGGTCGTCAAAAGGCCGTTATTGGAACGGACTGCTTTTGTTCCTGTATTCATCAGCAGGAAACAGCCGGTTCCATATGTATTTTTCATCTCGCCTTCTTCAAAGCAGCACTGTCCAAATAACGCCGCCTGCTGATCGCCTGCCGCTCCTGCAATCGGAATCTTTCCTCCCATTACATCCGAAGAAGTATAGCCGTAAATGCAGCTGGATGGTTTTACGTCCGGAAGCATACTCTTTGGAATATGGAAATACTCTAAAATCTCTTCATCCCAGCATTTCCGGTGAATGTCAAACAACATGGTGCGGGCGGCGTTGGTATAATCGGTTACATGGATGCAGCCCTTGGTCAGATTCCAGATCAGCCAGGTATCTACGGTTCCAAACATCAAATCGCCCCGTTCTGCTTTTTCCCTGGCTCCAGGTACATTGTCCAGAATCCACTCAATCTTGCTGCCGGAAAAATAGGCGTCCGGAATCAGGCCGGTACGCTCAATGATTTTTTCTTCCCAGCCGTCTTCTTTTAGCTTTTCAATCCGATCCGCAGTTCTGCGGCACTGCCACACAATTGCATTGTATACAGGTTCTCCGGTGTCTCTGTCCCACACAATGGTGGTTTCGCGCTGGTTGGTAATCCCGATAGCTGCAATATCGCTGTAGTGCGCGCCGATTTTTCCCATCGCTTCCATGGTCACAGAAAGCTGCGAGGACCAAATCTCCATTGGGTTGTGTTCTACCCAGCCTGGTTTTGGATAAATCTGCGTAAATTCTTTCTGGGCTACGCTGCAGATCGTTCCCTGTTCATCAAACAGAATACATCTGGAACTGGTCGTTCCCTGATCCAAAGCAATTACATATCTTCCCATAATCTTCTCCTTTTTTGCCTCCTTACAGACGAGTTTCTTTTCTTAATGCTTGTTAATTTTTTACCAATGCGTAAAGAAAAAGCAGGGGATGTACGGCTTTTTGCAGCCATCTACCCTGCTCTGTCATCTCTAAGGCAATCCTTTATTCATCTGTTGTCAATTTTAACATGGCTTTTCTAAAATTGCAAGATGAAATAGATGTTTTGTCTAATTTTCTCCTGTGTCTTTCAAATATACTGTGCAAACTTACAAATTATTGCTATTTTAAATGCTTATCCAGTGTGAAGCCTCTTCCTCGAACCTCCCTGACTCCATTAATGATGATAAATGCCTTGGGATCAATCTGCTGGACATACTGGTTTAAGTGACTCATTTCCCGATTGTGAAGGACGCAGAGAACTGCTTTCTGGTCTAAATGCTGGAATCCGGTCTGAATCGGCACATAGGTGGAACCCCGATCCAGATCTTTTTGAATAATCTCATTAATCTTCTCATACTCTTTGCTGATAATCAGCACCTGGACGTCTCCGGCGCCGAATACCAGCACCTGGTTTACCATAAAAGAAGTCAGGAGTACCGATAAAATACCGTATAAAATCTCTTCTCCTCCTGTAAACAGCACCTGGGACATCAAAATAAGCACATCAAAGCAGTACATCGTGACCGCGACCGGAATCCGGAACTTTTTATTTAAAATCAGCGGCGGAATATCCATGCCTCCAGTAGAACCGCCAAGCCGCATGACGATTCCCAGTCCCATTCCAACCAGCGCACCGCCGAAAATAGCTGCCAGCAGGCGATCGCTGGTAATGTGTCCCAGAGCCTCAATCCCCAGCATTCCGTCCAATAGTACCGGAAACAGCAGGGTACTGATAATGGTGGTCATGGCAAATCGTTTTCCTAACAGCCAAAGCCCCAGGAAAAACATAATCACGTTAATACACGCTACTGTTACAGATACGTCTACATGAAAAAAATACTCTACGCTTCTTGCAATACCCGTTGCGCCGCCTACCAGAAAGTTGTTTGGAACCAAAAATGCCGCCAGGCCGAAAGCAAATATCACATTTCCCAACACAATTCCCAGTACTTTGGCTATGCCTCTTCCTATCTTCACGTTTTCTCCCTCTTTTCTTCTGCTATTACTGCGATTGTAACAAATTTTCCCGATAAAAGAAATATCCTATGTTATCTCACAGGATCAGGAAAGCCGCCTGGGCAGGCGGCTTTTTTGTCAATCCTTTTTCTCTTTATGCTTAATGGAAATCCCCGTAAACCCATAAAAAACAGAGAATAACGGCGTCAGCCACAAAAGCGGAACAAACAGGATGTACTGGGACCAGGTAACTCCCAGGGTTCCTGCCATATAACTTCCGTAACCATGCCACGGAATCATCGGGCCGACCAGAGTGCCGCTGTCTTCCAGACATCTGGAAAGGATTTTTGGCTCAATATTTCTCTCTTCAAATAACGGCTTCATTAACGTACCAGTCAGTACATGGGACATCGGGCTGGAACAGCTGACGATACTGGTCACATACCCCACCATAATGGTTGCAAAAATTAGCGCGCCGTCGCTGTGGATGTGCTTAGTAAATACAGACAGAATGTTGTTTAACACTCCCAGCTTGTTTAACATACCGCCCATGCCGACTGCAAACGTAATAATCGCAACATACTGAAGCATACTGTTCATCCCGCCGCGGTTTAAGATGGATTTTAATACGCCGATATCGGTGTCAGAGGTAAATCCATTGTACGCTACGCTCAATACGGATCTTAAATCTGCGCCCTGAACAAGAATTGCCACCAGTGCGCCTGCTACTGCGCCGATTCCCAGGGCTTCAAATGCGCCTACCCGAAACATTAACAGAACGATAATCAGGACTGCCGGAATTAGGGTTTCCCATCCGATGTGGAAGCTTCCTTCCAGATAACTGATATAGGTATTTAAATCGCCTGGATCATAGCCGCCGCTAGTCTGGGAAAATCCCAGTATCGTAAAGAAAATAATGCTGATAATCATTGGAGGAACCGTTGTCCACAGCATACTCTTTACATGATCGCCAAGCTTTGCGCCCGCTACTGCCGGAGCCAGGTTAGTGGTATCGGAAAACGGACTTAATTTGTCGCCGAACATAGCGCCGCAGATAACGGCACCGGCTACCATACCAGGATTAATGCCCATTGCATGGCCGATTGCCATCATCGCCACACCTGCGCTTCCTGCTGAACCATAAGACGTACCGGTTACCATACTCAATACTGCCGTAAATACCAGGGAAAATACCAGCAGATAAGATGGGTTAATGGATTTTAACCCATATACAATAATGGTTGGAATGGTACCGGACTGCATCCATGTACCAATCAGAACGCCGATTGCCATCAAAATGGCCATTGTCGGCAAAACTACCTGAAGAGCTTCAAACGCTCCTTTCTGCACCTGCTTATAATCCACTTTAAAGATCAGGCAGGCTCCATAAATAATCAGCCAGGCGAAAAACAGACCGATCATCGGGCCTCCTACCTTCAAGGTTACACAGGTTGCAACAGAAATAATAATGAAAATCATTACTATCGCTGACTGCCATCCATTCAGGGTCTTCAGCTCTTTTTCTTTGCTTTCCATACTCATTCCCTTTCTTTTTTAATTCGTTATTTTTTTAACATTAATGAGTCTTATCATACATCAAGACTGTCGATAAAGACATAACCTATGTTAAGTTTTTGAAAAATAGTTTAGAAATTCTTTTGAAAGGCGTCACACTTTTATCACATCTTCTTGATAGAATCATTTATGTCAAGAACAGAGAGGCTTACGCCTTTTCACTTAGACTTTTTCATACTCAAAGCCGGCAGGTTTTCCTGCCGGCTTCCTCCCATTTTAACCCTATTTTTCAGTCTGGTTTTCTTTGCGGTTCAGGCTCAGGGGCAGATGAACGCCCATAGGATTGATGATGACTCCTGCCGCTCCTTTTGGAAGCATCTCCGGAATCTTTGCCGATTCGATTACCATTGGCTTTAATTTATTTTCTCTGTTAAATTTCTGAAATTCCAGAATATCTGTAAACAGCGGCTGGAATACTGCGCCTGTTTTCAGCTTCATCAGCGGAATCCCCTTATCTTCTGCCTGTACCGGCACAATATATCTGCCTTTTCCAAAATGGCTGGCAATCTCCTCCTGGAGTTCTTCTACCTTTGCATTGCCTGGTTCTGCCGGCTGCCCTTTTAATTCCTGCATTAAATAAATTGCAGTCAGGTGAAGAGCTGGATTTTCCACCCATACTTTTCCTTCCGGAAGGTCCTTGGGATCTCTTCTGGTTACGAATTCGCTTAACTGAACCAGGTATTCTTCTCCTTCTCTGGTTACAAACAACGCGTTGACGCCCATGGCGTATAAATTTGTATAAAATACCAGCAGATGCTTCTGCTCTAACTTTGCAATGCTGACCGGAATTTTTTCTTCTACCAGGCTCTGAGCCTTGGCTTTTGCTTCTTCCATATCAAAAAACAGCAGAATTTCATCATCAAACGTCTCCGGATGGCAAACCACATATGGCTCCCTGGTACATACAGACATTAACACATATAATTCGGAGGCTATCCGAAGCTGCTCGAAAAGGGCCGTCTTTTCGATTTTTCCACTCTTGTCGCTCATAATTTACTTCTCCTTCAGGTTTTCTCGTCTGTTTTCCATTATAACATCTTCACTGCTGTGGGGCAATGAGAAGTTTTGGGATTGGTTTATTCTTTTTTTATAAAAAAATCATTTTTCCTTTCTTGTATCTTTCTCTTTGCCTGTTATACTATGATAAGTTTCTTTTTGCTTTTTCCAACGGCTTTTGCCGTCATTACCGGAAAGGATGATTTTTTTCTTGAAAATACTGGCTTATTTTATCATTCCGTCTTATACATATTTATTTGCCCGCGGGTACGGATGGTTTACCACTAATTTTTCTGTAATCGCCAACTCTCTTCAGGGAGGCATAGGGTTTGCCATCTGGGGCATCCTAATCGGGCTTTACCTTTTTCTCATACACAGGAAATTAAAAACAACCCTGCAGCTTCCTGCAGGGTGTTTGCGGCTGCTTCCTGCAGCTTTGATTTTGCTGTTTTTTGCGATTACGACGCCTTATCTTCCGAATGATATGCCGTTAAAAGCATCTTTGCATATTGTTTTTGCATTTTTATCTGGAGTTTTGATTCTCCTGTATTTTTTATGGATCATTGTGCTTCAGTACCGTCAGGCTCCAGGTTTGTACCGCCCCCTGTTTACCGGTATTATCGCAATTATTACCGGCTCCTGCTTTCTCTTCCTCCTTGCCGGAATTGTCAGCAGCGCCCTGGAAACCTTTCTTACTGTCTCCATTTCCATTCTGGCTTACCGCCTGTGGGAAAAACTCATGTGCGACAACAGTCATTCTTGCAAAGAAGACAGGTTCTGTTCGAGTTGATCGATCAGAATCTGAAAGGGTTTTGTAATGTATTTTTCTTTGTGGAATAATGCCAACATCTGATTTTCCATTTTTATTTTTTCCAAATGAATCAGACGCAGTTTATTTAAAAGCAGCGAATCCAACAATAGTTTTTCTGGTAATATTGCAATTCCCAACCCAGCTTCTGCAGCTTTAATAAGAGCAAATGAATTCACGCTTTCCCAAATGGGTTCTGCCTTTAGGCCGGCAAGCGCAAGCGTATTATCGAAGGTATCCCGAATCGCACTTCCCTGTTCACGAAGCAATAACGGGCAGCGGCATAATTGTTCTAGTGAGATTCTTTCAGCAGATAAATCAAAATCCGGTGCACACGCGGCGCATAAATGATAGGAACCTAAAACAACTGATTGAAAATTGCCTTTTGGCGAAGTCCCTTCCCAAAAGGCAATATCAGCATTTCCACGCTGCAAAATATCAATGGCGGTATTTGCACTGGCAACCCTGACAGAAAACTGTAGTTCCGGAAAAGAAGTTTTCAATTTTCTAAGTATTTCAGGGAGCAAAAAAGAAGCAATCGTAATGCTTGATACCATGTTAATCGGAGTATTTTCTTCTAAGTGCTTCATTCTCCTATCTAAATTTCTGCAAGCTGTCAAAATGCTGCGCGACTCCTCTAAAAGAGAAGAACCGCAGGGAGTTAATGAAACGCCTTTTGGCAGACGCTCAAAGAGCGCTGTCTCTGTTTGTTTTTCCAGTTCTGCAACTGCATGAGAAACGGCAGACTGCGTGATATATAACTTTTTTGCAGCGCCTGTAAATGTTCCCGTTTCCGCTATCGCTTCTAAAATCTCTAAATGCCGTATAACCATTTTTCCTCCTTTTGCATGAATAAAATAGATTGCATACATAATATTATATCATTTTACAGATTGCAAAACAAGGAATATACTAGAGGCTACAGGAGGTAAGTTATTTTGAAACAAAATATAAAAACGTATGTGTGGCTTTTAGGAGTTAATTTGTTTATAAGTGCTTTTACATTTGATGGCGGCTATATCGTAGTTCCAATGGTTCGCCGCTTTTTTGTTCTAAAAAAGCACTTTTTTACTGAAGAGGAGCTGGTTAATATGGCTGCTGTCGCACAATCAACCCCTGGAGCGATTGCAGTCAATCTTTCTGCTCTGGCCGGATATCAAACAGCTGGTGTCATGGGAGCTTTTATAAGCTGTATTGCAGCGGTTATCCCCCCATTCGTGATTCTTACAGTTATTTCTGCATTTTATAAAATCTTTATTTCCAATGCGGTTATCGCAGCTGTTTTGAAAGGAATGGAGGCAGGAGTCGCCGCTTTAATGGTAGATTTAATTATTGATATGTGTTCTCTGGTTTTGAAAAGAAAGTCCTTCCTTTTATCAGCCATGATACCGTTATCATTTATAGCAAATTTTATATTCGATATCAATGTAGCATTGATACTGCTTTTCTGCAGTCTTTTATGTATTTTGCAAGTCCTTTATAAAAGGAGAAAACTTAAATGAATATCCTGTGGAAATTATTTCAGACGTTTCTAAAAATAGGACTGTTGAGCATTGGCGGCGGCTATGCAATTATCCCTTTAATTCAAGAACAAGTGGTAGAAAAAAATGGCTGGATAAGCGAAAAAATATTTACAGATATCATTACCATTTCACAAATGACACCAGGGCCGTTGGCTGTTAATACCTCCACATTTGTCGGGCTTCAAGTTGGCGGAATTGCCGGAGCATTAGCGGCAACCACTGGCTGTATACTTTGCGGAATTTTTATTTCCTTAGCTTTACATAAGTTTTTTCAAATACATCAAAAATCTGAATATGTTTTTGAAGTGTTAAACGGACTAAAATCAGCTTCATTGGGATTGATCCTATCAGCCGCGGCCACGATTATATTGTTAGCATTATATGGCAGCAATAAGTTTCAAGTGAATTTCTTGTCTCCTAACCGGACTGCATTGCTTATTTTTTTAACCATGCTGTTTGTATTGCGAAAATGGAAGCTCAATCCGATTATAATTATTTTAATGAGCGGTATTGCTGGATTGACATTGTACAGTTAGCAGCACAGGAAGAGAGTGCCTCTTCCTGTTAACTGCTTTTTCTTAAGACTTTTTCTTTTTTTTCGGTCTGACCGGCGGATTCTCTTTCTTTAAGACATGGCAGATATTTTCCTTAATCCGGTTAGATAAATATGCATACTGAATCAGTTCTTCCTCGTTAAAACCGGCAAATTTGGCGACTTCATAATCCTTCTGGGCAGTGGACAATTCTTCCAGTACCGGCTCTGATGCCGGAAGAAGTTCGACCTGAACCTGGTCTTCTACTTTAATCAGTTCTTTCATGGTCAGCTTCTGCATCGCCAAAGCCAGACGGCTTCTGGACATATTCGTCACGTCCGACAGTTCTTTTAAGGTGTCAATCCTGGGTTTCTGGCTGAAATAAATCAACAGGCTGACTTCGGAAAGTGACAGGCCATATTTAATTGCTACCGAATCCAGATAATGGTCCAGCAGTTTTCTGTCTCGGTAGGAATCCAGAAGAACGCCTTCTCCATCCAGCGCCCCATGACTGACGGAACTTCTCTCGTCTCCCAGTTTTGTGGAACCTGGGAAAATAGACAGCGGAACCGCCCCGTCTCCCGCCGCATCCAGTAAAAACCGGTAAACAGACAGCCAGTTTTTTTCATAATCTTCTTCCGTCAATACGGATTTATAAAAATCATGGTAGTATTCAAAGACCATCCTCTTCATTTTAATGGTCTTTGTAAGGCTTAATCCCTGGGTTACCAGAGATCCTTTTGTCTTTACATAGTAGTAAATGGGAACACGCAGGGCATAAATCGTCTTCGTATGGCGCAGGTATTCCAGATTAAACATAAAATCCTCGCACCAGCTAATGGTTTTATCCATCGCAAGGCCATAGCGTTCAATGATTTCCCGCTTAAAAAGCTTGTTCCACAGCACGCCGTAATAAAAATCTGCCGGATTTTCCATCATAAATCCTGCAAATTCATCCAGAGTCAGAACGCCGTCTTTCTCAATGTCCCCTTTATGAGACAGCCGATCTCCAATAACCCTGTAGAAATCTGCAATTACCATATCGCATCCGCTTTCCTTCGCTGCCCTGACCATCAGACTTGTGGCATCCGGCGTAATCCAGTCATCACTGTCTAAAAATTGGATATACTGGCCTTTTGCCTTTTTCAGTCCCAGATTGCGGGTATCGGAAACTCCTGTATTTTCTTTGTGTATGACCTGTACCCTGCTGTCTTTTTTCTGATATTCTTCACAAATTTCTCCGGAAGCGTCGGTGCTTCCATCGTCAATGAGCAGCAGCTCAAAATCCATATAGCCTTGATTTAAAACGCTTTCTATACAGCACCGTATGCTGTCTTGTGCATTATAAACCGGAATAATCATGGTTACCATCGGGTTCATGAATGGTTCAATCTCCTTTCGAAGTAGATAACATCCGTGTAGCCTGACGCTACGCTTAGGGAAAGTATAACATGAAGCGGGATGGTTCTCAATGGGAAGTAAAAAATATCCCAGTTGAACTGACGTACCTGCCTGAATCTTCCAACTGGGATATGGTTATTTTATATTGCTTTATTCCACTCTGCCAGTACTTCCCCGACGTCTCCATTCAGACAAATCGATCGTTCGATAATCTCTTTAGGAGCATATGCCTGTCCGGTGTTGATGCTGGCATATACTGCCTTTGGATTTTTTGCTGTCAGCTGCCAGAATGGGTATTTGATGATTCCAGGGGTGTTGTAACCGACGCCAAGTTCCAGAAACAAAACTCTTGAATCGTTTCTTGTACGCACAAAATTCTCATAGCGCATCGCCGCCATATGCCATCCTTCATCTTCCACAAAACGTCCATCTGCCCGCAGATTCATGGTAAGCGGTCTGCCGCAGTGGGGACATACCGGAAGCAGTTCGCTGGGAACCCTCATGTTTTTCTGCTGCTGGAACATTTTCTCAATAACCGGACGGTTGTCAAATGTCTCCTGACAGCAGGGTTTGGAACATTGAAACAGACCGTAATCTCCCTGGGTATAAAACAGTCGTTTCTTATCAAATCCGGCTTTCTGAAAGCAGTGATCCACATTGGTGGTAACCACAAAATAGTCCTTCCCTTTCAGCAGTTTTAACAGTTCCTCATAAACAGGTTTTTGCGGTTCCTGATAACGGTTAATCCAGATATACCGGCTCCAATACGCCCAGTATTCTTCTGGAGTCGGAAATGGATAGAAGCCGCCGGAATACATATCTTCCAATCCATATTTTTCTGCAAAATCCGGAAAATATTTGCAGAACCGCTCTCCGCTATAAGTAAATCCTGCGGAAGTTGAAAGTCCTGCTCCTGCGCCCACTATGACTGCATCTGCAATCCGCAGCTGTTTTTTCAGCTTCTCAGATAGTGTCAAGCAGTCTTCTGTAGATTTCATAATCTTCATTTTTGAAAACATTAAATATCACCTCAATTTCACTGTGGTTTCCTGTTCGATAATTTCGTACTGTCTGAATGGCAATTTCAGCTGCTCTCTCATTTGGGAAGCAGAATACTCCCGTAGAAATACAGCAGAACGCAAGGCTTTTTACGCCGTTTTTCTCCGCAAGCTCAAGACAGGAACGGTAGCAGGAGGCCAAAAGCCTTTCCTGTTCCCTGGTAACGTTTCCCCTCACAATTGGCCCCACCGTATGCAGCACATAACGGCAGGGCAGATTATAGGCAGGCGTTATCTTTGCCTTTCCGGTTTCTTCCTCATGCCCCTGCTGTTCCATCAGTCTGGCACAGTCCAGACGCAGCTGTACCCCCGCAAAGGTATGGATGCAGTTATCAATGCAGGCATGACAGGGCACGTAGCATCCCGTCATTCCTGCATTTGCCGCATTCACGATGGCATCACAGCGCAGCGTGGTAATGTCTCCCTGCCAGAGATAAATCCCCTCTTCTGCGGGAGTTAAATCCGCAATATCCGTAATTCCTTTTCTTCTGCTCTCTTCTTTTAGATATGCATCCTGGACGTCTAAAAATTCATCGTCAATCGGCGCAGGCATTCTGACGTTCATGCAGGATCGTAAAAGTCTCTTTTGTTCTGCTTCTCCCTCCGGAATCGTTCCATTCCAACGTTTCTGCTCTGCCAGAAGCCTTTTTATCAGAAACAGTCTTCTTTCGTCTTGATTCATATGGTAACCTCGTTTCTTTGTAATCAACTGCCCGTTTTTATTATCATACCGCATTCTTCTTCAGAAAAAAAGTACGCACAAATCTATTACCTGGTTACTTTTTTGTTCCCGCCTTGCTTTTTCCTGTCCCATACACTATAATTTAAATGCAGGATTCGAATCTATACTATTGGAGGTACCTAAATGCTGACAAAAGAAGAAATGCCCGCCTGTCCGGTCGCAACTACAGTCGCTTTAATCGGAAGTAAATGGAAACTGCTTATCATGCGGAATCTCCTGATTCGTCCATGGCGTTTTAATGAATTGAAAAAAAGTTTAGATGGAATCAGCCAGAAAGTCTTAACGGACAGTTTACGATCTATGGAAGAAGACGGACTTGTCATCCGCACTGCTTATCCCGAAGTGCCGCCAAGAGTAGAATATTCCTTAAGTGAACTAGGCGAAACCATGCGTCCGATTCTCGACGCTATGGCAGAGTGGGGAACTGCGTATAAAGAAAACTACCCATTTGAAAATTCTTAATGTTCTCTCTTACCATCAAACAAGGCTATAAACCAGCATTGGAAACTGCTCCTGCTGCTTTATAGCCTTATCATGTTTACACCCAGCGGTCAAATTCCTCATCTGTACAGGTTACATAATGAGTTCCCTCTACCAGATGCTCGGTGCCTTTATTGTAATCAATTCCGGAAGTTTTGTAATCATAACTGATGGCCGTCCGGTTCTTCTCTACCACCGGATTAGGCGCCGGAATCGCAGACAGAAGACTCCTGGTATAAGGATGTACAGGATGTTCAAAAATTTCTTCGGTAGTTCCGGTTTCTAACAGATGTCCCAGATGGAGAACGCCGATTCGATCGGAAATATATTTGACCATGGACAAGTCATGGGCAATGAACAGGTAGGCAGTTCCCGTTTCTTTCTGAATATCCTTCATCAGGTTTACCACCTGGGCCTGTATGGAAACATCCAGCGCAGAAATACATTCATCTGCAATGATCAATTTGGGATTCATAATCAACGCTCTGGCAATCCCTACTCTTTGCCGCTGGCCGCCGGAAAACTGGTGGGGATACCTGGAGGCGTGTTCCGGAGCCAGTCCTACCTTTGCTAAAATCGCTTTGATGCGTTCTTCCCGCTCTTCCCTGCTTTGATACATATGGTGAATATCCAGCCCTTCTCCAATAATATCTTCTACCTTTTTTCTTGGATTTAAAGATGCCATTGGGTCCTGAAAAATCATCTGCATCTGGGTCCGCAGCATCTGGTTTGCAGTCCGGTTCATTTTTTTGCTGATGTCCATTCCGTTAAACTGTATGGTTCCATCTGTCGGTTCATAAAGCCGGATAATGCTTCTTCCGATTGTCGACTTTCCAGATCCGGATTCTCCTACCAATCCGTAAGTTTCTCCCGCATATATCTGAAACGATACATTGTCTACTGCTTTTACCGTAAAATTCCGGTTTACTTTAAAATACTGTTTTAATCCCCTGACGGTTAAAACCGGCTTTTCACTGTTCCGTTCCATATTCGGCCGCCTCCTTTTTCATCCTCTCGATTCGTTCGGCAAGTTCTTTTGGCATTTCTACCTTCGGCGCTCTTGGATCCAGCAGCCAGGTTGCCGCATAATGACTGTCTGTAATCCGGAACATTGGAGGATCCGCCTTGTCGTCTGCTTCCAGTGCGTAACGGTTTCTTGGCGCAAACGCATCTCCCTGTTTTTCATGGAGCAGGTTTGGCGGAGAACCTGGGATGGTATACAATCGCTCATCCTCTGTATCCAGATCCGGCATGGCAGACAGCAGTCCCCAGGTATACGGATGTCTGGGGTCATAAAAAATTTCGTTGATTTTGCCTTTTTCTACAATTTTTCCTGCGTACATTACATTTACATAATCGGCCACTTTTGCGACTACCCCTAAATCATGGGTAATGTAAATGACTGAAATTCCCCGTTCCGCCTGAATCCGGCGAATCAGCTCAATAATTTTAGCCTGAATGGTAACGTCTAAAGCCGTCGTCGGCTCATCACAAATCAGCAGATCCGGATTGCAGGAAAGGGCAATGGCAATGACAACTCTCTGACGCATACCGCCGGATAACTGGTGGGGATAGTTTTTCATCCGCTTTTCCGGTTCTTCAATCCCTACTTCCGTCAACAGTTCGATCGCCTTGTTCCAGGCTTCTTTTTTCGGCGTTTTAAAATGCCAGATCATGCCTTCCATAATCTGTTTTCCAATAGTCATAGTCGGATTCAGGCTGGTCATAGGATCCTGGAATACCATGGCAATTCTCTTTCCATTGATATGGCGGCGAATCCATTTCTTGTCTTTCTTTAAAATATCAACGGTTTCTTCTGAACCGTCTGCATGGTGATAAGTAAATTCTATGCTGCCTCTGGTTACAAATGCATTGGATGCCAGGATTCCCATTGCCGCTTTCATGGTAACGGATTTTCCAGAACCGGATTCTCCTACTATCGCTACGGTTTCTCCTTTATTTAAGTCCAGATCCACGCCGCGGATGGCATGAACGGTTCCAGCAGTTGTTTTAAACGAAATGTCCAGATTCCGGATCTTCAGTATTTTTTCCTCTGCCATCTTTTCTTACCTCACAGTTCTTTCATTTTTGGATCCAGCGCTTCTCTCAGTCCATCTGCTACCAGATTGAAGCTGAGCATCAAAAGCGCCATTGCTATAATAGGCGGCATAATCTGATAGGGGTGAGTCGTGAAGCTGTTAAATCCTTCCGAAATCAGGGAACCCAGGGAACACTGGGGAACTGGGATTCCCAGTCCTACAAAGCTTAAAAATGCTTCTGTAAAAATGGCGGTAGGGATGGAAAACATTACCTGGGTAATAATCGGCCCGATAATATTGGGCAGCACTTCCCGAAAAATAATAAAGAAATGACCGGCTCCCAGTGTTCTGGATGCCAGGACAAATTCCTGCTCCTTTAATTTCAGCATCTCTGCCCTGGCAATCCGGCTCATGCCCACCCATTCGGTCAGCATCAGGGCAAAAATAATGGTCAGCATACCTGGTTTTAAAACCAGCAGCAGCAAGGTAACGATGACCAGGCGGGGAATTCCGTTGGCCACTTCCAGAATTCTTTGCATAACCATATCGGTTTTTCCTCCAAAGTATCCGGAAATCAGCCCGTAGCTCATGCCGATTACCATATCAATTACCGCTGCCGCCACTGCAATCATTAACGATACCTGGGCTCCAGTCCAGGTTCTGGTCCAGATATCCCTGCCAAAATTGTCGCTTCCGAACCAGTAATAAACGTCTTCTAATCCTTTTTCTTCATAGTAATTTACTAATTTAGAACCTGTGGTGGTACGGATTTTTTCACTTCCATCAAAAATCCCCAATTGTTCCAGCCCTTTTACACGGGGCGCCAGATTTTTCTCAGTCAGAGTCTGTCCGGAATATGTATAATCATTCATTCCAGGTCCGACTACCGCCATTCCTGCAATAAGCAGAATCATAATCAATCCAAATACCGCGCTGGCTTTTCTGAAATACCGGATTGCTGCATCCTTCCAGAAGCTCTGGGCAGCAAAGTTGGCATCAATAGCAATCTCCCCGCTGTTGTTTTTCAGCCGGAAGTCTGCTTCTGACAAAACAGGAGCCTGCTGACTGGAAACAGCCAGAACTGCTGATTTCTTTTTTCCAATCATTTCATCAATCCCCTTTCTTTGCCAGCCGGATTCTCGGATCGATAATTCCATATAGAATGTCCACTGCCAGCATAATCAAAATATACATTGCCGAATAAATAAAGCTTAACGAAATTACCACATTATAATCATTGGACTGAATGGCATTTACCAAAAGGCTTCCGACTCCTGGGATGGCAAAAATCTTTTCCACAACCAGTGAGCCGGTCATTAAATCTACAATCAGCGGCGCCAGCACCGTAATAATAGGAATCATGGCGTTTCTGAGGGCATGGCGGAAAATCAGGGCCGGCCCCGAAATTCCTTTGCTTTCTGCCAGAAGCATATAGTCGCTTCCCAGTACTTCCATCATTTCGCTCCTGGTAAATCGGGCGATGGAAGCCATGGTAAACATAGAAAGAGCAAGACTTGGAAGCACGCTGGAGCTCATAGCTTTCTTGGCATTATAAAGCATCGGAAACCACTCCATTTTAAAGCCCAGGGTATAGCTTAATGCCAGGGCAAATACATAAGAAGGAACCGAAACGCCGATAACGGAAATTACTGTCGCCAGGGAATCCCAGACCGTATCGTGTTTGATTGCTGCAATTACGCCTAAGATCAGTCCCAGTGCCGCTCCGATCAGTACCGCACAGCCGCCAATCCGGATAGAAATCGGAAGTCTGGTCTGAATCAGCTGGGAAATCGGCGTATTTTTGGAAATGTTGTAGCTGACTCCAAAATCTCCCTGCAGCATATTTTTTACATAACGGAAAAACTGGGTAAACAGCGGCTGATCTAAACCGTATTTTGCATAAAGAGCCATTCTCTGGTCATCGTTTAATTTTTCATCATTAAAGGGAGAGCCTGGCATCAGCTGCATTAAAAGAAACAGCACTCCAAGAATGACCAGGAGTGTAAACAGAGAGGTTATTATTCGCCTTAACGCATACTTTTTCACATTCTGCCTCCTTTATTTTCTTATTCCCGCAATCGCATCCGTGTACAGGGGGCAGCACGCCTCCTGTACACGGATGCTGCATATTCCCTTGAAAAATCACAGGAAGCATCCTGTAATTTTTCAAAAGCCGCACCAGAACTGCAGTCTAAGTGCGGCCAGACATCACAAAGCTTATTTCATAAACTATTCTGCACTCTTAACCGCATTCTTGTAAACACGGTTCAGAGCAACTGGATGGAATTCAATTCCAGTAACATTAGAAGAAATCATCTCTGCATTTGCCTGTGTATACAGCGGATAAATTACCGCCTCATCCATTACCAGTTTTTCTGCATCAAATAATCTGTCCCAACGTCCCTGGGCATCCGTTGCCAGAGTACCGGTGGTGCATTCGTCAATGATTGCGTCATACTCTGCATTGCTCCAGAAACCATAGTTATTTGAGTTGTCGGTTACCCACATTCCTAAATAGGTCATTGGGTCTGCATAGTCCGGACCCCATCTGGTTAAGCCAAGCTGGAAGTTGCCATTCTGCATATCTTCTACCCTCTGCTTCTTCGGCTCTACTACCAGGTTTACTGTCAGTCCTGGAAGAGTGGTCTCCCACTGCTCTTTTAATACCTGTGCGACTTTCTGAGGCGCATCATCTGCATCGACTACCATATCCAGGGTCAGTTCGGTAATTCCTAATTCGTCCAGTCCTTTTGTCCAGTACTCAGCTGCTTTTGCAGCGTCATATGCGCATACATCGGCAAACATTTCCTGATCCGCGGAGAAATCTGAACCATCCGGACCGGCGGCAAACTGAAGCGGTACTGCGGTATAGGTCGGGATAGAACCATCTTTTAATACATCAGATGTAATGGATTCTCGGTTAATTGCAAAGGTCATTGCCAGACGGATATTCTGGTTTGCCAGTTCCGGAACCCCCTTTATATTCGGGCTTACATACCACAGATAACCTGCGCCGATGGTGGTAAATTCCGGATCCTCTTTTACCTGATCCACCTGTTCGCCATTTACCAGGGTAATGTCCAAATCTCCAGTCTGATAGCTCATTAACGCCTGCTGGGAATCCTGGATAACCTGATAATTTAAGCCTGCAAGCTGAATGCTGTCTGCATCGTAGTAGTCTGGATTCTTTGTTAAATGAACGGTGGTTGCTGCCGGTTCATAGGTATCCAGTACAAACGCGCCGTTGGAAAGGGTGGTTTCCGGACTGGTCGCAAAGGTATCTCCGCAGGATTCAAAGAATGCCTGGTTGACCGGATAGTAAGTCGGGAAATACATTAACGATAAGAAATAGCTGACCGGCACATTTAATTCAACCTGAAGAGTGTGGTCATCTACGGCTGTCACACCCAGTTCGCTCTTATCTTTTTCGCCAGCGATAATCTCTGCAGCATTTTTAATCTGTCCAATGTCGCTGAGCATATAAGCATATTCGGAGGCAACCGATGGATCGACTGCTCTCTGCCATCCAAATACAAAGTCTGCTGCCGTTACAGGTTCTCCATTGCTCCATACTGCATCTTCCCGTAAATGGAAGGTGTACGTAAGACCGTCTTCGGATAACTCGTAGGACTCTGCAATTGCTGGAACTGCTTTTCCATCTGCATCCATCTGCATTAAACCATCGGTATAATCTGCGATTACTTCAAAAGATGTACCGTCTGTTGCCTGCTGCGGATCCAGGGATTGAACTGGTGTCTCCAGCATAATGTTCAAATCCGATCCTTCGGAAGCTTCTCCTGCCGGAGTTCCTTCTGTGGCGCCAGCTTCTGCAGAAGAACCGGATACTGCGGCGTTTTCGGAAGAAGCTGCTTCTTCTGTTCCGGCACTGCCGCAGCCTGTCAGACTAAACGCCATGGCGCCTGCCATGAGTATCGCCAGTGCTGCTTTTGAGTTTCTCATAATTTTTTCCTCCTCAAATAAAAATAAGCGCAGCGGGACGTCGTAATTTCTTTCCATTACTGCGCCCCGTTGCGCTGTTAACTTTATATCACATCACTGTGGAAAAGTCCAGTAAAAAATTAAATTTTTTTAAATTTTTTCCGGCCTTCCTTTTTTATTGTATAAAAATGCAGAAACTACTATCGTCAAACTTTCTGCCAGCGGCATGGTCAGCCAGACGCCGCGGATTCCTAGAAAAGGCGGAAGGATCAGAATAAAGATTACGACAAAGATCAAAGATCGCAGGGAAGAAATAACTGCTGAGGTAACGCCGTCTCCCAATGCGGTAAAATAACCTGACAAAAATACATTTACTCCAATAAAAAGGAAAACCGGACGAAAATAACGCAATGCCTCTGCCGTCAGTTCATATACATGGCTGCTGTCTGTGAACAAATGAATGATGCCATTTTCTCCTGCCAGCAGAATCCCCATAATCATAGCCGCTGTAATTCCAATGGTAAGAAAACTGTATTTCAATGTTTCTCTTATTTTCCCTGGATTGAAAGCGCCCAGATTGTAGCTGACAACAGGCGCGGAAGCCACCGTAATTCCCATATAAAATGCAATAAAAAAATAATAAATATACATAAGAATGGTAACAGCCGCCACCCCGTCTTCTCCGGATTTCTGCATGATAATCAGGTTAAACAGAAATGTCGTTATTCCTGTCGAAAGCTCTGTCAACATTTCACTGCTTCCATTGACGCAGGCTTTCCACAATATCTGAGCAGAAGCTTTTGGGATTGTAAAACGGATTCTGCTTTTCTTTAGAAAGTAATACAGCCCCATTGCTGCGCTGACGCTGATGGAACAAACCGTTCCGACTGCCGCTCCAAAGGTTCCCCAACGAAGCACTCCAACAAATACATAATCCAGAACCACATTCAAAATCAGACCAGCCACTGACATATGAAGAGCTGTCTGAGGACTTCCATCTGTGCGGACCAGGTATTCAAAAAAGAGTTTAAATGCCATTGGAATTGTACCTGCAGACACTACAAACCCATAAGGAAGCACGTGTTCCATCAACCGTTCGCTAGCTCCTAATAGAAAGGCAATGGGCCGTAGCCACATTATTCCTGCTGCTGAAAACAGCGCTGAAAAAATCAGCAGGGTACAGGAAAGAAAGCTGAAAATTTCATTTGCTTTTTTCTGCTGGTTTCTGCCCATATACTCGCCAATCATCGCACCTGCTCCGGTTGCCAGCATAACGGCCGTTCCAAAAATCATGCAGGTAACCGGAATGACAATATTAATTCCTGCCAATGCATCCGATCCCGCATATCTGGATACGAAAAATCCATCAATGGTTGTATAAAATGACAAAAAAATCATTGTCAAAATAGATGGTGTGATATATTTCAAAAATTGCCGATAGGACATCGGCTGTAAAAATGCATTCATAAAAACCTCCTGATGATTCCAGAAATATTGCCGCAGAAAAACGCCATGATCATGAAAATTTTCTGGCATATGCACCTTGCGCATTTCTGCTTCTGGGATTATCATAAGGTATATAGTAACTATATAGTCAAGAGGGAATTTGATACAATGAAAAATATGTTTTCTGCCGGAGAATTGGCAAATTATCAGAATATATCGAAGCAGACTCTGCTTTACTATGATAAAATTGGTCTGTTTAAACCCTGTTATACGGATCCGGAAAATGGTTACCGGTATTACAGCGCAAAACAGCTGGATGCTCTTGACACCATCCTTATTATGAAAAAGATCGGGTTTTCTCTAAACGAGATTAAAGACCACATGACACACTATACAACGGAAAACAGTATTCTGTTTTTCCAGAATCAGCTCAGGGTCATTGAAGAAAAAATCCAGGAGCTTTCCTTGATTCAGAGCCGTCTGGAACACCGGTGCCAGCAAATCGAACACGCCTGCTCCAAAAAGCCGGATGAACCGTCTGTTTTCCAGGCTGAACCCATCTGCATCCTCTGCCACGATGTAGAACCCCCTTACGGAATGCGGGAAATCAGCATCGCCACAAAGCAATGCTATGCCCAGGCATTCAGCAGCCATCTGCCTATCTTTTTCCAGTGCGGCGTATCCGTTCCGCTGGAGCGAATCCTGGATGGCAGCTTTACCAAGGCAAGCATTGCATTTGTAACCACTGATCCAGTCCCCTCGGTTTCCAATATTCAGATGCTTCCAGCGGGATTGGCTGCTTCTGTTTACCATTTTGGAAATTACTATGACATGAGTCAGTCCTATCTCCGTCTGCTGGAATTCTGTAAAAACCAGCATCTGAAAATTATTTCAGATTCTTATGAATTCTGCATCAATGATTCGATTACATCCAGATATACGGAGGAGTTTATCACCAAAATCATGTTTTATGTCCAGCCAGAGTCATCCTACGTAATTTAGTTTCATGGAAAATAAAAACTTGCGAGCTATATTACCCACAAGTTTCATTTGTTTATTTAATTACAATCCATCTGCCATCTCGTTTTGAACCAACTCGTTCTATTACTTTTTTATTTTTTAAAGATATAAATGCTCTTTCTATAGTTCTTTTAGTTAACCCAATTTCTTCTGCTAATTCTTCTGATGTATATGCTGGATTTTCAATTAGTAAAGAAACTACTTTCTTTTCGGTTTTATTCAAACCGACATTCAAACCGACATTCAAACCGACATTTTCATTTTTGATGTTGTCCAAAACATCTTTATCAAATGGAATTGTACAACGAATATAGTTATCTTCTATTTCAAAAACTTCTTCTCCATACTTTTTTACAATCGTTGGAATCCCATGTCCAGTATGTTCTGTTAAACCCATATTTAGAAAAATTCGCATAAGTGTGGCATTCCTTGGTTTACTTATCCCATCAAAGAATTGTTTTTTCGTCATCCCACTAGGTAAACCACCATGAGATAAAATTTCTAATCGATCATCAAACATTGAGATTTGTGGCTCGGTTATTGTCCAATCATTATGCACAAGTGCGTTTAAGATTGCTTCATTGACTGAGTCATAATCAAATAGATAAGTATCAATTCTAGGTCGAACTGTTGTATCTGAAATGCAAATATTTTCTGCTTGAAGACGATTTTTAATTCTTTCATAAGAGGTTAAAATACAGCGATAGCCATAATCACTTCTTTCAGAAATTGCTGCTTTATCGCCTCCTTTAAACTTCACAAATATTAAAGGAATATTATTACGATCAGCTAAAAGTTCAGCTAGTAAATTGTATTCTCCATTTTGATTTCTTAAATTTAGATTAGCTTCAAAATTATTATCATCTAAATGATATCCCTTTTCACTATAATAAATTTTCAATTCCTTAAAAGATAAATCAGCTAAAGTAGATCTTTTCTTGAGCATATACTCCGAATCAACAAATTTATTTTCATAGCGAATGCGAATTTGTTCTGATGTCATCTCCTTACAAGTTGTACCTACCCGAATTGGACAACCAACTGAAGAAAATCCATATTTCTTTTGACAATAGATGTGCTTAATACCTTTAGATACATTGATAGCAATCAAAGTCTTTCCATCTTCAAAACGAAGTTCTGAACTTACTTCATCTTGAGGATTTGGTTCAATTTGTGTTGTTATGATATCAGAGATTTTTCTAAAAGTTTCATCAATCTTATCTACTCCAACAACAGTACCATCATCTTTAACACCAATAATTATTGTTCCACCTGTTGCATTTAAAAATGCAACGATTTCTTTGCAAATCGCATCTGTATATTTTTCTTTTAATTCTAAAGTTTCTGACTCAATATACTTTGACATTTTGTTCACCTCTATTTGTATATTAACTATTATACCGACAAAAGTCAATTATATACCGACATTCAAACCGACATTTTCATTTTTGATTTTGTCCAAAACATCTTTATCAAATTAATAATATTAAATATTTTCACAGATATCGAGGAAGAAATTTTCTTATTTATTGCCGAATAATCCTTGACAAAAAAGGATAACTAGCATAGGAAGAGTATCTTCTCAGGTGTCCCACTACCTTAAAGGTAAACTATGATTGGTGTTCCGCCACCACAAAGGGCAAATTATGATGAATGAGTGGTTCTTTGTCAAGAGTTCTGCTCATAATGTATTCTTCCGGTTCTCTCGGAGTGATAATCAACTTCCCTTTCTCACATTCCACTTGAATCATCCGAGAATAACCGTTCCATAGCCCAACGGCACACCTCCCTTAAACAAAAAAGAACTGCTAACACGATTGGCATTGTATTAACAGTTCTCTTTTAAGTTCCGTGTTTTATATTCTATTTTTCACCATTTTTAACTTTGTTGAACCCGTCCATATCAACACTAAGTTTAATGTGTGAATCAGGCTTTGTCTTTTGGTTGCTCAAGAGGCAGACCGTCTCACAATTTCCCGTCGACGGGAACATATCTACGGCGCAGACCTTCTCCACTACATATCCCATCTGCTGGAATACTACCAGATCTCTTACCAGGCTGGTCGGCTTACAGGAAATGTAAACGATTTTGGGCACTTGATAGGCGATGATTTTGGGCAGAGCCTTTGGATGGATGCCGTCCCGCGGCGGATCTACCACAATTAAGTCCGGTTTTTCTTCTACTTCATCCAGCACCTTCAGCACGTCTCCTGCGATAAAGTGGCAATTGGACAGACCGTTGCTTTCCGCGTTTATTTTTGCCGCTTCTACAGCCTCTTCCACAATCTCCACACCGACAACCTTTTTAGCTACCGGAGCCAGAATCTGGGCAATGGTTCCCGTACCGCTGTACAGGTCAAACACTACCTTGTCTTTCGTCTCTCCGATGTAGCTTCTGGCTGTCTCATACAGCACTTCTGCCCCTAAAGAATTGGTCTGGAAGAAAGAAAATGGGGAAATCTTAAATTTCAGGCCCAGCAGCTCCTCATAGAAGTAATCTCTTCCGTACAGCACGTCTGTACCGTCATTTTGTACCACGTCTGCCAGGCTGTCGTTACGGGTATGTAAAATTCCCGCCAGAGTTCCCTCTAAATCCAGAGCCATGATTTTTTCTTTCCAGGTATTTAAAATTTCTGTCTCCCTGCCGTCTATCTGGCTGCTGGTTACCAAATCCACCAGGATCTCTCCCGTCTTGACTGCTCTTCTTACCAGGAGATGGCGGAGATAACCGGTATGGGACAGCTTTTTATAAAACGGTATGTGTTCTTCTGCAAAATAGTCCCTTGTAACAGCCAGAATTTTACGGAAATCCGGATGGACAATCCGGCATTCCGGAGTTGGAACAATGTCGTAAAAGCTGCCCCGTTTGTGCATTCCCAGCGCCAGCGGTCCGTCTTTATATTCGTCGCCAAAAGAAAACTCCATTTTATTCCGGTATCCTTCAAAAATAGGACTTCCCTTGATTTTCTGGAATTCATAGTCCGGATTGGTGCAGACGCCGTCAATTAAATTTCGGATCTGCTCCTCTTTGATAGATAATTGTTCTTCATAAGGCATACTCTGGTACAAACAGCCGCCGCACACCTCAAAATGCGGGCAGACGTTCTCCTCCCAGTTTGTCTCGCCCCATTCTTTTTCGGAACGTTCCAGTACTTCCAACAGCCGTCCCTCTGCCTTATCCTTCCGGCTCTTGCTTACCGCAAACCGGATTTTCTGGCCTGGAAGCGCATTTTTTACCACTGCCTTTTCTCCATCTATTTCTACAATGCCTTTATTTGGAAATTGAATTTTACTGACGGTTCCTTCTAATATCGTACCTTTTTTCACCTGGTATTACTCCTTTTTCTTCTATCATTTATTCTATAAGAAAGCCCTGGCCTCTCTTAATTCAGAGCCGTCCAGGGCTTTTATAACACGGATTCTATTAAGCTTCTGCACCTTCTTCAGTTGTCTCCTTTGGTGCTGGAGTTTCCTCTTCTTCCTCATCTTCAAAGAAATCGTCGTCAAAATCATCGTCAAAATCGTCTTCGAAGTCTTCCAGATAGTCCGGAGTAAAGAAACGGTATACTGCATATGCAATGCCTGCCACTGCTGCTACAGCGCCAATAATTGCCAATATCCAGAGGATACAGCTTTTCTTTTTCTCTTCCTCTTCTTTTTTATGAAGAAGCTCGTTTAATCTGCTGGCATTCATCATTTCTTCCATACGGTTCAAAGCCTCCTTTGCCTCTTTTCCCATAAAGTCAAATCTGTTCATAGCGGCACTTCCTTTCTCTATCCAATTCCACAGCAACTTTGCCTGCTCTCAGTATAGCATTAAATACTCATTTTTTCTATCTTATTTTATACAAAACTTTTTGAAAAATGCAGAGTTCACACAAATTTTATATTTTCTTTAATTTTGCAAAAGAGGCAAACATTTTTTTAATTCCATGCTTGTCAAACTCTACTGTGACTTCAAAATCTTTTCCACCGTCTTTGATTTCAGTAACCGTTCCGTCCCCAAATTTAATGTGACGGACTCTGTCGCCTTTTCCATAATCCAGGGAAGAAGCTTTTTCTACCGTAAATGCTTTTCCAAACGATGGGGCAGATACAGGAGACGTTTTTTTAGACGCATAAGCATTATGGGATCCGGCGCTGAATCCTCCGCCAAAACCGCCTCCCAGAGTGCCGCCGCTTCTTCCCCATCCTCTGGAGCCGTTATCCTCTCCTGATTTTCCCCAGGCTTTTGCCGCCTTATCGCTCCAGGGAAGTCCAGAATCGTCAAAGTCTTCTTCCGAACGTCCCCATTTAGACAATCTTGGTTCCAGCGTTTCTTTGTCCAGAAATACTTCCGGAATTTCCTCAATAAACCGGCTGGTCTTGGAATAACGGGTTTCTCCATTTACCATCCGCATCCTGGCTCCGGTCAAAACCAGTTCTTCTTTTGCCCTGGTAATTCCTACATAACACAGACGCCGTTCTTCCTCCAGCTCGGATTTATCGTCTGCAGAAATTGCCATCATGCCTGGGAACAGGCCATCTTCCATTCCGGCCAGGTAAACCAGCGGAAATTCCAGCCCCTTCGCACTGTGAAGCGTCATTAAGGTCACTCGTTCCTCCGAGTCGTCCATCCGGTCAATATCCGCAACCAGCGCCACTTCTTCCAGAAATTCCCCAAGCGAAGGATTTTCACTGTTTTCCTCGTAGCTGACCGCTTTGTTAATCAATTCCTCAATATTTTCCAGACGGGTCTCTGACTCCACTTCCCCTTCTGTCTCTAACTCTTTCCGGTAGCCGGTGTCTTCTAAAATGGCTCCGATTAATTCTTTTATGCTGTATCCTTCTTCTGTCATCATGCGCCGCAGGTTTTCTATCTGTTCTACAAAGCCGCCGATTTTTCCAGCAGCTTTTCCAATATCCGGTATCATTCTTGCTTCTTCCAGGGCCTGGTACAGGCTCATTCCATGCTCAGAAGCAAAGACCGTTACTCTTCCCACAGTGGTCGCGCCAATTCCCCTCTTCGGAACATTGAGAATACGCAGAACTGCCAGGTCGTCTACTCCATTGGCAATAGTCTTTAAATATGCCAGAATATCCTTAATCTCTTTTCTCTGATAGAAGTTTACGCCTCCTACCAGACGATATGGGATATTATAGGCGATGCATTTTTCCTCCAAAAGGCGGGACTGGGCGTTGGTCCGGTATAAAACGGCAATATCCTTCCAGGATCTTCCGGTATTTTTCATGGATCGGGCAATGGCGTCCGCCTCTTCATCTGCCGTATTGTACTGGCGTACTTTTACCAAATCTCCTTCCCCATTAGCAGTCCATAGCGTCTTGTCTTTTCTGTCCCTGTTGTGGCGGATTACCTCATTGGCAGCGCTTAAAATGTTCTGGGTGGAACGGTAATTCTGCTCCAGCTTGATGACCTTTGCCCCTGGAAACGCTTCTTCAAAATCCAGGATATTCCGCACATCTGCGCCGCGGAATTTGTAAATAGACTGATCATCGTCGCCTACTACGCAGAGATTGCGGTATTTTTTTGCCAGCAGGCTTACCAGCTTAAACTGGGCGTAGTTGGTATCCTGGTACTCGTCTACCATGATATAGCGGAACCGCTCCTGGTAGTAATCTAAAATCTCCGGATTATTCTGGAACAGTTCTACGGTCTTTACAATTAAATCGTCAAAATCCAAGGCGTTGTTTTTCTTTAATTCATCTTGATAAGCCTTGTAAATCTGGGCAATTTTCTTCTGCCGCATCTCGTTTCCTGCATTTAACTCCATTTCTTCCGGCGTAATCAGCTGATCCTTGGCTGAAGAAATATGGTTTAACATGGCTCGATCCTTGTAAAGCTTGGTGTCTACGTCCAGTTTTTTTAACACCTGCTTCATCAGCGTCTTCTGATCGTCGCTGTCGTAGATGGTAAAATTACTGGAATATCCCAGCGCCTCAATATGGCGGCGCAAAATTCGCACACAGGAAGAATGGAAGGTGCTGACCCAGACGCTTTCTGCTCCAAAGCTAACCAACTTGTCCACACGTTCCCGCATCTCTCCGGCCGCCTTGTTGGTAAAGGTAATAGCCATTATATTCCAGGGATTTACCCCTTTTTCTTCTATCAGATATACCACACGATGGGTAAGAACCCTCGTTTTTCCGGAACCTGCTCCGGCCAGAACTAAAAGCGGCCCTTCTGTGCAAAATACCGCCTCTTTCTGAGCCGGATTTAATGTATCATAAATACTCATGAAACTACTCCTTATGCATTTTTTTGCCTGATGCTTATTATAACATATTCTTTCGGACTTCGCCTACTTATTTTTCTGCTTTCCCTCTTGCCATCTAGTTTCCAATACTATATAATAGAGTAAAGAGGTGACAACATGAGCAAAACAAATGAAGAACGATTAAAGGACTTATTTACCCGCCTGGATTCTCTGTCCTATATTAAACCAGCTTCCATTCCGGATATTCCGCTGTACATGGATCAGGTAACGACGTTTATGGATGAACACCTGGGTCACACCAAACGTTATCCGGAAGACAAGGTTCTGACCAAGACCATGATTAACAATTACGCCAAAAACAATCTCCTTCCTCCGCCGATTAAGAAGAAATATTCCAAAGAGCATATGCTGATGCTGATTTTTATCTATTACTTTAAGAATCTTCTTTCTTTTAACGACATTGAAGAGTTGTTCCGGCCAATTTCAGGCGAACATTTTAACGGTCAGTCCGGTTTGTCTTTAGAGACCATTTACAATGAAGTCTTTTCTTTAGAAGACAGTCAGATGGAGAATTTAAAAGCAGATGTGGCAGAAAAATTCCGACAAGCCAGCAGGACGTTTCCGGACGCAGAAGAAGCAGACCGTGAATACCTCCAGCTTTTTTCCTTTATCTGTGAACTTTCCTTTGATGTATATCTGAAAAACCAGATGATTGAAATGCTGATTGATGGGCTTCGGGCAGAACATGACAGTTCTGGAAAGAAAAAGAAATAATACTATGAAGAAATCGAGCAGATACGGGATTTCCTCTCTTCTGCTCGATTTTTACATTTAGCTGCAGATCTTATGATTCTTCTGCATCCTGTGCCTGTTCCTCTAATCTGGCAAATACCATGTCGTATCCATCGTTTCCATAGTTGAGGGAGCGGTTCACACGGCTGATAGTGGCTGTGGAAGCTCCTGTTTTTTCTGCTATCTCCAGATAAGTCTTGCCTTCCCGCAGCATCTTTGCTACTTCGTAGCGCTGTGACAGTGAAAGAAGTTCATTAATCGTACACACATCTTCAAAAAAGATGTAACATTCTTCTGGCGACTTTAAGGTCAGAATTGCCTGAAACAGGTGGTTGACCGCATCTGTCCTAAGTTTTTTGTTCATGCATTAACGCCCCTTTTTAGCTTTGCTTTTCGCAGCATCCATGTACATGGGACTCCCCTGTATACTGATGCTACGATGTTATTTTAGCATACTAAAGTTCGAAAGTCTACAGTTTCAACTCAAGAAAGCAAAAATTTTTCCACTGCCAGGGCTACGCCGTCTTCCTCATTGGATGCCGTAATGTAATCAGCCGCTTTCCGGACTGGAAAAACCGCATTTTCCATGGCAATCCCAAGACCTGCATATTGAATCATGGTCAAATCATTGTACCCATCTCCGCAGGCAATCATCTCTTCCCTGGAAATTCCCAGAATTCCTAACAGCACTTCCAGCCTCTGGGCTTTGTCGATCCCTTTCGGAAGAATTTCCAGAAAGAACGGTTCTGACCGGTACACGGAAAAATCTCTTCCCAGCGCTGCCTTTACAAGAGGTTCTACGGTCGCCAGATATCCTCCATCGTCTACCATCAGAAATTTAGGAACCGTAAGTCCGGCTACGTATTCTTCCATGTCTTCCAGTTCCCGTATAGCAAGACTGTTGATTTTCGCTTCCAGTTCTACATAAGGGTCGTCTTTTTTCTTTGTCAGAATCGTGTCGTTTTCATAAGTCAGGATATTAACCCGATGTTCTTCTGCCAGTTTCATAATTTTCCGGTTAATCTGCTGGGGCAGCAGAACCGAGGACACTGGCTGGCCTGTGGCGCAGTCTATAATCAGGCCCCCGTTAAATGCCAGAATATAACCGCCGTATTTGTTCAGTTCCAATTCTTCTGCCAGGTGGACAATTCCCTGTGTGGGGCGGCCGGAGGCCAGAACCACGAGGATTCCCCGCTTTTCTGCCTCCATTAACGCTTCCTTTGTCCTGGGAGTGATTTTTTTCTCCCGATTGGTCAGTGTGCCGTCTAAATCCAGCACAATCATTTTGTAATTCATGGCCTTCTCCACGCTTTTTACCTATTCTGGCGGTTCCGATTGTAATTAATCAGGCAGCCGGCCTTTACAATCTCCCGCTCTTCGGCTGTCATATCTGTAATGTACAGCTTGATTTCTTTTATTGTATCTCCGATTACATACGCCTTGATGTTCTGCAGATCCCCGTCTAATGCCTTGCGGATTCCTGGGATATAAATGTAGTCTCCTACTTCGAATTCCGGTTCTTCTTCCATCTGGAATGGCAGCATTCCCCAGTTCATTACGTTGGAACGGTAACGTTTGGTAGCGTATTCCCTGCAGATATTCGCCAATCCGCCGATTACTCTCTGACAGCTGGCTGCCTGCTCTCTGGCAGATCCATCTCCTGGCTTTACTGCATAAACCATGCTTCCAATCTCTGTATCCATTACCTGGATTTCTTCATTTCCGGAAATGGTGCGGATCTTTGCAAACACATTCTTTAACTCTTCATCCAGCTCCAGCGGATTCTGTCCTGCCGTTCTGGCCTTTTCTAACTTGTCCACTTCTTTCGTACGTCCCACATACTCCGGATCTCTTCTGGACAGAGTAAATTCTGCCAGTCCCAGAGGATTCGAACGGTAAGAAGAGGTTTCTCCGGATGGGATTAATTCATCTGTCGTGGTAACCGGATCCATAATTCTGGAGCAGACTTTTACCACGATATTATCAGCCAGAGGGCTCATTTCCGGCCAGTCCTTAATGTTGGGGCCGTAAACCAAATCTGCTTTTTTGTCGCCTTTTTCAAATCCAAAATAGACTCTGTGATCGTAAGAAGTACGGTCAAATTCGTATGCCGGAACCTTTCCGAAGCAATCCATTCCCTCTGCGGAAGTCAGAATACCGCCGTTTGCCGCTGTTGCCGCAATGGAACGGGCATCCATAAGAGCCACTGCCGCCATCTGTCCGTTGCCAGGCTTGGAACCTTCCCGATTGGGGAAGTTTCTGGTTGTGTGGCGGATACTTAACCCATTGTTGCAAGGGGTGTCTCCGGCTCCGAAGCATGGGCCGCAGAACGCTGTACGGATGATTGCTCCGGCTGCCATTAAATCAGAAACCGCGCCTTTTTTTACCAGATCTGCAAATACCGGCTGGGAAGATGGGTAAACTGCCAGTGAAAATTCATCGCAGCCGCAGTTCTTTCCTTTCAATGCATGAGCTGCCTCGATTACGTTGGTATAGTTGCCGCCTGCACATCCGGCGATAATTCCCTGCTGAACCAGAAGCTTGCCATCTTTAATCTTATCGGTCAGGGTAAAGGACGCATTCTTTCCGCCAATCATTTCTGCGTTCTTTTCTACTTCTCTTAAAATGTCGGAAAGGTTTGCATTTAATTCGTCAATCTCATAGGTGTTGCTTGGATGGAACGGCAACGCAATCATTGGCTTAATGGTGCTTAAATCTACATAAACGCAGCCGTCATAGTAAGCAACCTCTGCCGGATTCAATTCTTTATAATCGTCTCCCCGTCCATGCATGGTCAAATATGCCTTTGTATCCTCATCCGTCTTCCAGATAGAAGTCAGACAGGTTGTCTCTGTAGTCATTACGTCTACGCCGTTTCTGAAATCCGTGTCCATAGAAGCAATACCAGGGCCTACAAATTCCATGACCTTGTTTTTCACATATCCGTTTTTAAAGACCGCGCCAATAATGGCCAGGGCAATATCCTGCGGTCCTACGCCTGGATTGGGCTTTCCGTCCAGATAAATGGCAACTACTCCTGGATAAGCTACGTCGTAGGTATCTCTAAGAAGCTGTTTTACCAGCTCGCCGCCGCCTTCTCCTACCGCCATGGTTCCCAGAGCGCCGTAACGGGTGTGGCTGTCGGAACCTAAAATCATCTTGCCGCAGCCTGCCATCATCTCTCTCATGTACTGGTGAATGACCGCAATATGGGGAGGAACATAGATTCCGCCGTATTTCTTTGCAGCAGAGAGACCAAACATATGGTCATCCTCATTAATTGTGCCTCCTACTGCGCACAGCGTATTATGGCAGTTGGTCAGCACATAGGGAATCGGAAACTGCTCCATACCAGACGCCTTTGCGGTCTGAACAATGCCTACAAATGTAATATCATGGGATGCCATGGCATCAAACCGCAGCTTTAAGTGTTCCATATTGTCCGCTGTATTGTGAGCGCTTAAAATGGAATAGGCAATCGTTCCCTTTTTTGCTTCTTTTTTATCTGCAGCTTTCCCAGTCATTGCTTCTACTTTCGCGGGATCCGACTCTGGAATCAGGGATGTGCCGTTTACCAGATATACGCCGCCGTCATATAATGAAATCATATGGATTCCTCCTATCGTAATTTGCTCCTTTATTTATAACATTAATAAGGAGACTTTACAAGTCCAAGAAGTTTCCCCGTCTGTTTTCTGTTCATTTTCATTCAGGAGCTGAATCAGCTGTATCCATTTTTCCTGAATCCTGGGCGGCTAAGACTATCATATATTTTTATCTGGATTATTGTCTTTTGGATTGTATCTCCTATCTTCGAGCTCTCTAATATGGAATCTCTGCTACATCGTTATAATTACCTGGCTCAGGTAATTATTTTTCCTTGTATTATAAAATTACTTTAGAGAATAATCAGTTCTTTTGTTGCTTTAGTAAAATTTTCAAATCCCTGTTCGGTCACCACTCCCATATCTTCAATACGTACTCCAAATTCATCCGTTAAATAAATTCCTGGTTCTACTGTCATTACCACACCAGGCCTTAAAACTTCTTCCTCCACTTCATTAAATCTGGGATTTTCATGGCCGTCCAGCCCAATGCTATGTCCTAATCCATGTTCAAAGCATCCATCAAAGCCAGCTTCTTTAATAAAGTCCCTGGCAATTTTATCAACCTCTTTTCCTTTCATTCCTGGATGAATATTGTCCAAAGCTTGTTTCTGGGCCTGCTGCACTATTTGATACACTTCCTTTTGTCTGGATGAAATTGTACCAAATCCAAAAGTTCTCGTCATATCTGAACGATAACCCTGAACAATAGCTCCAAAATCAATCATTAGCAAATCTCCGTTTTCAATGACTTTATCCCCAAAACCACCATGCGGCAGTGATGTTTTTACACCAGAAGAAGAAATATATCCAATATCAAATCCTTCTGAGCCCTGGCGAATCATAAACGTTCCTAAAGCCATGCGAATATCAGATTCTTTCATTCCAATCCTTGCAACATTTAAGATGTGGTCATAAGCCCTGTCTGCAATTTTCTGAGCCTGTCTCAAATAGGTAAGTTCTTCTTCATCTTTAATCTTTCTACATTCCTTTACTATGTTATCAGCACAGAACGTTTCATCTAGTTTAACTCCCTCTAGCATAGATACCAATTTCTGATACCGCTTCCATGAAAGAATCCCTGTTTCAAATCCCAGGCATTTAATCTTCCAGTCTTTTATACATTTTCTGATTCCTTCATCAATATTTTTACATAACTTTACATCACAATCTTTTACGCCTGATACTGCCATCTGATAATAACGAAAATCCACCAGAAGTACTGCTTTTGTCTCTGTTACAAGAAGGCTTCCCTGCCAGACATCTGCCCTCGTCAGATAATGCCGATTACTTCTGTCTTCTATCAGAACACACTGTATCTGACTATTCTTTAATGCTTTCTGTATTTCTTCAATTCGATTTTTTAATTTCTTTTCCATTTTCCTCGTAAGCTTCCTTTCTAGCCCTTCACTGCACCTGCAAAGCTTCCACCTTTCTGGAACTTTTCTAAAATCAAATATAACACAATAATCGGAATTGTAACTAAAGTAGTTCCTGCCAAAATAACTGGCCATGGAGTTGACAGTCCTTCGCTGATAGGCAGCAGCGAAATCGTTACAATTAACGTATACTTGCTTTGCTTTCTAAGATATAACAAAGGCCAGAAGAAATCATTCCATCTTGAAATTAATGTAACTGCTCCCCAAGATGCCAATGCTGGCTTAATAATCGGAACTACTATCTTCGTAAAAATTCCAAAGTCACTACAGCCATCTATTTTTGCGGCTTCAATCAGTTCATCTGGTACATCTGAAATGTATTGATTCATGTAAAATATGCCTATCGCCGTAGCAATCTTTGGTATAATTAAAGACCACAAACTGTTAATCAAATTCAGCTTCTGCATAATGATGAACAGCGGAACTGCTCCCACTTCAGCAGGAACCAACATTGTGGCAATAATAAAATAAAATAGAAATGTTCTGCCTGGAAAACGATATTTTGAAAATGCAAAACCCGCCAGCGCACAAAAAAATAATGAAGTTATCGTCCCTATAATTGTGGTAAATGCGCTGTTAAACGTATTCTGACAAACTGGAATCAACTCAAACAGACGCTTGAAGTTATCCAAAGTAGGATGTTCTACCCATAAAGAATGAAATCCTGTCAGACTTTCTTTTGTGTCTTTGAACGCAATCAGACACATCCACGCAATCGGGAATAGGCACACCAAAACAATCAATGCCAGTAATAAGTGGACAGCAATGGATGCAGCCCGTTTTTTGGTTCTGTAATCCATTATACCACCTCCCCTTGACGCTTTCTTGCTATAAACTGAATGACAGACACAATCGTCAAAAGTATCATCATAATTACGCCGATTGCTGATGCATATCCCATGTTAAATACATTGAATCCTGATTCATACATATATTGGAACAACGATGTATTGGATGTTCCAGGTCCTGGCAAAATATAGGGTTCATTAAATATTTTCCACATATCCACTGTCAGGGTAACAGAACAGAAAAATAGGATATTACTGATAGACGGTAATGTAATAAACCAGAACTTCTGCCATCCAGTTGCCCCATCTACAGTCGCTGCCTCATAATAATCTGGTGAAATATTTAATAATCCAGAAAGTACAATCATAGTAAACCATGGCGTATTTCTCCAGACGATTAATAAAATGACTGGTATTTTAGAATACTTGGTGCTGGCAAGCCATGGGACTTTATCAAGTCCCATAGCTGCCAATACTTCATTAACAAGACCTACATTTTCATCAAACAGCATCCTAAAAATCAATCCCATAGCAATCGCCGCACAAATATTAGGCAGAAACGTGGCTGTCTTAAAAAAAGCCCTTCCTTTCAAACATCTACTATTCAATAAAGAAGCAATCACTACTGCTAAAAACAGAATTAAAACCAGACCTGTTACCCAATATATAGCTGTATTCAGCAAAGATTCCCAAAACATATCATCAATTGCCATTTTTTTATAATTTTCAAGCCCCACAAATTCTGGTGTTCCAATTCCCCTCCACTTTGTAAAACTGATATAAACACTCCATATTGTAGGAACCAGTTGGAACACTGTAAATAGTATAAAAAATGGCAAGATAAACAGATATGGGGCTCGATATTTTTTGATTTTTTTCAGCATGCCCTTCTCCTGTAATCTGTTACTCTACAATTTCTGCCTTTCCAATTTTAGCCTTTAAGTTTTTGTCCATATTGGCAATAGCTTCTTCCATAGTCTGATCTCCAGCTACATATTTTTCAATCTCAGCTGAGATAATTTCATCACCTTCGGCATCCTGTGCAGTTACAATCATGTTGTCTGCACAATTTTGTAAAGTTAATGCTTCCCATTCTCTAAAAGACTGTCCTCCATAATAATCGGATGGCTCTTTCCAGAAATCATCTTTCAGCATTTCTAAGGAAATCGGATTTGTATAAGGAGCATTCTGCTCTTCCATAGAATTAACCCATGCCTGTCTGGATTCACTATCAAAAGTAAAATCATACCACATCTGTTCAATCAGTTCTTTGTATACGCCATCCTCTCCTTTTTCTACAATACAAAGATAGCTGGATACTGGAGCTCCTGCTTTTCCTACGCTTTCAAATGCAGGTGCGGACATTACCCGCCACTGTCCTGCAGTCGCCTGACAGTTCTGACGCATAAATTCATCCCAATAAGCTCCGATATCAAATGTAGCTATCTTCTGGGCATTAATCGCATCATAAAGAGCGGGATCATACATTTCAACACGCATCAAAAGTCCTTCTGAATACATAGTATCCAAAGCTCCTAATGCCAGTTTTGTTCCTTCATCGCTGCCAATAATAACGTTTCCTTCTTCATCCCATATTTTAGCATTAGCCTGTGGCATCAGTCCTCTTCTTCCCCAGCATTTCCATGTCATATTGTTAGATCCAATCCAAGAAAGATAGGTCTCTCCGCCACTTTTTTCTTTTAGCTGACGTCCTACTTCAATATAGCCTTCCATTGTTGCCATCTGTTCTGGATCGATTTCATACTTATCGAAGATTTCCTTATTATACATCAACAGCTGTGGTCGAACAGAATCTGGAAGGCCATACATTTTTCCACCTACAATGCCTTCTGTCAATGCTCCTTCCACCATCTTATCTGCCAATGGAGTTAAAAACTCTGTTTCGTCTACCAAAAGTCCTGCTTGAGTCAAATCCATCAGATTCAGTCTGTCGAGGAAAACGGCATCTGGCAAATCTTCGGTTGCTCCAGAAAGTGCGGTCATCGTTATCTTTTCTCTTGCATCTGCATTGCTTTCTACCTGTACAAATTCCACTGATACTTCCGGCGCAATATCTCTGTGATTTTCCAGCCATGTTTCGAAATACTGCTGGCGATACTGCGGATTTCCATTCATATAAAATGTAACGGTTCCCTTTGGATAAACCTTCCCTTCCTCTGCCGCCTCCGTCTTGGCTGCACTATCCCCCTCAGACTCCTTATCGGTTATTTCAGCTGCTGTTGTTGTATCTCCGCTCTGTTCTTGTTTTTGACATCCGCTTAAACATAATGCTGCTGCCAGTCCCAATAATACCAGATTTTTTCTTCTCATAATCATTTCCTCCTTTATTGATTATAATGTTCTTGCTGCTTCTACTGCCATGCGAACTCGTTCGTATGGAATCTCTGTAGGTAATGTGCAATCTGCTCCCAAAATAAAACTTGTACGGCCTGCTTCTTCTGCTATATCTTTTACAGCCTGATGGATTTCTTCTTTACTTCCATCAATTAAAACTCCACTACGATTTTTCAAACCACCCATAATGCAGGTTTTCGGGAAAAGTTTTCTTCCCTCTTTTAAAGAAAACGGCGCTTCATATACTCCCCAATTGGCCACATCTGTCAGTTCTCCATAATCGCGATATCTTTCCATATTCAGACCATCTTTACAGATATGTAAAAAACAATATCCTCCTGCCTCTTTAATTGCTTTCATAATTTTCAGATCATACGGCTTAAACCATCTCGTATGCTCTTCATCTGTAAGTAAATCTGCTTCTCCTCCTAGAGCTGCATAATAAACACCATCTACTCCCAGATGAATATAGGTTTTGGCCAGTTCGCACATTCCCTCAGTAATTCTGTCAAAAGCAGCCAAGACTGGTTTTTCGTTTTTCCTAAGAGAATCAAGGACAAATTTCCTTGCCTTTAGGTATTCCATTCCACCCATTTCAAATGGGTGTACTGAAGACGCTACAATTCCATGAAGTGTTCCTAAAGAAAATGCAGTTGGATCGCTTTTCTCCAAAATTCTTTTTGTAAGTTCCACCTGATGCTTCATAAATTCATCGTTCATTGAAACTGCTGGAATCTTATCAAAATCTTCCGGTTCTTTTATCCCTGAAACTACCGGAACAAGATTTTCATTCATGATTTTGATAATATCCGTATCCGTTTTTTCGAAAAAATCAAGATGAGCTTCTACTGCCTGTTCTCCTTTTGCTACACTAGCTGGAAAATGCAAAGAAAATCCTGATGGGATCTTATCTACTTCTTCCCCTTTAATCGCCCTAATTACCCTTTCTCTTTTTTTCATCTTTCCCCTCCAAGTATTTCTGTAATAATATTAGTAGTAATATGAGTAAAGTATACTATATGGTAGTACTGTTGTCAAGAGTGTATTGTGCATTTTCATTACTATTTTGTATATTTAATCTATTTTTATATGCAATAGTACCATTATTTGTAACTAATTATTTTTAGCAACAAAAAAACTGTTAGAGAACATAGATTTTCAATTCATCTTTCTGTTCTCTAACAGCCTTATTTGCTCGCTTCTTTTTCATAAATTAAAAACGATGCATCTTTTGAATTTCTTCTTTTATAGAGGTAATATCCTGGCTAAGCTTCTCACAAGCTTCCTCTAAGTTTCCTCTACGAATACTATTTACAATTTCCTTATGGCATTGATTATTAGTCTCGTTTGCTTTTTGCCATGCAGTATGAAAATATTGTGCGATATATCTTGAACTTTGCTTTAAATTTTTTTGAAGTTCTTGATACCCATAAGCATTACGATTTAGTTCATATAATTTCAAATGGAACGACTCATTTCTGCTCCAGTCCGGCACCACCAATTCCTCTGGCGTTTTATCTGAAAGTTCGTCAAGTACTTTAATATCTTCCTGTGTAATGTATGAAAATGCCCTTCTAAGACCGCTGGTTTCTACGTCAATCCGATATTCTAAAACATCCAAAACCTCTTTTAAAGATACTGGCCTTACTTGATAGCCTAAACGGGGTAAACTTTGAAGCACTTGATCCTTACAAAGTTCAAGCAAAGCTTCTCTAACAGGAGATTTGCTCACAGAATATTTTTCAACTAACTTATTTTCTGTCAAAATCTCATTGGGTTCATATTTCCCAGAAAATATGTCATTATAAACTTCATTATAGACTCTTTCTTTTATGGTCATATTTTTGAATCGCTTTCTATTTTATTTGAGAGCTGCCTCTCCGATGTCTAATCATTATAGTTATTTATATTATAGCAGAATTTTTTTGCTAATCAAAGAGTTAAGATGGATTTTTCTTTCTTTGATTTCCAAGCATCACATTTAAAATCTCTACATCTGTCTGTTTCATTCCAATTCTTCCAACATATCCAACAGCTTGTATCGTAGTTTCAGCACTTTTCTGCATCAATCCTTCGCCACTTACAAAATTTCTTTTTTTCATGCTCATATTATGAGCCATAATAGCAGCATCAACAGCAGAAGCAATCTTTGCAGCGCAAGACGGTTTTGCTCCATCGCAAATCATACCGCCAATATTACAAATGGTATTGGTTACGGTAGCCCCAATTTGTTCCAATGTTCCACCACACAAATAAGTAATAGCTGCTCCAGCTCCAGCAGCCGCGCAAACTGCACCGCAATATGCAGATAACGAACCTATCCACTTTTTCTGTTCTTGTGCCAATAAATTGCTAATACATAATGCCCGATATAACGTTTCTTCTTTTATGTTCATGGTCTTTGCATATTCAATTACAGGCAAAGATGCTGTCATTCCTTGATTTCCACTCCCAGAATTAATTACAACTGGCAAAGCGCAACCGCTCATTCGTGCATCCGAACCAGCAGCAGCCCGCGCTTTTGCCCGCACCTCTACTTCTTCATTTCCATAGGTATCTAAAAGCGTTCTTCCCACCTGACACCCCCACTCATGAATAAGCCCTTCTTCTGATATGGCGCTATTATATTCTATTTGACGTTTCAAAATATCTTTCACATCATCTAACCGAACACTCTGTGCAAACTCTACAATATCTTTTAAGTTCAAACGTTCTTTCCCATCTGTTCTCGTCTGAGCAGACTGTTCCTTATGAAATATGATTTTTCCATCTTTTTCAATTTTTGTAATATTGGTGTGATAATCCTCAATTGTAACAGACACTTGATGACCTTCGTTTTTTACAATCACTTGAATATAAAGATTGGGCATCCCCTCTTTCAAACTGCAATGGCAAAAAGATGTTTTCAACAAACTTTTGGTCTGTTCTATTTCTTCTCCACTAATTTCGTTCAAAACTTCTAATCCGTTTTCCCATCGTCCCCCCACACATCCCAAAACTGCTGCTGCTGAAATTCCTTTTAGTCCACCGGAATTTGGTACTTTTACACTTTGGGCATTTTTTATAATATTGCCACTGCAAAGCACTGTCATTTCTTCCGGAAAATTTCCCAACTCTGCCCTTGCTCTTGCTGTCGCCAATGCAATCGCAATTGGTTCTGTACATCCTAGGGCTGGTACTAACTCTTTTCTTAATAGCTCAATATAAGTATCATATATTTTTTTATCCATAGCCCCTCCTACTAATATCACTAATATTATCAGTAATATTAGTATATGATTTAACTACCAACTTGTCAATCATTAAATCAAATTTTATCTGCCTATCCCAACCTCCAGATCATGGGAAATCCCCAACATTCCATCGCTGCTCCCAGCATACAGATTCCAAACAGGCAAAGAATCAAAATAAATTTCGGTGTCCGGCTGTCTTTTCCCGCAAAAAATGCCAGACTAAGCCAAACCACTCCATAAAACAGACTGTGAGGCAGTATGCTGAGTAAAAAATAAAAGATGCCGGTCAATCCCTTCTGCCAGGTAAACACAGAAACCGTAACCCCCATTGTCAATCCAGCATATGCAAATAAGCACAAAAAGCATACTGCTCCATACGGCGTCATCCCAACCAGCCATCCAAGCAGGACTGCAAAGCTTCTCCTTTTAAGCAAATGAAAAAACAAAGGCAGTTCTCCTGCTGCTTCTTCTGGATTTGTACCACCCGCTGAAAATGGAAATGCACTTAAACCGGCCTTTAACTCGCTGTTTGTCATCTGAATCAGAATTGTACCTGCTGCAACTCCAATTAAAAAGCTGATCAGAAGCCCATCTCCATAAGAAATCCGGATTTTTTTCATAAAAAAACGACCCCTATCATTGTTTATCACAATGTATGCGAAAGGTCGTCTTCTTATCTCTTATTCTGTCTTCTTGTTCTGACTGCCTACTGTTGGTTTCCATACTTGGCCGCATAAGTCATAATCGCTGCCACTGTTTTTCCATCTGTCATTTTTCCTGTATAAATCAGTTCCTGCAAATCCTTTAAATCCCACTCTTCCAGTTCAATTTGCTCATCTTCATCTAAATGCTGGCGGGAAGGAATCAAATCTCTGGCCAGGAAAATATCAATATATTCATCGCAGAATGCAATGGTCGTGTTCAGACTTAACAGATATTCCAGTTTTTCGCAGCGGTATCCGGTTTCCTCTTCCAGTTCTCGGTAAGCGCATTCAATTTTAGGTTCATCCGGCGCGTCCAATTTGCCTGCCGGTATTTCTAGGGTATACCTATCCAGTGCATTCCTATATTGGCGTACCATTAAAATTTTTCCTTCTGCAGTAACCGGAACAACTGCCGCAGCCCCATCGTGATGAATAAAATCCCAATGCGCCTCATGTCCGTTGACTACAACCGTATCTTCATAAAACTTTAAAATCGTACCTGTATACTTTAATTCTCTTTTTTTACGGATTACTGGTATATTTTCCTGCTGCTCCATAATATTCCCGTTTCCTTTCTCTCTTTTCATTCTTATTTCTAATGCTTAATTTTTGTTTCTGATTCTTATTTCAGTCTGGAATTTTTCAGATAGCTTGCATCGCAGGCCTTGATAATTGCGCTCCGAAAGCCACACTCCTCTAATGCAGAAACACCTTCTATAGTCGTCCCGCCTGGAGAGCATACCATGTCCTTCAATTCGCCTGGATGCATCCCTGTCTCCAACACCATCTTTGCGCTTCCGAAAACTGCCTGAGCTGCCATCTCATAAGCATCTTTTCTTGGGAGTCCATATTTGACTGCTCCGTCTGCCAGCGCTTCAATAAACATATATACATAAGCCGGAGAACAGCCGCTGACGCATCCTACTGCATCAATCAGTTTTTCCGGAACAATCTTCATTTTTCCGAAGGAATTAAAAATCTTCCCGATTTCCAGCTTTTCTTCCTCTGTAAACTGGCCTTCCTCCATACAAACCCCGCTCATTCCTTCTCCGACCAACGCAGGCGTATTCGGCATAGAACGGACGATTCTCTTATCTTCTCCCAGTTTTCCTTTCAGATACCTGGTATCAATGCCTGCTGCAATGGAAATAATAATCTGTTCCTTTTTTATAACCGGAGCCAATTCTTCCATTACCTGATCCATATACTGAGGTTTGACTGCCAAAATCAGATATTTTGATTTTTCTGCACAATCTTTTCCACTTTCTGCAGCGCATACTCCAGTCTGCTCTTCTGCCCACAACCGTCTCTCTCTGTTTACTTCCGAAAATGTCACTTCTTCTTTTGGAATATAGGCCAGCAATCCTTTTAAAATTGCATATCCCATATTGCCCATTCCAATAAAGCCGATTTTTGCCATCTTATCTTCCTTTCTATTTTTCTTCCTGTAAAAATGAAAAAGGCATCTGGACACACCACATACATGGGCATCCAAACGCCTTTGCCTTTTTCTAGGATTTTAAAGCCTATTTTGCGTAATCGATCACCCGTGATTCTCGGATAACGTTTACCTTAATCTGACCTGGATATTCCAGTTCGTCCTCGATTCTCTTTGAAATGTCACGAGCCAGCAATACCATGCCGTCATCGTTAATCTGCTCCGGAACAACCATAATCCGGACTTCTCTTCCTGCTTGAATCGCAAAGGACTTGTCCACTCCTTTAAAGGAATTGGTAATATCTTCTAACTGTTTTAATCTGTTGGTATATGTCTCCAGAGTCTCTCGCCTTGCACCTGGTCTTGCAGCAGAAATGGTATCTGCAGCCTGAACAATGCAGGCAATCAAACTCTGTGGTTCAACATCGCCATGGTGAGATTCCACTGCGTTAATTACGGTCGCTGACTCTTTGTACTTGCGGCACAGATCAACGCCTAACTGAATATGAGAACCTTCCATCTCATGGTCAACGGACTTGCCAATGTCATGTAATAATCCGGCGCGTTTGGCCAGACGGACATCTAAGCCCATCTCTGCTGCCAGTAATCCGGCAAGATGAGCTACTTCAATTGAGTGCTTTAATGCATTCTGTCCATAGCTGGTTCTGAATTTCATCTTACCCAGAAGTCTTACTAATTCGGGATGAATACCGTGAATGCCAACCTCAAGGGTTGCGGCTTCGCCCTCTTCCCGCATCATTGTTTCTACTTCTTTTTGTGCCTTTTCAACCATCTCTTCGATTCTGGCCGGATGAATCCGTCCGTCCACAATCAGACGCTCTAAGGCAATCCGAGCAACTTCCCGTCGAATCGGATCAAATCCTGATAGTACGACTGCTTCCGGAGTATCGTCAATAATCAGTTCTACGCCGGTCAAGGTCTCTAAAGTACGGATATTGCGGCCTTCTCGTCCAATAATACGGCCTTTCATCTCATCGTTAGGAAGCTGTACGACAGAAACTGTTGTCTCTGCAACATGATCGGCAGCACATCTCTGGATGGCTGTCACAATGTAATCCTTTGCCTTTTTATCGGCTTCTTCTTTTGCTTTGTTTTCCAGTTCCTTAATCATTTTTGCAGTATCATGCTTTACGTCTTCTTCAACAGATTTTAAAAGATATTCCTTTGCCTGTTCGGAGGTTAGACCTGAAATTTTTTCCAGTTCCTGTATCCCTTTCTCGTAAAGTAAATCCACTTCTGCAGAACGCTTGCCTAAAGATTCCTCTCTGGAAAGTAATCCTGCTTCCCTTTTTTCAAGGGCATCTGCTTTCTTTTCTACGTTTTCTTCTTTGCTTAATACTCGCCGTTCATAACGCTGAAGTTCTGCTCTTCTTTCTTTTGTTTCTTTGTCCAGCTCATTCTTAGTCTTTAACGACTCTTCCTTTGCTTCCAGAAGAGCTTCCCGCTTCTTGGTTTCTGCTACCTTTAACGCTTCATCTATTATCTCCCTGGACTTTTCCTCGGCTGAACCAATCTTACTCTCATAACTTTTAATCCGGTATTGGGTCGCCGCAACCCAGGTAATAACAGCTACTACTACGCCTGTTATACATGCAGCTATTACTGGTGACACAGGAGCACCTCCTTATTTAGTTTTCATTGTACGAACTACAACAGTATAATTTTATACGTTTTTCGGTAATGTGTCAAGTCTAATACAAAGTGTTTGGGAAATTACAGTCAATCTGCCCAAATATCCTCCTGCATTTTTGTCATAACACTATGAATCACTTCAAAGGAGTATCCCTTTCGAGCCAGCATTCCAACCGCTCTCTCATATTCTTTCCGTTCTAATGCCCTTCCCCAAAACCCTTTTTTCTCTAAAAGTGCCTGAACCTGGGCCTTTTCATCAATATTCTGTTCCTCTAAAATCTGTTCTGCCAGTTCCCTGCTGACTCCCTTCTGCAAAAGGCTGTTCATCATCTGGCGCCGGCTCTTGCTCCGGCTGTGTGACTGCACATACCTGGTTCCATATGCTTCGTCATCTACATAATGAAATCGCAGAGTCATGGAAACAGCTGACTCCACCGCCTGTTCCGGATAACCCTCTCTGGCTAAACGTGCCCGCAGGGCTGATTCCGTCTTATCTGAAAATTCAAGGAGATGAAGCGCCCGCTCCCTCGCCCTTGCACATAAAGTCTCCATTATTTCTGACAATACTTTTTCTTCAAGAAGCATTCCTTCTTCCATTCGGAATTTGCGGATGTCACTGGGATATAAGACAAGCGCAAGATCCCCTTCTAAAAGGATCTTGCGTCTTTTCTTATCAAACTCCGCAATACTCAGTACCCGAAGTCTGCTCATTCTTTTTCACTCTTCGTTTCTGCCGCAGTTTCTCTGGCTTCCTGTTCCTGAACCTGTCCTTTTCCAGAACCTCCCTGAAGATTGTATTTATCTCTTACCTGCTGTTCAATCTCCTGACAGATTTCCTGGTTATTCTGCAGATAAATTTTGGCATTCTCGCGGCCCTGTCCAATCTTGGCTCCATTGTAAGCATACCAGGCTCCGCTCTTTTCTACGATGTTTTCCTTAGCCGCCAGATCTAAAATATCCCCAACCTTGGAAATCCCCTTACCGAACATAATGTCAAACTCAGCCTCTTTAAATGGAGGCGCAATCTTATTTTTTACAACCTTTACCCTTACACGGCTTCCAATGGCCTCTCCTCCCTGTTTTAAGGTCTCAGTGCGGCGTACATCCAGACGGACGGAAGAGTAGAACTTCAGCGCGCGGCCGCCTGTCGTCGTCTCTGGATTTCCAAACATCACGCCAACTTTTTCACGAAGCTGATTAATGAAAATCACAATACAATTGGACTTGCTGATCACTGCAGTCAATTTTCTCAAAGCCTGGGACATCAGACGGGCCTGAAGGCCTACATGGGAATCTCCCATCTCACCGTCAATCTCTGCCTTTGGAACCAGAGCTGCAACAGAGTCCACAATTACAATATCTACCGCTCCGGAACGCACCATCGTCTCTGTAATCTCCAGCGCCTGCTCTCCATTATCCGGCTGGGAAATGTAAAGGTTATCAATATCTACCCCTATGGCCTTTGCATAAACTGGATCCAGTGCGTGTTCTGCGTCGATGAATCCGGCAATCCCGCCTCTTTTCTGGACTTCTGCTACCATATGAAGAGCAACGGTTGTCTTACCACTGGACTCTGGACCGTAAATCTCCACAATACGTCCTCTCGGAACCCCGCCTAGTCCTAATGCAATATCCAGACTTAAAGAACCAGTCGGAATCGTCTCGATATTCATGTTTACTCCGGATTCTCCAAGTTTCATCACGGAACCCTTGCCATAAGCTTTTTCAATCTGGGTTAAAGCGGCATCCAATGCTTTTAATTTATCGTCTTTATTCATATCGTCCTCCAATGCGAACAAATGTTCTATCTGTACCTATAACTATAATATATCCTTATTGAAATGTCAACTGGTAATTTTGATTCCCACCGTCAACTATCACCGCCCTTCTTCGTCCACACTCATTTGTCATACAGGAAATTTCCGGAGAATACCGGTTAAGCAATCGGGCAGAAAGAAACTCTGCCGAACATAGAAATTATATCGTATTCAGGAACTGGATTCAAGACTCTTTTTTGGAAAATCAAAGATTCTAATCCCCTTCCTTTGTCTTATTACATATCTTAATAAAAAAAGGATGGTATTTTTATGTGGATCAGGTAAAATCTGAAATTCGCTGGCAGGAAGCTTACAGACAGGGGCTTACCGGCAAGGGAATTGGCGTTGCCATATTGGACACCGGTATTTTTCCCCATCAGGATTTTGATAATCGGATTCTTGCATTTCAGGATTTTTTAAACCATAAACGCAATCCCTATGACAACAATGGACACGGAACTCACATCTCTGCCATTATCGGGGGCAGCGGAGCCGCTTCTGAAGGACGGTATGCCGGCATTGCCCCAAAATGCAATTTAATCAGTGTGAAGGTCTTGGATCAGCAGGGAAATGGCTTTGCCTCCGATGTGTTGTCCGGACTTTCCTGGATCCGCAGCCATAAGGACAAGTACGGCATCCGTATTATCAATATCTCCGTCGGTTCTTTTACAAGGAAAGGAATGACCGAAAATTCCGCGCTGGTCAGAGGCGTCAATGCCGCATGGGATGACGGCCTGGTCGTTGTAGTCGCAGCTGGAAATAATGGTCCCGCGCGCATGACGATCACGACCCCTGGAATCAGCCGGAAGGTAATCACAGTAGGCTGTTCTGACGACTATCATGAGGTTCTGGTTTCCGGAAACCGGATGGTAGATTATTCCGGACGCGGCCCCACTTACGCCTGCATCCGCAAACCGGATGTTGTGGCCCCAGGCTCCCGCATTGTAAGCTGCAAAAACGCCTCTGGCCTCTACCAGATTAAAAGCGGCACTTCCATGTCTACCCCTATTGTTTCCGGAGCGGTTGCACTTTTTCTGGAAAAATATCCTAATCTATCTAATAAAGAAGTAAAGCTAAAACTGAGGGAATCCTGCAGAGATTTGGGGCTTCCTCCCAATCAGCAGGGGTGGGGGCTTTTAGATATAGAACGGCTGCTGCAATAATGGTATCGTATCCTATCGCAACCTTAAGAATTTCTTAATAATCTTTTTCGAGAACATTCAAACATTATTTTCCAGCCTGTGCTATACTAACACCATAAGAAATGCAGTTAATCCTGAATCCTTTTGAAATCGAAATTCGGAAAAAAAGCAAAGTCTCGTACCCATCACATACGAGGCTTTTTTTCCGCCCATTTTTAAGAACGCGACAGAAAAAAAGAAGCGGCAAATACATTCTGTAAATGCCGCTTCTTCTTATTGCCGGATGTTATTTTCCGTACTTTTTCATAATATCGCAGAAATCAAAGGTAGCAAAATAATCCTTTGGCGTTTCGGCGCGTCGGATCATCTGAACCGTACCGTCTTCTTTCAAAAGCAATTCTGCTGATTTCAATTTTCCGTTATAATTGTATCCCATTGAAAAACCATGGGCTCCCGTATCGTGAATAACCAGATAGTCTCCCATTTCAATCTCCGGAAGCATCCGGTCGATAGCAAATTTGTCATTGTTTTCACACAAAGAGCCGGTAATATCATATTTATGATCGCAGACTGCATCCTCTTTGCCCAGTACCGTAATATGATGGTAAGCGCCATACATCGCAGGCCGCATCAGGTTTACTGCGCAGGCATCTACTCCGATGTATTCTTTGTGGGTATGCTTTTCGTGGATCGCCTTTGTTACCAGGCAGCCGTAAGGTCCCATCATAAACCGGCCCAGTTCGGTATAAATCTCCACATCGCCCATGCCAGCCGGCGTCAGCACTTCCTCATAGACTTTGCGGACGCCTTCGCCGATTGCATAAATATCATTTGGCTCCTGATCCGGACGGTAAGGGATTCCAATTCCGCCGGACAGATTAATAAATTTAATATGGGCTCCGGTCTTTTTCTGAAGCTCAACTGCCAGTTCAAAAAGCACCTTGGCAAGCATTGGATAATAATCGTTGGTTACCGTATTGCTGGCCAGGAATGCATGGATTCCAAAATTCTTCGCACCCTTTTCTTTCAGAATTCGGAATGCTTCAAAAATCTGATCCGTCGTCATACCATATTTGGCATCGCCTGGGTTATCCATAATGTCATTGCTGATTTTAAACAGCCCGCCTGGGTTATACCGGCAGCTAATGGTTTCCGGAATATATCCCAACGTTTCTTCCAGACAGGAAATATGGGTAATATCGTCCAAGTTGATAATGGCCCCCAGTTTTTCTGCAAATGCAAACTCTTCCGGCGGAGTGTCATTGGAAGAAAACATAATGTCATGGCCAGAAAATCCACAGGCGTCTGACATCATCAGCTCTGTCATAGAAGAACAGTCTGTGCCGCAGCCATATTCTTTTAAAATATTTAAAAGGAATGGATTGGGAGTTGCTTTTACTGCAAAATATTCCCGATAACCTTTATTCCAGGAGAACGCTTCCTTCAGCCGTTTTGCATTTTCCCGAATCCCCTTTTCATCATAGAGATGGAAAGGAGTCGGATATGCCTGGGCAATGCCTTCTGCCTGCTTTAAACTTACAAATGGTCTTTTTTCCATAATTGAATCTGTACCTCCAAGCGTGATGCAATGGCCTTTTGTAAAAATATCGTGATTCCGGACAACGGATTTAGATAGACACAACCCTCATGATATTGGTCTGCGCTGCCGGCTCATGACGGCTTGCAAAGTTTACCACTCCGGCAGTCACAACCGCCAGATCGCCTTCTTTTACTAATTCCATTGCTTTTAACTCGTCGATGGAAGACTCAATCAGCTCATCCGTAGAATCTGCACGACGGGACCAGATTGGCTTTACACCCCAGTAAATCATCATCTGACGAACAACAGACATACTTGGGGACATTCCCATAATGTGAGCAGCCGGACGCCACTTAGACAGCATTCTTGCAGTAAATCCGGTAATGGTAGGAGTTACGATAGCGGAAGCTCCCAGCTCATGCGCTGTGGAAACAGACGCATAACAAACTGCTCCGGATACGTTCTGGTTTTTGCTTGCGCAGACTTTTCTTCTCCGGTAATCGGAATAATCCAGGTGAGACTCGGTATCTTCAATAATCTGTACCATCATCTTCAACGCCTCAATTGGATACTTGCCCATTGCAGTCTCTCCGGACAGCATTACAACATCCGTGCCGTCATAAACTGCATTTGCAACGTCCGTTACCTCTGCACGTGTAGGTCTTGGATTGCGGATCATAGAATCCAGCATCTGGGTAGCGGTAATAACGACCTTTCCTGCTTCGTTGCACTTGTGGATAATCTGCTTCTGGATATACGGCAGCTTCTGGGCCGGAATCTCCACTCCTAAGTCGCCTCGCGCAACCATAATTCCGTCGCTGACCTCAATAATCTCATCTAAGTTCTGAAGGCCTTCTGCATTTTCAATCTTAGAAATAATCTGGATGCTGGATCCGGCATCGTCTAACATCTGGCGGATCTCGCGGATTGCATCTGCTGTCCGTACGAAAGAAGCCGCAATAAAGTCAAATCCTTCTTTGATAGCAAAGCGGATGTCCTCTTTATCCTTATCTGTTAATGCAGGAAGCTTAATCTTTACGTTTGGTACGTTGACGCCCTTTCTCTCTCCCAGCTCGCCGCCATTGATAACGGTGCAGACAATGTCCTCCCCGTTTACTTCCTTTACTTCCAGCTCAATTAAGCCGTCATCAATCAGAATCTTGTTTCCTGCAGAAACGTCTTCATTCAGTCCATTGTAATTAATATGGGCAATCTCACAATCTCCTTCTACTTCACGGGTTGTAAGCGTATAGGTCTGTCCTGCTTCCAGCATTACTTTCTGATGTTCTTTTAATAATCCGGTACGAATCTCCGGTCCTTTGGTGTCCAGAAGGGCTGCGATTGGACGCCCTACTTCTTTGCGGACCTTTTTCAGCAGCTCCAGACGTCCCTTATGCTCTGCGTAGCTTCCGTGGGAAAAATTGAAACGGGCTACATCCATGTTGTTCAGCGCCAGGCCTTTCATAATCTCATAATTATCTGTATTCGGCCCCATCGTACAAATGATTTTTGTTTTTTTCACTTTCTTTTTCCTCCAAATTTTAGTGGGTGTCTACTTGGTACCTACTGTTTTTCCTGGGTACTGCTTTTGGTCACGTGCTGGTGGGTATATAAGTGATCCTGACAGTACTCATAATTCCCTTCGCATTTTGAACAGTAGCGGAATTCCATTCCAGGTCCATCTAATTCTGTCCTTCCACAAACCGCGCATTTATGGCGGGTTCTTCCCTGCGGCTTCATCTGAACCTGAGTTTTAAAATCATGCTTTCTTTTTACTTCTTTTGGATTAATCCTGCTGTAATTGCGGGTTAATAAGAAGAACAGAATCACATTAGCCATCGTCAGGCCAATTTCGATCCGAGTCAGCAAGTCTCCGGTAATCAGATAATAGAGATAAATTGCTCCCTCTGCCACGGCCAGCCACTTAGCCTTAACAGGGATGATATACATTAATAAAAATTCCACATCTGGGAAGGTCAGGGCAAATGCAAAAAACAAAGAAAAATCCAAAGCCACCGGAAGCAGTCTGGGGCTTTGTCCGAAAATCAAAGTAAGAATAATTTCTGCCAGCACGTGTCCGACAATTCCTAACAGGAAATACACGTTAAACCGGAATGCTCCCCAGAC